>NZ_FQTP01000001.1 GCF_900128515.1 Bathymodiolus heckerae thiotrophic gill symbiont
TCGTGCCAGACATGAATGATTGAAATATCGTAAAAAAGATACTGCCATTGGTTGGTACTTTTCCTTTTTTCTTAATCTCCGAAGGCTTGATGCGTACCATCGCGTCATCATCAAATGCTGAAAATGAGTTATAAGCCTGATTAGCCAGTATATTTCTATCTGCCAAAAATAAAATGCGAGGCTGTCTTTTACCATCACGACTTAAAGTCCATCGACTGTAAAATAATTTCCAAGCAATCTGAAAGGCAATCGCCGTTTTACCCGTACCTGTAGCAAGGGTTAATAAAAGTCGGCGTTTATTTTGTGCAATAGCCTCTAAGGCATTCTTTATCGCAATTTCTTGATAATATCTTAATTGCCACGAACCTGATTTATCCTCAAACGGTATCAATGCAAATTTTTCTCGCCACTGGTTTAGGTCGCCATAAACCTCATCCCAAAGCTCATCAGGCGTTAAAAAATTATCAACTGTTTTTTCTTGCCCAGTTTTAAGGCAAATTTGATAAATGCTTTTACCATTGCTTGAATAAGTGTAATCCAGCCCTAATTTTTGAGCATAAAGTTTGGCTTGTGCCACGCCCTCGCCCACTTCTAGTTCATTATTTTTTGCCTCAACAACTGCTAATTTAATACCTTTATAAACCAAAATATAATCAGCAATCAATGGCTTTGCCCTGCCACCACCGACTTGTATTTTGCCATCAGTAATCTTACAGACATCCCGCTCACGCAAAATTTTCGACCCCTCAATCACACCCCAGCCACAAGCGGTAAGTTGTGGGTCAATTAATTCGGCTCTTGTTTCTGCTTCGTTCATAATGCTTATTCTAGCCTTGTTTTGTTACCATCAGCCAAATATTTTTGTTTTGAAATCACGCTTCTACCTAACTCTTTTTCAGTTTCCTTACGAGCATTTCCCGCAACTCCGCCCCCTCTTTTTGCTACATTTTTATTTTTGGCAAAGGTATTAGGCCTTTCTTCTTTTGAGATTTCAGTGGTTACTCGTTCGCCTAGCATGGCAAAAATTAACTCTAAATCGTCCATATTGTCTCGCAGATTGGCTTTTGATTTTTCAGGCAAGTTTTTAAAGTTTTTATACTCAGCGGGGGTCATACCAAAAGTGGCCTTAGATATTTCAGCGGTTAAAATCGCATAATCTTTTTGCTCGGTTATGCCTCGCTGTTGCCATTCATCCGTTAAATTTTGGCGAATAGCAATACCGCGCAAGCGTTTATCAATCCAATCTTTGGGGTAGCCTTTTTGCTCATAAATGGATTTCATTCGCTGTTGCGCCAGCTCTGGGTTTTCTATTTCATCTAAGCGTTCTTTGCCGACTTGGGCGAGCCATAGTTTAAAGGGTTCGGCTTTTTTGGAGGGAATGGATTGAATTAAGCGAAAAATATCTTTGGTATCGGCAACATCTGTTAATCTCATTTTTCCATCAGCGGAGAGCATTTTCAAACGGTTACAATTTGTAACCGTTTCATTTCCCTCTTTTACCAGCCTGTGTTTTAAAACTTTCCAGTAGTTTCTCGCTCCCTGATAGTCTTTTTGCTCAGTTAATATTTCAACAATATCAATGATAGAAAAAAACCATTTTTCCAGCTTTTTATCCCAATGGGTTCTGATTTTTTGGTTTTGAAACAGTTGTAATTTATATGGATTTTTCATAATTCTCCATTAAACGCTTTTTGTAAGATTGATTTTTTAAGTTCGGATAAGTTTGTAATTTTTTGCTGATAAATAATTTCTAGTTTTTTAGTTTGGACTTGTAAATAGTTGAGTTTTTGAATAATTTTCTGTTGTTCTTGAATAGGAGGAATTGGGATAGAAAAATTCCTTAAATCTTTTAAATATAAATGCTTAAGAGCAGCTCCCTTAGGTTTAATTTGCTTTTGAATTAAAGGTGAAATCAAAATATATTTCAGAAAAAGTGATATTTTTCTATTTATTGGCTTAATAAGAGCAAGAGACACAAAAATTGAAAACTCAATGTCTGTATCTATAATTCTAACAATACCAATCGTCCCATCTTTAGTAATAAGTATATCGCCCTTTTCTGGTCTTGTTCTTTTACAATATAACTCATGGTCTTCTTTTGATATGTAACTAACTTTATCAAAAGATATTCCATCTCCTTTTGTTAAATTATTTATTTTAAGAAAAGGAACTCCTTTAGATATGTAATTAGGCTTCTGATGCACTCCATCAGTTATTTTTGTGCAAATATCATTCAATTTTTTTTCTTCCCAATCATTGCCTTTATCCTTAAAAACATTATTCAAATAACTTTCAAATAATTCTTTGGCATTTTGTAAATTGGTTTTGGCGATGGCTTCTGCTTTGGTTATTTCTGCAAAGGTTTTATCAAGAATTGCCACGATGCATTTTTGTTCGGGGAGTGAGGGAAGTGGGATATTCAATTTTTTAAATTTCGCCATAGAGACACCGCCAATTATTCCTGTCATTTGACCTTGAAAGTCTTTTTGAAAATTATCACTAAAATAATAATAATAAATATACTTGTTGCTAATACCATTTTTTACAATTAAAGCGAACAGTTTATTTCCAAAGCAAACTTCTTGACTAGTAAAGCCAATTTTTCTACCAGCACTACCTCCTTCGGCACAAATTAAAGTTGTATTTTTTGGAACAAATCTAAAATTTTATTTTTCTTCAAAAGGAATACTAATGCCATTACTGTAATCAATTATATTTTCACAAGAAATATCTTTTGTTGCTATATAAGGCATTCCACCATTAATATTTAAGTATTTTTCCTTTTTAATAGTTGCGTTTATACTATTACCATTAAATATTTTACCTATATCTCCCAAGTTCTTAACTTCCCACCCTTTCGGCAACGGTTTATTTTCATTCATTATGATCACCCCGATAAAAAACCTCACCCATTCTGTCAATATGCTCTAAAAGGCTTGGGTTATTAATATTTTCAAATAACTGTATATCGCACAAATAAGGGAAATCACTTTCTATAATGTTGTCAATTAAATCCTCAACTTGGTGGAGACTCAGGTGGGTTTCTTTTAAAGTCAAATCTATGTCGCTATATTTTGTATAGGTGTCTTTGACCCTTGATCCATAAACAATAACTACTCCTGTTTTAAGATGTTTTTTAAAAATACTTTGTAGTATTTGTGTTTGAGCTGTGTTTAATCCAAAAGTCATTCGTTTAAATCTTGTTCTATAAAATCCAAATAAAGCGTCTCCAGATGAAAATAATAGGTATCTTGCAAAGCCTTTAAAACTTTATTAAAGTTGGCAAAGTTATAAGTATGGCTCATTAGGTTTCTATCGTTTATCATTGCCATCCAAATTTCTATATCACTGATGTATTGACTGTTGTAGGCTAGTTTTAATATAAATTTTGGGCTGATTTTATCTATAATAATGCCGTCTTCTTGCATTTTATCTTTGAGTGTTTTCCATGCCAATTCAAGGGTGAATTCAAAGCGTTTAATCAGCCCTTCTTTTTCTAAATCGGACAAAGTTAAAATATCTTCATTGTCTTCAATCACAAGTCGCAATAATGCAAATGCTTTTGAATAATTTTGAAATCTTAGCTTCCATCTAATGTC
Source organism: Bathymodiolus heckerae thiotrophic gill symbiont (assembly GCF_900128515.1). Taxonomy (GTDB): domain Bacteria; phylum Pseudomonadota; class Gammaproteobacteria; order PS1; family Pseudothioglobaceae; genus Thioglobus_A. The sequence goes on from NZ_FQTP01000001.1 coordinate 3,600, forward strand.
TTTTTTTTGGTTCATAATAATGCTTTAATTGTTTTCAATAGCTCCTCGCTTTCTTTATCTAATTTTGCCATATTTTCTAAAATTTCTTCGGGCGTTCTCAAGGGCGCTTCTTCGGGCGTATTTGGGTTTTTAACAGACAAATCAAAGGTCGTTTGGTCAATATCTTTGATAGCGACTGTCCATGAATTTTCGCTTTCGGCGTTGGTTTTTTGTAATCGGATAAAGTCGGCTAAATCTTGCTCATTAAGTGGGTTGGTTTTGCCTAGGTTTCTGTCTAAATTAAGCTGATAAAACCAAGTTTTTTGCGTGGCTTCGCCTTTGTTAAAAAACAACACCACGGTTTTTACCCCTGCCCCTGTGAATGTTCCGCCAGGTAAATCCAACACGGTGTGTAGATTACAAGCGCTCAATAATTCCTTTCTCAGGGCAATAGAGGCATTATCGGTGTTGCTTAAAAAAGTGTTTTTGATCACCACGCCCGCACTACCACCTGCTTTGAGTATTTTAATAAAATGTTGTAAAAACAAACTGGCAGTTTCACCCGTTTTAATTGGGAAATTTTGCTGCACTTCTGAGCGTTCTTTACCGCCAAAAGGTGGATTAGCAAGCACTATATCATAGCGGTCTTTTTCTTGAATATCGCTTAAACTTTCAGTCAGTGTGTTGGTGTGAATAATATTAGGAGCTTCTATTCCGTGCAAAATCATATTCATAGTGCCAATAATATAAGCGAGGGATTTTTTTTCTTTACCGTAAAAGGTGTTTTTTTGCAAAGTGAGGGTTTGCTTTGTGGAAAGATTAGCTTGATTAAGATAATTAAACGCTTCTACTAAAAACCCAGCCGAGCCAACTGCCCCATCGTAAACAGTGTTGCCTATTTTGGGTGAAACCACTTTAACAATGGTTTTAATCAACGCACGAGGTGTGTAATATTCACCACCATTGCGTCCAGCATTGCCCATGTTTTTAATTTTGCTTTCATATAAGTGACTCATTTCATGTTTTTCTTGGTGTGTTCTAAAATGCAACCCATCAACAAGTGTTATCACTTCTCGCAGGTTGTAGCCACTTTGAATGCGATTTTTTAATTCTGAGAAAATTTCGCCAATTTTGTATTCAATGGTATTGGCGCTTGTGGCTTGTGCTTTGAATTTTTTTAGATAAGGAAATAACGCATTATTAACAAAATCTAATAAATCATCACCTGTTAAAGCGTTATGGTCAACAGTGCCATTATCAAGTTTTGGTGCTGCCCAAACTGACCATTGAAATTGAGCGGAAATAATGGATTGATAGGTCTTTCCAGTAAGTTCGGCCGCTGTTTGCTTGTCTTGCTCTAAATTGGTTAAATATTTTAAGAACAATACCCATGAGGTTTGCTCTACGTAGTCTAGCTCACTGCCACAACCCGCATCTTTATGCAGAATGTCGTCAATATTTTTAAAGGTTTGTTCAAACATATTATTTACTGAATTAATGGTGGTAACAATTGCGCCTTATTTTAACCGACATGTAAATACAGAAATTTGTAAAATTTCGGAAATAATGGAAATGGGCTATTTTGTAGCACCAACGGTCAAAACAACCAGTTTATCCATGTTAATCAGTCGTGCGTAAGCTTTTTGGATGTCTTGTGTGCTAATTGGCTTTATTTTGTCGATAAAAGTGGCTAAAAAGTCCAAAGATAGGTCATAAAATCCAATAATGGATAGATAAGTAAGAATATTCGCATTACTTGCAACCTCTAATGCAAAACCACCAATGATATTATCCTTGCCATCTTGGAGTTTTTGCGCATCAATCGCATTATTTCTGAAATTTTTCAACGTTTCTAAAGCGATTGTTTTGGCTTCATTTGCTTGTGAATTTTTGGTTTGTAGTTTGATTAGGAATAATCCATTTGATTTCATCTTGCTAAAATAACTCACCACCGAATAAGCCAAGCCTTTTTTCTCACGCACTTCATTGCTCAATATAGAGCTTAAACCACTGCCACCCAAAATATGATTACCCAAATATAGTGCGTAATAATCAGCATGATGGCGATTAATCCCAGTTTGTCCAATCAACAAATGGGTTTGCTTAGAGGGAAACTCAATGTGAATATTGTGTGAGTTTTGCAGTTTTTTAACCAACGGATTTTTAGGTGCTTTTTTGCCCATATTGAGCCCATGAGAAATTTGGCGTGCAATTTGCTTGGCCTTGGTTTTGCTAATATCACCCACCAAAGCAATGGTAAGATTTTTGGCCACATAATATTGATGGTAAAAATTTTGTAAATCGGCCAACTGAATATCTTTGATACTATCCTTAGTGCCAATTTTTGAGTGAGCATAAGCATGACCAGCAAACACCAGTTGATTAAATTTTAAACTGGCTACTCGCCCAGGGCTTTGCTTAGCTGATTCAATGGCTTGATAAATTTGCTTCTTTTCGCGACTTAAATACGCCTGTTGAAAATCTACTTTAGCTATTACTTCACTAAAAAGTGATAACGATTGTCTCAAGACTGAATCTCTCGTTAAGCTACGCATTGAGATAATTGCCATATCTTTTAAACTGGCTGCTGAGAACTCACTACCGAGTGATTCAAACTGGTTGATAATTTGCTCTTCAGTCATGCTTTGAGTTGCTGTACCAATTAAGCCACTGGTTAGCGATGCAAGACCAAATTGTTCGCCATCACGACTACTGGCTGCATCAAACACAGCTGAAATATCAAGCATGGGCAGGCCTTTAGTTTGGGTGAACAATACCTTGGCACCTTCAGGCGTATACCACTGAGAAATATCAAGCTCAGCTTGCGCACTACCAATTAGCGATATCAATACAATTAATAATTTCATTAAAATCCTTGAGGTAGTAACTCTACCGTATTTACGTTGTCAAAATTTAAATACATGTTGGCGACATTTGATAAATCTTTATCGGTTACTTCGTTCATTTTGTCGACATATGTAAACATTTTATCAATACCAAGGCCAACTGTTTCTAGCATGCCTAAATAGTATGATTGTGTTGATATTTGATCCTGTTCAAAAACAAAATTAGCCTCTAATTGCGCTTTTGTACGCCTAATTTCATCTTTCAATAAATTAGGGGTTTTAATCAATTCTGCCACTTGTTGTTTAATGGCATCAATAATTGTGTTGTTTTCAATCCCTTGAGCGGCAATAAAACTAATGTTAAATTGAGTTTGATATTTATCATACAGTCGATAACTGACACTAATACTAGTAGCAATCTGACGATCTCTAACTAGAGTTTTTGATAAACCATTATCCAAAACATAGGCCAGCATTTCTAGCTGATATGCCTGCATTTTGTTTTTAGCACTGACCAAGCTTGGCACGTGAAATGCCATGGTATATAACGGTAACTTGGCTTTTACTTTAAGTTGTTTACTTTGTTTTATTAGTGCAATAGGCGGCTTATCTTTAAGCGTATCAATATTTGGATTAAACGCATAACTTGAAAAATATTGCTGCGCATAACCAATCACTTGCTTTGGATCAACATCACCCACAACAACTAGAGTTGCATTATTAGGCGCATAGTATTTTTCATACCAATTCCTCAAATCACTCAATCGATAAGTCTCAATATCAGCCTGAAAGCCAATCACAGGCGCATGATAAGCGCCCGATTCATCATAAGAAATAATACGCAATTGTTCAAATATTTTCGCATTGGGATTATCCTCAACGCGTAGTCGCCTTTCCTCAATGACCACTTGCCTTTCTTTATCCAGTTCACGATTAGAAAAGGTTAGATTGCGCATTCGATCAGCCTCCATCTTAATGGCTAATTCTAATTTTGAATTGTGCATTTTTTGATAATAAGCCGTATAGTCTTTAGAAGTAAAGGCATTTTCATCACCGCCATTTTTAGCAATAATGCGTGAAAATTCACCCACTGGATATTGGCGTGTACCTTTAAACATCATATGTTCAAGCATATGAGAAATACCCGTATTAGGCCTAGATTCATTACTAGCGCCCACTTTATACCAAAGCTGAGAGATAAATACTGGTGCCCTGCTATCAACTTTGACGATAATTTTTAGCCCATTTTTCAAACTTGCTTGAGTAATTCCTTCATAGGCAAGACCTATAACGGTAGTGTTAGAATTTGAAATTGCTTGGGCGCTTAAAAAAAAGGCTAGTAAAATTAGTATCTTCATAGTTCAATCATTATAGCGAGAAGCCTTGTTTAGTTTTTTTAAAAAAGACAAATCTACTAAAGTAGAAAAACCTCAATCTCTCAAAGAGCGTTTATTCAAATCACGAAAAAAACTCGGTTCAGGGTTGGCCTCTTTATTATTAGGTAAAAAAGCCATTAATGATGACTTACTTGATGAATTAGAGATGTTGTTAATCACCGCAGATATTGGCATTAACACGACAGATAAAGTGTTAGAATCTGTTCGTCAAAACGCTTCGCGAAAAATTTTAAAAGATTCAGATGGTGTTTATGAGTTTCTAAAAACCGAGCTTGCTAAACTCTTAATTGAGGACAACCAGCTTGATACCGACATCAATGGAACTTATGTTATTTTGGTAGTGGGTGTGAATGGCGCAGGAAAAACCACCACCATTGGTAAAATGGTCAAGCATTTTCAATCTCAAGGTAAATCTGTCATGCTGGCAGCTGGCGACACCTTTAGAGCGGCAGCAGTAGAACAGCTTAAAGTTTGGGGTGAACGCAACGATATTACCGTGGTTGCCCAATCAACTGGTAGTGATGCAGCCAGTGTTATTTTTGATGCGTATCAGTCGGCACAAGCTAAAAATATTGACATCTTAATTGCTGATACCGCAGGTCGGTTACACACTCAAGGTAATCTAATGCAAGAATTAGAAAAAATTAAACGTGTCATTACCAAGCAAAACGAAGCTGCTCCACACGAGGTGATGCTGGTTATTGATGGCGGTGCAGGGCAAAATGCAGTTAACCAGGCTAAAGAATTTAATAAGACGGTTAAATTAAGTGGCTTAAGCATTACCAAACTTGATGGCACCGCCAAAGGTGGTGTACTGTTTGCCATTTCTGATGAGTTAAAATTACCAATTCGTTTTATTGGTGTGGGTGAAGGTATTGATGACCTTAAGCTGTTTAATACAAAAGAATTTATCGATGCCTTATTTGACTAGCCAATAGTTGAGTAAAAGGCGCAGTTGCTTACAATTCAAATACCTGCTATGATTATGATTTCATGTGGCAAAAAATGTCATAATTACTTGAGGAGTAAATCATATGAGAGTTTTTTTCATTCTCAGTCTATTAATGTTATTAAGTCCTGTTCATGCTTCAGAGGCTTTATTTAATCAACATTTTAATGATTATTCAGAAAATTTAGATGATGCCAACGAGGCTGGCAAAGAGGGTATTTTTGTTTTCTTTTTTATGGATGACTGCCCCTTTTGTCAAAAAATGGAACGTCAAGTGCTGAATCAAGATTCGGTAACTAGCTATTTTAAAACTCATTTTTTAAACTACAAAGTGAATACCGAATCTGATTTGGAATTGGTGGATTTTGAAGGTAATGATACTGTTGAACGAGTATTTGCCAAACGCCATAATAGAATTGGTGCTACGCCAGTATTGGCTTTTTTTGATCTAAACGGTAAACGCGTGGTTAGGCGTACGGGTTTTGCCAACAAAGAAGAGTTTTTACTACTGGGAAAATACATGGTGGAAAAAGCCTACTTAGATGAAAACTTTGTTCGCTATAAGCGCAAACATCGATGAAAAAAACCATATCTCTGTTAATGTTAGCCCTCAGTGCAACTTGGATACAAGCATTGCCAAATCCGCTTAAATTAGATCAGGCTATTAAGATTTCTGCCAAAAAAAATCTATTTCAACAGCAGCAGCAACTTAATATTGATCATACCCAGCTACAATTGAATGATTTAAATAATCTTTATGGTACTGAAGCAACTCTTGACCTTGAGCTTGCTAGTCGTAGCAACTATAGCGCAGCTAGCAATAATTCCCATGCATTTGTTTATTTGAAAAAAACCCTATTTGACCAACAAATTGAAATCAATAAGTCTGCACAACTAAGTAATATTGCCAACGCTATCTCAACCCTAGAACAAATACAGCACGACAAAACGCTTGATATTATGCGTGGTTTTTTTGATGTCGTGTTGGCTGATATGACTTATGAAACTGCCTTAGAAAAACTAGCCATGGCCGCTATTCGAGAAGGTCGCGTTAAAGATGATTATGATGTGAAAGATGCATCAGAAGTGGAATTATTAGAAAAACAAACCCATACTCAGGTCAGTCAAATTGAACGAATTAAGGCTGAATCTGCACAAATTAAAACACGTGCAAAACTCGCTCAACTGCTCGACATCGATTATGCTAATCGCCCTGATGATGTGGTTAAACCCGATTATCGTCAACTTTTCAAAAAAGAAATTTTTGAATTCGAGCACTACCAACAAGCGCTTAATAACAACCTAAAACTCAAACAACTGCAACAATCCCTAACGGCCATTAAAGCTCAAATTTCACAAGAAAAAGACAACCTAGGTATTGTATTGAGTTCGAATGCCAGATTAGGTGATCAAGCTTATCAGCGTGAAAAAAATGGACATTGGCGTGTAGGTCTAAACCTCTCTATGCCTTTTGGAACAGATACCAAGCAAACTAATAAAATTTCAAAACTACAACTTAACGCCAGACAAAAACAACTTGAAATTGAGCAATATCAGCAAACAATAGAAGCAACAGCACTTGATTATTATTTAGCGCTTAAATCATTAAGACAAATTCATAAAGCGCTACTGATTGAGCTTGACTACCGAGACCTTTATTTAGAAAAAGCGCGTGCCAATTATGAAATGGAAATTAATAGCGATATTGGCCATGCCATGGTTAACGTCACCGACAGCGAACGAAAACTAGCTGAAAATGAATTTAACTACGTTATCACCCTTAAACAATTGCACCACCTCATTGGAGAAAATTATGAAATTTAACCATTATTTAACTGCTGGGATATTGCTATCAAGCACAGTTTTAGCGTTAGATATTTACCCTCAAGTAAGTGCCAATATTATTGAGATAAAAGCAGTTGGTGAAGCTGTAAAACCTGGTGATATTCTGGTTAAGCTTGATAATAGACAGGCCACACTCAAACTACAACATTTGCAAGTAATCCAAAAAATTAAACAACAAGCTTTTGATGATGCCGAGCGTGAATTCAACCAAACGCAAGAACTATACGATCGCATGGTGGCCTCTCATCGTGATGTGGATATTGCCAAAATCACTTTTGATGAGAAAAAACGTGAACTTGATGCGCATAACTTAACCATACAAATTCAGAAAATCGAGCTAGAAAAGTACCGTATCACTTCACCAATTTCAGGAACCATTAAAACAATACCTAATTCAAGAAATGCTACCAATCATTTTTCACCAAAGCCATTGTTAATTATTGAATAACAATCTATTTTATCGATTAATACCATCTGAATATTTCATTTTACTATATCGGTCTGTTCTAATATAATTCGTAGCACTATTACTTTGAATACTTAGTGGCTACTGCTAGCTACCAAGTATTGCTAATAACTATTTTTCCAATCGCATTACCTTGTTCAATTAGTTGATGTGATTGGGTGATGGTTTTTAATGTAATTGGCTTAAGTTGTTGCTTCATTATTGAGATGATGCGTTTTTGATCAATCAGTAGCGTAACTTCGTCTAATAGCTGATGTTGTGCAATCATGTCTTCTGTTTCAAACATAGGGCGTGTGAACATCATCTCCCAAACTAAGGTGATGCTTTTAGTCTTAAGTAAATTAAGATCATAAGCTTCTTACGTATTGGCTAGCAAGCAAATACTACCTTGAGGCTGGATTACTTCAAGCATATCTTTGAAGTAATCATCAGGCACACCCATGCATAAAATATAGTCTGGATTTATCAATGACTGCTGTTTGAATTGCTCAGCTAGATTTTGATGCTTTAGTACAACATCAGCGCCCAATTCTTCACACCATCTTTTTGATTCTGGCCGTGAAGCTGTAGTAATAACATTCATACCAATTATTTGTTTGGCAAGCTGAATCGCCATTGAACCCACACCACCTGCTGCACCAATCAATAATAAAGTTTTTTCCTTATCTTTTAAAGTGATTTTCAACCGATCAAATAACGATTCCCAAGCAGTAATACCAGTAAGCGGCAAGGCGGCAGCCTGAGCAAAATCAAGCGTTGTTGGCTTGAGTGCTACAATTCGCTCGTCCACTAATTGATGTGTAGCGTTGGATCCATCACGACTAATGTCACCCGCATAATAAACCTCATCATCGACGTTAAACAAATTTACCTTGTCACCAACAGCTTGCACAATGCCGGCACAATCAAAGCCTAAAATTTTAGCTTTACTACCTTTAACAACCGTTTGTTTAACTTTACTATCAATCGGGTTAATAGAAATTGCTTTAACCTCTACCAATAGATCTTGGCCCTGAGGCGTGTTAATCTGCTTATCAAACTCAACAAACTCACTGCCGTTATAGCCAATTGCTTTCATAGATTATTTGCGTGTATTTTTTTCAATACGAAGCATGGCCAGCATCATCACAAACATGATGAAAAATCCAAGTGCCACAGCAGCCATTAATAAAGAAATAAAGCCTGTCATTTGATCTACCCTAGCAGAACCCATTTTCATTAAATTTTGCTGCGCTTGATGATCTACCTGTTGGGCAAATTCTTGATCATGCCAATGTAGAAAATCATCAATATTTACTTGGTCGCCGCCCACGTTAACCAACTGCCTAGTCAGTGTTGCTAGTGACTCAATATAACTCAACTTAAGTGCTTGTGAATAATTACTGGCCTTGATTTTAATCATCACCTTAATTTTAAATTGAAGGTCAGATTGATCAATTACCCCTTTAGGCAATGATTGTAAATTAGTCATGATATGCTCAACTTGCTGATCAAATTCTTTACTAAAAACTGACTGAGATTCAATCGCTAATTCTGGCTGATTAAAATTACTCTGTAAGCTTAAGCTAATAGGATTTTGATATTTAGCCAACTCAATCACTGGGGTATTGATTTGATCAGTCGCTCTGCTGGATATTTTTTCATAACCAAACACACCTAAAAAAACAATCAAGGCTAACGACAGTAGTGCAAACAACAGGCCAATGCGTCGTACAATTAGAAAAAAATTATTTTCGATAAATTTCAACATAAGGCTTCCTTTATTTGGATATTTTCTTAAAAATTACATTCATTTTCTCAGCAAGCTCAAGATCTAACTCGCTAATACAACCCTGGGAATGGGTTGTTAAATCAACATCAACAAGCTTATAAACATTTGACCATTCAGGATGATGGTTCATTTTTTCCGCAACTATAGCCACTTGACTCATAAACTCAAAAGCTTGAACAAAATCTTGACATTCAAATCTTCTATGAAGTTTTTGATTAACAATTGACCAATCTGGTAATTGCTTTAAGATCTCTGAATGAATCATTATTAAATGTTTAGTATGTCTTTAGCACCCATCTCAATGAGCTTGTCAGCTAAAGTTGCTCCTAACAATTCAGCCTCATTCACCGGGCCCATTACTTGATGTTTCAAGATAACACCAGAATCAACATTACCCACTAGTCCCGTTAAGGTAATTTGCTCATTATCAATGGTTGCATAACCTGCAATTGGCACCGAACAACCGCCTTCTAAACGTGCATTCATTGCGCACTCAGCACTCACTCTATAAGTAGTTTGCTCATCAATTAACGGCTTAATTAATTCTAAAATTTCTTTGTCATCCTGACGAATTTCAATGCCTACTGCACCTTGACCGACTGCCGGTAAAGAATCAATTGCTGGTATTTCTTGCTTAATTCTATCTTCAAACTTAAGGCGAATAAGCCCTGCACATGCCAGAATAATAGCATCATATTCACCATCATCTAATTTTTTAAGTCGGGTATTAACATTACCGCGTAGGTCCAAAATCTCTAAATCTGGACGTCTAGCCTTAAGCTGAACAATTCGTCGCATTGAACAAGTGCCCACTTTAGCGCCTTGTGGCAAATCATTAATACTGTCAAAATTATTAGAAACAAAAGCATCAAATGGATTTTCACGCTTTAAAATTGCGCCAAGCTCAAATCCTGGTGGAATCTCATAAGGCACATCTTTCATAGAATGCACTGCAATATCTGCCTCACCCTCCATCATGCCAATTTCTAACTCTTTAATAAACAAGCCTTTTCCACCAATTTTTGACAAAGGAGAGTTTAAAATTTGATCTCCTTTGGTCATCATCTTTACTAAAACCACCTCAAGCTGAGGATGGTGCGCTTCCAGCCTAGCTTTAACGTGTTCTGCTTGCCAAAGTGCCAATGGAGATTTTCGAGTTGCAATTTTGAGGGTTTTATTCATGTTTCAAGGAGTTTGTATTAAAATAACGTTAATGTTTAGATTTTATCTATTAGTCAGCGTCTTTTTGTCAAATTTTGCTTTAGCGCAAGAATTAACTCTGCCGCCTGCAAAAAACCTCTTTATCGATTCGCAAAAAGTCTGGGAAAACCAAACTCCTATTTTAATAATGTTTTCCATTCCTGATTGTGGATATTGCAAAAAAGTCAAAGAAGATGTTATTGGCCCAATGGCTGACATGGATGAATACCAGAAAAAAATTATCATTCGCCATGTTAATGCCAATAGTTTTAATGAACTGAATAATTTTTACAACGAAGAAGTATCTCACAATGGGTTTTCTTTGAATAACGTCATTAGTTTTTTTCCAACCGTATTACTGGTTGATCAATATGGTGTTGCACTGGAAAAAATGGTTGGCGTTACTAACGAGGACTATTACTGGACGGATTTAGACGAATTAATCGATTCTGCGACTAACAAACTAATTAATAAAATGAAGGCAAAATTATGAGTGAACAAACTAACCAATCTTGGGGTGGACGTTTTAGCCAGCCTACTGACGAATTCGTCAAAATCTTTGGCGCTTCTGTCTTTTTTGACAAAATTCTAGCGCCTTATGATATTGCTGGCTCTCGAGCGCATACGATTATGTTGCAAGAAGTGGGTTTATTAACCGAAAATGAAAAAGATCAAATCCTAACGGGGTTAGACCAAATTTTAGTAGAGATCGATGCTGGAGAATTTGAATGGTCTGTTACGTTAGAAGATGTACATATGAATATCGAATCACGCCTAACCAAGCTGATTGGCAATGCAGGCAAAAAACTACACACAGGACGCTCTCGTAATGATCAAGTGGCAACAGATATTCGCCTATATTTACGTGATCAAGTTGATGGTATTCTTGCTGAAATTAATCGCTTACAATTGGCCTTACTTGACTTGGCTGAAAAGGAAGCGAACACTATCATGCCTGGCTTTACCCATCTTCAAGCAGCACAACCTGTTAGTTTTGGTCATCACATGATGGCCTATTTTGAAATGCTAACGCGCGATGCTGAGCGTTTGATTGATTGTCGCAAACGTATGAATTCTATGCCATTGGGTTCTGCCGCTTTAGCAGGCACTACTTACCCAATTAACCGTGAGCGCACTGCAGAACTATTAGGCTTTGATCGCATTTGCTTAAACTCTTTAGATGGCGTTAGTGATCGAGATTTTGCCATTGAATTTTTATCAACTGCAAGCATTATTATGATGCATCTATCACGCTTTTCAGAAGAGCTAATCTTGTGGTCAAGTGCACAGTTCCACTTCATTGAATTGCCAGATAGTTTTTGCACTGGCTCATCAATCATGCCACAAAAGAAAAACCCAGATGTGCCGGAGTTGGTACGTGGAAAAACTGGTCGCGTGTACGGTAATCTAACCTCTATGCTGACCATTATGAAGTCACAACCTTTGGCATACAATAAAGATAATCAAGAAGACAAAGAGCCATTATTTGACACAGTTGATACGCTTAAAGCCTGTTTGCGCGTGTTTGCTGACATGGTGCCAACCATTGAAACGCAACGTGACACCATGTACAACTCAACCAAAAAAGGCTACACTACGGCTACAGACTTAGCCGATTATTTAGTTAACAAAGGTTTGGCCTTTAGAGATGCGCACGAAGTGGTGGGTAAGTCAGTATCTTATGGCATTGAGCATCAAAAAGATTTATCAGAGCTTAGCTTAGAAGAGCTTCAAGCCTTTGATGATCATATTGAAAACGATGTATTCGAGGTGCTTTCTTTAGAAGGCTCACTCGCTGCACGAGACCATTTAGGCGCAACATCACCTAATCAAGTCAAGCAAGCCATTCAAACTGCTAGAAATAAACTGAAATAATGAAGCTTATTTTTGCAGGAACGCCTGATTTTTCAGTCGGCGTACTTGAGGCGCTACATCAAGCTGGACATGATATTATTGGCGTCTATACGCAACCAGATCGTCCCAAAGGTCGTGGTCAAATATTAACAGCCTGCCCTGTTAAAGAAAAAGCATTGGAGCTTAGTCTGCAGGTTTTTCAACCTGAAAGTCTGCGAGATACTGACACTCAAAAAGAGTTGTCCAACCTTGATGCTGAAGTCATGGTGGTGGTGGCTTATGGTCAAATCCTGCCTGTTGAAGTGTTACAAACCCCTAAATATGGTTGTCTTAATATCCACGCTTCATTGCTACCACATTGGCGCGGTGCCGCACCGATTCAGCGCGCCATTATTTCTGGTGACACGCAAACGGGTATCGGCATCATGCAAATGAATGAAAGCCTAGATACTGGTGATATATTACTGGAAAAAACTTGTGATATTTTACAAACGGATACAGCGCAATCTTTGCATGATAAATTGGCAATATTGGGCGCACAAGGTATTGTTGAAGCACTTGATAATATTGAGAAATTAACCCCAACCATTCAAGATGAAGCAGGTATTACTTACGCCAAAAAACTTAGTAAAGAAGAGGCTTGGATTGATTGGTCAAAATCAGCAGTAGAAATTAACCAACAAATTAGAGCGTTCAACCCTTACCCTGTTGCTCAAGCACATGCAAAAAGTGACAAATTCGATGATAAAGTTTTACGTATTTTATCTGCTTGTGTCATAGACCTTGCCTATGACGCAAAACCAGGAGAAGTGGTTGAATATGACAAAGGAGTTTGTATCGTCGCCACAGGTGACGGCACACTCAGTTTAAAACAAGTACAGTTAGCTGGCAAAAAAGCAGCTAATATTAAAGATTTTACCAATGCTTATAAATTAACAAAATTCAGCTGACGCCAAGCTTCATAAGCCACAATTGAAACGCAATTAGATAGGTTTAAACTTCTAGAACCCTCTTGCATGGGTAGAGTAATACCTGGATATTGATCCAAAATCTCTTGAGGTAGGCCGCGAGTTTCAGGCCCAAATAAAAATGAATCTCCCAATTGGTATTCAACCTGGGCATAATTTTGTGATACTTTCGAACTCACTGCAAACAAGCGCTCTGGCTTTGCTCTGGCTAAATAATCCTCAAAGTTCTCATACTCGACTACTTTGGCTAATTCTTTATAATCAAGCCCTGCGCGTCGAAGGCGTTTATCGGTAATCTCAAAGCCGAATGGTTTAATCAGGTGTAAATTCGCACCCATATTGGCACTCAAACGAATAAGACTGCCGGTGTTATTAGGAATTTCGGGTTCGAATAAGACTAAATTTAACATAATATTTTATTTTTGACCTTGAATATAGCAATATCATCCCATAGATAGGGTGTAACTTAAATAAAACAACAAACAAATCGATGAATATTGAAAAATTAACCTCTCAATTTCAACAAGACTTAAGCTCAGCACAGTCAATCGCAATTAGCCATAATAATAGTGCAATTGAAGGGCTTCATGTTTTAAGTGCTATGCTTAATGATAACGGCTCTAGTGTCAGTAATGCCTTAACAGCTGTTAAGGTAGAAACTAGCAAGCTAAAAACTCAAGTTGATTTAGAGATACAAAACCTGGCAGTTGTGAATAATCCCAATAGTGATATTGGCATTTCTCAAAGCTTATTACGCCTACTAACCTCAGCTGAAAAAATAGCAACCGATAAAGGAGATAGCTACCTATCGACTGAGCTATTTTTATTGGCAATTATTCAGGGCAATGATACAACTACAAAACTATTAAAAAATGCCGGTACTAATGAACAAGTGCTAACCCAGGCAATTAACACCCTTAGAGGAGGACAAAACGTGAACGAACAAAATGCAGAAACACAACGCGAAGCGTTAAACAAATACACCACTGATTTAACCCAAATGGCCATTGATGGCAAGCTCGATCCAGTTATTGGTCGTGATGGTGAAATTCGTCGTGCTATTCAAGTCTTGCAACGTCGTACTAAAAATAATCCGGTACTGATTGGTGAGCCAGGTGTGGGAAAAACTGCCATTGCCGAAGGCTTAGCTCAGCGCATTATTAATAATGAAGTGCCTGAAGGTATTAAGGGTAAGCGCGTATTATCATTGGATATGGCTTCATTGGTAGCTGGCGCTAAATACAAGGGTGAGTTTGAAGAGCGCCTTAAAGCCGTATTAAAAGAACTTGAAGCTGAGCAAGGGCAAGTCATTCTGTTTATTGATGAAATTCACACCATGGTTGGCGCCGGTGGTGGTGGTGCTATGGATGCAGGCAACATGCTTAAACCAGCACTTGCACGAGGTGACTTACACTGTATGGGCGCAACGACGTTAGACGAATACCGTCAATACATTGAAAAAGATTCAGCACTTGAACGTCGATTCCAAAAAGTGTTGGTTGATGAGCCAACACAAGAAGATACAGTCGCAATCTTGCGTGGACTTAAAGAAAAATACGAAGTGCATCATGGTGTTGAGATTACTGACCCGGCTATTATTGCTGCCGTTAACTACTCTACTCGCTATATTACTGATAGGCAACTCCCTGACAAGGCGATTGACCTAATTGATGAAGCGGCTTCACAAATTCGCATGGAAATTGATTCAAAGCCTGAGTCAATGGATAAGCTCGATCGTAAACTGGTTCAACTTAAGATTGAGCGCATGGCACTTAAAAAAGAGAAAGATAAGGCCTCTAAAGAGCGCCTTAAAGAGTTAGTATCGGTAATCAAAGAACTGGAAAAAAAATACGCCGATCTTGAAGAGATTTGGAAAAAAGAAAAATCTCAAGTTCAAGGTGCACAACACCTTAAAGAAGAGTTAGAGCAAGTTAAAGCTGAACTTGAAGCTGCCTCACGTAACAATGATTTGGCAAAAATGAGTGAGCTTCAGTACGGAAAAATACCCGAACTTGAGGCAAAAATTACTCAAGCAGAATCCGCTGACAATGAAGAAATGACCTTGTTACGCAACAAAGTAGGCGAAGATGAGATTGCTGAAATAGTTGCACGCTGGACTGGAATCCCGGTAGATAAGATGATGGAAGGCGAGAAAGATAAACTTTTACAAATGGAATCTATTATTCAGAAGCGTTTAGTTGGACAAAACAAAGCTGTTAAAGTTATTTCTGATGCGGTACGTCGCTCTCGTGCTGGGCTGTCTGATCCTAATCGCCCCGATGGTTCGTTTTTATTCATGGGCCCTACTGGCGTAGGAAAAACTGAGCTAACC
This sequence comes from Bathymodiolus heckerae thiotrophic gill symbiont, assembly GCF_900128515.1. Classification (GTDB taxonomy): domain Bacteria; phylum Pseudomonadota; class Gammaproteobacteria; order PS1; family Pseudothioglobaceae; genus Thioglobus_A. The sequence continues at coordinate 19,207 of NZ_FQTP01000001.1, forward strand.
AAAGCTTTGGCAGATTTCTTGTTTGATACTGAACAAGCAATTGTGCGTGTGGATATGAGTGAGTTCATGGAAAAACACTCTGTTTCTCGCCTTATTGGCGCACCTCCAGGCTACGTAGGTTACGAACAAGGTGGGGTATTAACCGAAGCAGTGCGCCGCAAGCCGTATTCAATTATTTTGCTAGATGAAGTTGAAAAGGCGCATCCAGATGTCTTTAATATTCTTCTGCAAGTGCTTGATGATGGTCGCTTAACCGATGGCCAAGGTCGTACAGTTGATTTTAAAAATACCGTAATCATAATGACTTCGAACTTAGGATCGCATCTGATTCAAGAGAACCCTGGTAAAGATATATCCGTTGAGCTAATCAAACTCGTAGGCGAACACTTTAGGCCAGAATTTGTTAATCGTATTGATGAAATTGTAACTTTCAATAGTCTGGGCAAAGAGCAAATTTCAGGTATTGCTAAAATACAAATTGAAATTCTAAAATCTAGATTAGCTGGTCTTGATCTCAAGCTAGATTTAAATAATGAAGCTATGAAAGTAATTGTTGATCGAGGTTATGACCCAGTGTTTGGGGCAAGACCGTTAAAACGCACTATTCAACAACTACTAGAAAATCCACTTTCTCAAAAAATTTTAGCAGGTGAATTTTTACCAGGAGCAACCATTAAAGCCAGTGTTGTTAATGATGAGATTGTGTTTTCTCAATAAGAAAATATTGGAAATAATGGAAATCAACCAACTTGGCACCGTCAAAGTGCCAAAAACTATTAAAAAATCCCCTTAACCGGGATTTTTTAATAGTTAGATCCTTATTTAAATGCTAGAAATAAGGCGATTTAAGAAAAACTCTAAGTATTTTTAAAAATTGACTGTTGTTAAAGCATTTATTGGTAAAAGTTATTGATATAATCAATCTTAATGGAAGATTACATCAAAATCATTAAAAACGGCCTTTGGACCAATAACCAAGCACTCGTTGCATTGTTGGGTCTATGTCCTTTACTGGCTGTAACTAATAACATTGTTAATGCGATTGGCTTGGGGCTTGCCACAACCTTTGTGCTAGTAGCTTCGAATGTAACTGTCTCTATTTTTCGCAATCAAATCCGCAAAGAAGTACGTATTCCTATTTTTGTATTGTTAATTGCCTCATTTGTGACTATTGTAGAATTATTAATGCAATCGTACTTCTATGATTTGTATTTAATTTTGGGAATTTTTGTACCTCTTATTGTGACCAACTGCGCAATTCTAGCTAGAGCTGAGGCTTATGCAAGTAAAAACACTTGGGGAAAATCAGCACTCGACGGACTAATGATGGGTATTGGATTTTCCGTTATTCTGATCGTACTTGGCGCTATGCGTGAGCTAATTGGCTCTGGCACCTTATTTGACCAATCAGCTCTGATTTTGGGCAGTCTAGGTGACACTCTCAGTATTACCGTGTTTGATGATTACCAAGGCACGTTACTGGCCGTCTTGCCGCCTGGTGCCTTTATCGGACTCGGGTTAATTGTTGCGCTGAAAAATTATTTTGATTTGAAAAAAGTTTAAAAAAAGAGGAGAGAAAATGAAAAAACTATTGGTTTTGTTTATAAGTGCGCTGGCACTTAACGCATATTCTGAAGGAGAAATTACTAAAGAGGTATTTATATCTCCCGGTGTAGTTTCTGTTGACATAAATCATCAAAATAAAGTGATTAAACTACAGCGTAATCAAGACAAAGATAATGAAATTTCTGATTTTTATCTAAAAACAACCCGTGGAAAAATACAATCCATGCATCCATTTACACCGCATTTAGTTGAAACCATTGGTGAACTTGATGTGATTAAATACGTTAAACAACGCTCAGCTGGTGATGAATCAATTCTAATCATTGATACTCGCACGCCTAATTGGCTAGTGTTTACCGGTGCCATCCCAACAGCCATTAATATTCCTTACACTAAATTTAAAAATAAAGAAAAAGCCATAGAAATTATGGAAGATCAGCTTGGTGTTCAAGTAGACGACGTGTATGATTTTTCTTATGCAAAAACGCTAATCATGTATTGCAATGGCATCTGGTGTGGACAAACCCCTGCTGCAGCCAAAGCGCTGCTTAAATATGGTTACCCAGCATCTAAGATTAAATATTACCGTGGCGGCATGAATGCTTGGAAATCTTTAGGATTAACAACGGTTAATTTATAAGTTTTGAAAACCATTCAAGATTATTTAAACAGTGGCGCAGTTGATATTGCGCCACTGTTGTCTCTAGTACTTAATCAAAGTAACGTTGAGTTAATCACCCAGAGTGATTACCAGCTAACGCCCACTGAAAAACAAAAACTGGATAGCTTTATTCAACAACGCATTGATGGTATGCCATTTTCATATATCAGTGGCACCAAAGGTTTTTATCATTTGGATTTCAAGGTAACTCCTGACACTCTAATCCCTAGACCAGAAACTGAGCTATTGATCGATATCAGTCTTGAATTATTTAGTAAAAATCAAAAATGTCATGTATTGGATTTAGGCACAGGTAGCGGAATTATTGCCATCACTTTGGCTGATATTAAGCCACGCTGGACATTATGTGCAACAGACTTTTCTCAAGCGGCACTCAAGGTTGCCAAAATAAATGCAACAACTGATATTGACTTTTTTCAAGGAAATTGGTTTGATGCAATCACCGATAAGCGTTTTAATTTAATTATCTCTAATCCTCCCTATATTAAAGATGAAGATTCTTATCTAAATGACTTAATTCATGAACCAATTAGTGCCCTAACTGCAGGAAAAGATGGTCTTAACGATATTCGAATTATTATCGATCAAGCGCCTAAATATCTTTTGAAAGATGGGTATTTACTACTTGAACATGGGCATGACCAGCAATCAAAAATTGTCAAATTATTATCTAAAAACTTTACTAATATTCAGACTTTCAAGGACTATAATTCCAACGACCGTGCCATTTTGGCGCAGGTTAAATAATACATATCTCAAGAGGAGAAAATATGAAAAAACTGATGCAATTATTTGCAGCGGCAGCACTCATTGTTACAGCTACAGGCTGTACTGATGACACTAGCCAATCTACAAATGCAACACAAGACAATAAAATTTACACTTTGACAATGGCTGAAACTTGGCCTAGCAACTTCCCAATTTTTGGCGATTCAACCAAGAAGTTTGCTCAATTAGCTAACGACATGTCCAATGGTCGCTTAGTGATTAAAATTGATTCAAAAAATAAACATAAATCGGCTTTAGGTATTTTCGATTTTGTAAAATCTGGTCAATATGATTTAGGCCATTCAGGCTCTTATTATTGGAAAGGCAAAGACATCAATACTTTGTTCTTTACCTCAATGCCATTTGACATGACTGCCACTGAGCAGCACGCTTGGTTTGAGTATGGCGGTGGCCAAGAATTAATGGATAAGGTTTATGCAAAACACGGCATGAGATCTATTATTGGCGGCAATACAGGCAACCAAATGGGTGGGTGGTTCAAAAAAGAAATTAATACAGTTGAGGATCTTCAAGGTCTGAAAATGCGTATCCCAGGGTTTGCGGGTGAAATTATGGCAGAAGTTGGCGCTAAACCAACTAACATCCCTGCAGGTGAACTTTATACAGCTCTAGATCGCGGTACAATTGATGCACTAGAATGGGTAGGTCCTTCGCTTGATTTACGCATGGGTTTTCATAAAGTTGCACCGTATTACTACACGGGTTGGCATGAGCCTGGTTCAGAATTACAATTCTTAATTAACCTTAAGACTTACGACTCTTTGCCAAAAGACTTGCAAACTATCCTAATTACTTCAATGAAGTATGCAGCGTATGATATGTTTGTACACTCTAACGATGAAAGTGCAAAGAACTGGGCAAGCATGAAAAAGGATTACCCTAGCATTCAAGTTAAGACATTCCCTAAGCCAGTATTTGATGCACTTAAGACTGCAAATAAAAAGCTGTTAGCTGAATTGTCTGCAAAAGATCCTTTGTCAAAAGAGATTATTGAATCAAGACACAACTATCTTAAAGATATTCGTGCTTGGACTCAGATCTCTGATCAGTCATACTTGAACTCTTTGAGTGACTAAGATTCGATCAACATACACCCGATGGCTAGAAAATCTAACTGTCGGGTTGTTACTATTGACCATCTTTAATGTCTTTATTGACGTCGTACTTCGTTACGTCTTTAATAATTCATCTATCGCCCTGCAGGAAATAGAATGGCACCTATTTTCTACGCTTTTTTTACTCGGAATTTCATACACATTACAAAGTGATGCGCATGTACGAGTCGATATTTTTTATGCCAACCTTACACAAAAAAAACAAGCCCTCATCAATATAACTGGCTTTGTTATTTTTATTCTACCCATTAGTTTATTAGTTGCCTATTACGGCATTGATTATTCTTTCAATGCTTTTGAGATTAGTGAAATTAGTGGTGATCCGGGTGGATTAACACACCGTTTTATTATTAAGAGCGTTATTCCTCTAAGTTTTATTTTGGTGATTATTTCTGGCTTTATTTTTGCACATGATAATTACAAAAACCTCAAAGGAGAAAACACATGATTGGCTTAATCATGTTTGGTGTAACACTCATGTTGCTCATGGTAGGCTTTCCAGTGGCGTTTACTTTTGCAGGTGTGGCTGTAATTTTCGGCACGCTAACTGAAGGCATTGATCTATTTGGTTTTATGCCGTATCGCATTATGAGCGTGATGCAAAATACCATTTTAATGGCAGTACCTTTGTTTATTTTTATGGGTATTGTTTTGCAAAAAACTCGCCTCGCCGAACAACTGCTTGAAGCCATGGGAGATTTATTTGGTGGTATTCGAGGCGGCTTGGCTGTGTCTACCATCTTAGTAGGCTCGTTACTTGCAGCGTCTACTGGCGTAGTAGGTGCAAGTGTGATTGCCATGGGCGTAATTTCACTACCCGTTATGCTCAAGCATAACTACAAAAAAACACTTTCAACCGGTGTTATTTGCGCTTCAGGCACACTGGGGCAAATTATCCCGCCATCAATTGTCTTAATCATCCTGGCGGATGTATTGGGTGTACCAGTGGGGGATTTATTTCGTAGTGCAGTGCTGCCATCTCTAGTGTTAGTGGGTAGTTATATTTTGTATGTATTGATTGTTGCTCATTTTGATAAAACTGCCGCTCCTACTTTTGAGAGTAAAAACAGTCACTTATCAAGTACTCAAAAATATCTCTTGGTAGCCAAGGCTATCGTTCCACCATTAACGCTGATTATTGCAGTGCTAGGTTCGATTTTTACTGGCATTGCCACGCCAACCGAATCTGCCTCTATTGGTGCTGTCGGTTCATTAGTTTTAGCACTCATCTACAAACGACTTAATTGGAATATGGTGCGAGAAGCTAGCATTGAAACGGTTAAAGTTACCTCAATGGTATTTGCAATTTTGGTGGGTGCAACCGCATTTTCAATGGTATTTACTTATACAGGTGGTGATACTTTGGTAGAAGAATTTATCATGAGCTTGCCTGCCAAGGAAATGAGTTTTATTTTGATTTCAATGCTCATTATTCTTATCCTAGGATTCTTCATTGACTTTGTGGAAATATCACTCATCATTGTGCCAATCTTCTATCCAATTGCTCTGTCACTAGACATTGACATGGAGTGGTTTGCAATTCTGATTGCCATGAATTTACAAGCCTCTTTCTTAACACCTCCGTTTGGATTTAGCTTGTTTTATCTCAAAGGTGTGGCGCCCGCTTCCATTAAAACAACCGACATTTACAAAGGGGTTCTGCCTTTTATTGTGATACAAGTCAGCGTCCTAGCCAGTATTATTATCTTTCCAGCGTGGTACGGATTTAACGGTTTTTAAGTAAGCTCTGTTTGAGTTTTTTGCTGTAAACAGAATCCACTTCACAGTATTTTTCTTGTTGAGTAAAGTAATCCTCTTCAACCCAAGTGCTCGATGCTTTAAACACAGGTGCTGTATTTTTGCCCGTTTGCACAACAGTGTTATCCGTATAGATCGTAACTTTATCATCCATGTAAAAAATCTCTTTATCGGCAAATACATTAGCCGATAAAGTTATAAATCCCACAAACAATATTTGAATATTTACCCTCATAAGTCTATTCTACAACAAAACAGATAAAAGTCTTAATAATTCACTTTTTACAAGTATTTTGCCTTTATGCAAGGCATTTTCAATGTGATCGAGGGAATGTGGATAAACCACATGACTGAATGAACAGAGAAAATAACACGGCAGAAAAGTAAAAGACGCCGTAAAAAAGGAGAAGTCAGTCTATAAGCCGGGTTCTGTAATAGATAGTCATTCATCTACGCGCATTGTCACCAACACACTTTAGCACTCTACCCGCTACCTTATGCGAGCCGCATCAATGGTAGCCTATTTGAGCTTGCTCCAAGTGGGGTTTACCTTGCCACGGTTGTTACCTTCCGCGCGGTGCGCTCTTACCGCACCTTCTCACCCTTACCTATCGAAATAGGCGGTTTAAATCTCTGCAGCACTTTCCATTAGGTCACCCTACCTAGCTGTTAGCTAGCACTTTGCTCTATGGAGCCCGGACTTTCCTCTGACAGGTAAACCTGCCAGCGACTATCCGACCAACTTCAAATGCTAATTATACTAGCTAAGTACTGTCATGGCTATACTCACGTAGAATATCAACCACTTGAACTTTATAAGATTTGTACCACTGCTGTTGACCTAACTCTTGAGCTTTTAGATGTGTTGGATCCTGTTTCCAGCGCTGTATTTTCTCTTGAGAGTCCCAATAAGAAATAGAAATTTCTTTGCCTTTTTTAGAAACTGAAATGAAATCTATACAACCGTATTTGTCTGCCAATGCTCTTACTTCATTAGCAAATTTATAATACGCTTGCGGTAATTCACCCACTTCCGCTGTAAAAATAACTGCAATCATTTTAGGTGGATTTGCAAATTTTAAAAAATATTATGAATGTTGTTTCCGTCACTATTCACCGCTACGGTTACTGGCATATTTTCCACTTCAAATTCGTAGATTGCCTCCATACCCATTTCTGCAAAAGCTATTTTTTTAGCTTTTTTAATAGATTTAGAAATCAAATAGGCCGCACCGCCGACTGCAATTAAATAGCTAGCCTTGTGTTTTTTAATACTAGCAACCGTCTGTTCGCCGCGTTCTGCTTTACCAATCATGCCTAGAATGTTGGTATTTTCAAACATCATGTCAGTATATCGATCCATTCGAGTGGCCGTTGTTGGACCGGCAGGACCAATCACTTCATCACCCACTGCATCTACTGGGCCAACATAATAAATAAATTTATTATCAAAATCCACGCCTTCAGGTAGGCCTTCGCCATTATCAAGCATTTTTTTAAGTCTTGCATGTGCTGCATCACGACCAGTAATAATGGTGCCAGTTAGTAGTAAAGTGTCACCAATATTCCAATCAAACATTTGCTCGCGAGTGAGTGAGTTTAAATCAACTTTTTTATAGGCTGAATAGTCCATCTCTAAATCAGGGTAAATATCCATATCTACTTTAGGTAGTTGTGCCACGCCTGAGCCATCCAATGAAAAATGCAGGTGACGTGTCGCCGCACAATTTGGAATCATTGCTACCGCTTGAGAAGCGGCGTGAGTTGGGTAATCTTTAATTTTGACATCTAGTACCGTCGTTAATCCACCTAAACCTTGCGCACCAATACCAAGTTTGTTAATTCGCTCTAACAGTTTTAGACGCATTTTTTCGATATTGGTCGGGTTGGTTTTTTGTGCAATATCGGTAATATCAATTGGATCAAGTAAACTTTCTTTAGCCATAAGCATGGCCTTTTCAGCTGTACCACCCACACCAATACCAATAATACCTGGTGGACACCAACCTGCACCCATGGTCGGAATCATATCAAGCACCCAATCGGTTACACTTTCAGAAGGATTTAAAATGGCAAATTTAGCTTTATTTTCAGAGCCACAACCTTTCGCTGCAACAATGATATTAAGCTTATTTCCTTTGACCACTTTATGGTGAATAACTGCCGGCGTGTTGTCTTTGGTGTTTTCTCTTGAAAATAGAGGGTCTTTGACAATTGATGCGCGTAGTGGATTATCTTCAAAAGTAAAGGCACGTCTAACCCCTTCATTAATCATTTCATCCAAAGATAAATTCGCCTCCCAAGAAACATCCATACCTACTTCAACAAAGACATTAACAATACCTGTATCTTGGCATAACGGACGCCTGCCCAATGCTGCCATTTTTGAGTTAATTAAAATCTGTGCAATGGCATTTTTAGCTGAATCGTGCGTTTCTTTTTCATGGGCTTTTGTCATAGCCTGAATAAAGTCAGGCGAATGGTAATACGAAATATATTGCAATGCATTGAAAACACTCTCAATCACGTGTTCTTGCTGAATTTTCATATTTGTACCGCCTTTAGGATTGTTGTATTTTCGCCAATAATTTATAGTATTATATCTCTTTATTTCATCAATAATTAATCAGGAATTTTTATGTTTGGTTTTTTCAAAGCCCAAAGTCTTTCAATTGATTTTTTCAAAGCCCGAAGTCTTTCAATTGATTTAGGCACCGCTAATACGCTCATTTATATGGATGGTCAGATCGTCCTAAACGAGCCCTCAGTGGTGGCCATTCGCCATGACAGAGGCTCAATGGAGGCTACTATTATTGCCGTTGGTCAGGATGCTAAAAACATGCTGGGTAGAACGCCTGGTTCAATCGAGGCAATTCGTCCAATGAAAGACGGTGTTATTGCTGACTTTAAAGTCACTGAAAAAATGCTACAGCATTTCATTCGTAAAGTATTGCGCTCTGGTTTTTTCTCACCCAGCCCAAAGGTACTAATTTGTGTTCCTTGTGGTGCCACTCAAGTTGAACGTCGTGCTATTAAAGAAAGTGCGGTTGGTGCAGGTGCGCGTGATGTATATTTAATTGAAGAGCCAATGGCTGCAGCACTTGGTGCTGGTATGGCAATTGAAGAAGCTTCTGGCGCGATGGTGATCGATATTGGCGGTGGTACAACAGAAATTGCTATTATGTCTTTAAATGGCATTGTGTACTCTGACTCATTGCGTGTTGGTGGAGATGTATTTGACGATACCATTGTTAGATTTGTACGTAGAGAGCACGGCATCATTATTGGCCCTGCTACGGCAGAACAAATCAAAGAGAAAGTGGGCTCAGCCTTTAAAAGCAGTGCGGTTAAAAAGATTGGGTTCAGAGGTAGAGATGTTGCCAAAGGCATTCCAGTTAGTCTTGAAACCACCAATACAGAAATTCTTGAAGCATTACAAGAGCCGCTAAAAACTATTATTAGCTCTGTAAGAACAGCACTAGAAAAAACGCCACCTGAATTAAGCTCTGATATTGCTGAAAATGGCTTAGTACTAACGGGTGGTGGTGCTTTATTAGATGGTCTTGATAAACTTATCAATCAAGAAACCAACTTACCAGTGCGTATTGCTGATGATCCATTAACATGTGTTGCACGTGGTGGTGGTGTTGCTCTTGATATGATCAGCAAACACAACATGGGGTTCTTAGCAGCCGAATAAATAAAATTGTCAGCCAATCAGAATAAAAAACAATGAACTTTTTTAAAATTTTTATCCCAGTTATTGTTGCCATATTTTTAATTCTGTTTGATTATAAGTTTTCTTATTTAAACCAACTAAGGCAAAATGTTGCAACGCTAATATCACCCATTTATATGGGTGTTAGCTTGCCAGGAAAACTCTACATCTGGATTAATGAACAAGGCACTTCTAAAGATCAGCTTCTAAATGACAAACGAAATCTAAATTCTGAACTGTTGGAGCTTCATGCTAGACTGCAACAAACTGACGCATTAATTTTAGAAAATAAAAAACTCAATGCCTTACTTGAGTCGAGCTACACATTACAACAAAGGACATTTACTACCGCTAGAATTGAACAAGTTAGTCGCTCTCGATTAAAAAAACAAATCACCATTAACAAAGGTAGTAATGAGCATTTAAAAATTGGACAAGTGGCATTAGGCGCCAATGGTGTTGTTGGTCAAATTATCGAAGTGACGCCCACTAACGCTAGCATCTTAATGGTAAGCGATCCAACTCAGCATATACCAGTTAAAAATTCTAGAAATGGTATTCAGGGTATTAGCCAGGGTGTGGCTGAAAATCAATTTCTAACTCTGGTCAAATTTATTGAATCTGATTTAGATATTCAAATTGATGATATTTTTCTCACCAGTGCTCTGGGCGGAAAATTTCCAGATGGCTATCCATTGGGAAAAGTTACTCATGTTGAGCACCATGTAGATGAATCGTTTTTGCGCATTGTATTGGAGCCCATTCAAAAAACTCAAAACTTGGAGTTTGTCATCATTTTGGATCAACAATGAATACTCAACGACCTTACCTTTTCTTAATCAAAATAACCTTATTCTCACTTATTCTTAGCGCATTACCTTTTAACGAAGCTGTTCTTGATAGCTCACCCTTTTGGATGCTTTTATTGTTTAGCTATTGGCTGATCTACTTCCCGGTTCGAGGCGGTCTTTTTACTGCATTAATATTAGGTACGTTATTAGATATCTTGCAAGGGGATATTCTGGGACAAAATGCCTTGGCATTAATTTTAGCCAGTCTATTTATTAACAAAGTTAAGCAGTCTTTCTTTGTGTCTAATTTAAGCACTCAACAAGTTTATATATTTGTCGCTGGCAGTATTTACTTCTGCCTTTTCTTTGCAACACATATATTGATACATGGCTTTAATGATAATTACTATTTGTTATTGTCACCATTAACCGGTGCAATTGCTTGGCCAGTTGTAAGACTCCTGCTAAGCAAATGTAAACACCAGTAGCTATGGATAGTATTAGCAATCCTCATCTTGAAAGCTCACTTTTATCATCACGATTAAAGCTGGCATTAATTTTCATTTTCTTGCTCACTTCAGCACTACTCATACGCATTTACAATCTTCAAGTAATAAATCATGACTTCTATCAAGAAGAAGCGCTTGGCAATCAAATGCGTAGTTTGCCCATTGTGCCAAATCGAGGCAAAATTTTTGATCGAAATGGTCAAATTTTAGCAACTAATAAACTAACTTATCAACTCACACTCACCCCTGAAAAAGTTAAAAATATCAGTAAAACGCTGCTTCAACTGAAACAGTTTGGACTAATTGACGATAAAGATATTAAAACTTATTATAAAAATAGAAAGCATTTTCGACAATTCCACAACATTCCCATTAAGTATAATCTAAACAAAGTCAAAGTAGCTGAATTTTTAGTTAGCAATCAGTTTCCAGGTGTAGACATTGAATCGTATTTTCATCGTGTTTATCCACACGATTCTTCTGCTGTACACGCACTTGGCTACGTTTCTAGGATGAACAAAAAAGACACGCTGCTATACGATAGAGAAAATTATTCAGGCACTTTATTTGTCGGTAAAGTTGGTATTGAAAAGCAATATGAAACCCTTCTGCACGGACAAACTGGTGTCAAACAAATTGAGCGTAATGTAAGTGGTCGTATTGTCGATACCAAAATAATTACGCCTGCCGTTTCTGGCAAGAACTTGTATTTAAGTCTTGACCTAGACATGCAGAAAAAAGCTGAATCTGTGCTTAAAGGTAAGCGTGGCTCTATTGTTGTAGTTAATGTAACTAGTGGCGAGGTGTTAACTTTGGTTAGTACGCCAACTTACAATCCAAACTGGTTTGTTAATGGTATTTCTCATGCTAACTATAAACTATTACAAACCTCTAAAGACATTCCTCAGCTTAATCGTGCCATTCAAGGGCTTTACCCACCTGGGTCAACCATCAAGCCCATGGTTGCATTAGCGGGTCTTGAAGAAGGTATTATTACCAACAAGAGTAAAACATTTTGTCCAGGTTATTACAAGCTTCCAAATTTCAAGCGAAAATTTAATGACTGGAAACGCACTGGCCATGGTCATGTCGATGTCAAAGATTCAATTGCGCAATCTTGTGATGTATTCTTTTATGATTTGGCCAATAAAATGGGTATTGATCAATTACACAAAAATCTAGTTTTATTTAACTTTGGTCGTAAAACAGGTATTGATATCCCTGGCGAAAAAGGCGGCATCATGCCTTCGAAATCTTGGAAAAAAATCAATCGTGACGAGCCTTGGTATCGAGGCGAAACCCTAATTGCTGGTATTGGTCAAGGATTCATGACATCTAGCCCATTGCAACTTGCCGTTGCTACCGCCGCACTTGCCAATAAAGGTCAGATATTTCAACCAACACTACTTAGAGCCACTCAAGCTCCAGGAAGCTCGATCGTAACAATAGATAACAAGCGTAGTAAACAAATACCCATTAAAGATATTCACAACTGGGAAGACGTCATTGATGGCATGAAAATGACCATTTATGCGCCCAAAGGTACAGCTAGAAAACTTAACAAAGGCTTGACCTATACCTTAGCTGGAAAAACAGGAACCGCCCAAGTTTTTGGCTTAGATGCTGAAGAGCAATACATTGCTGAAAAATATGAAGAAAAGCTACGTGATCATGCACTCTTTACTGGCTTTGCGCCGATTGAAAACCCTCAAATTGCCATTGCCATTATTGTTGAAAATGCAGGTAGTGGTAGCTCAAAAGCAGCGCCATTAGCACGCCAAGTGCTTGATGTTTACTTTAACAAGCAAGCAACTAACCAATCGCTTGACGCAACAATTCTTCATCAATAGGAAATTTCAGCATTACATCCATTCTGTATCGAGCTTTTAATTGATCCAACTGAGGTTGGTTAAGTTCATCATATAAAATCACGATTTTGGCTTGAGGTGAATTACCTTCTAAAGTTGCGAGTAAAGACTCAATGTTGCTCACTCTATCTCTAAATTCAGGATTATGACTAAACTCTGCCACTAGTACTTGGTAGTTATTTTTCTTAGCCAATTTTGTTGCCTTACGCTGAGAATCCTCAAAATCAACCTTAAACCCTTGCTCAACAAACATTGGAGTAAAATCTTCAAAACCACCCTCATCAACAAAAAACAATAAGCTTTTATTCATATTAACATTCCATAACTTATAAGCCTAGCTTATAAGTTTTACCCTTATGAACAAGATAAAATTGCTGCTTAAATTCGGCAAATCTATTATTCTCAATCGCTGCTCGCATCTGTGACATTAAATCTTGGTAGTAATATAAATTATGTGTGGTATTAAGTCTGGCACTTAAAATTTCATTTTTTCGTTGTAAATGATATAGGTAAGACTTTGTATAATTTTGGCAAGTATAACAACCACAACGATCATCAAGTTTTGAGACGTCAAGCTTGTATTGAGCGTTGCGAATTTTAACAATACCCGCTGATGTAAACAAATAGCCGTTACGTGCGTTACGCGTTGGCATAACACAATCAAACATATCTACGCCACGCTCAACTGCTTCTACTAAATCACTCGGTGTGCCTACGCCCATTAAATATCGCGGTTTGTCAGCAGGAAGCTGACTTGGAAGATAATCCAATACTTTAATCATTTCTTCTTTTGGTTCGCCAACACTGAGGCCGCCAATGGCATAACCATCAAAGCCGATTTCAATCAATGCTTTAGCAGATTCTTGGCGTAATTCTTTAAACATACCACCCTGTACAATACCAAATAAGGCATTAGGATTGTTGAGCTTAGTATGTTCAGATTTTGAGCGTTTTGCCCAACGAAGTGACAACCGCATTGACTGATCGGCAGTTGACTTGTCAGCAGGATAAGGCGTACATTCATCAAAAATCATAACAATATCCGAGCCTAATTTATACTGAATCTGCAAGGACTCTTCAGGGCCCATAAAAATTTTATCGCCATTTTTAGGCGATCGAAACTCAACCCCCTCTTCGCTAATTTTTCGCATAGCGCCCAAACTAAACACCTGAAAACCACCAGAGTCTGTCAATATTGGACCTTGCCAATGCATAAAATTATGCAAATCACCGTGCGCTTCGATTACGTCTGTGCCTGGCGTAATAGCCAAATGAAAAGTATTGCCTAAGATGATTTGTGCGCCTAGGTCAATCACCTCTTCAGGTGTCATGGCTTTAACTGTGCCGTAAGTACCTACTGGCATAAAAGCAGGTGTTTGCACTTCTCCACGCTCAAAAACCATGGTGCCACAACGAGCCTTGTTATCTGTATTTTTTAGTTCAAATTTCATGTTTGCTTTAATAGTATTGGTTATTCAGAAGGCTGAGTTTCGATTTGTAATTTCCAAAGTTTAGCATATTCGCCTTTAGCTTTTAACAACTCATCATGTGAGCCACTCTCCTGAATGCCCCCATTACCAAGGACGATGATTTTATCACTATCTACAATGGTAGATAATCGATGCGCAATAACTAACGTTGTATGCTTTTGGCTAAGTGAATTTAAAGCATCTTGTACCATCTGCTCAGAATAAGAATCAAGCGCTGAAGTAGCTTCATCAAAGATCAAAATTGGTGGATTTTTAAGTAGCACTCGAGCTATCGCTAAGCGTTGTTTTTCACCACCTGATAATTTAAGCCCACGCTCACCTACGAGTGAGTCGTAGCCCTGTGGCAATTGCTCAATAAACTCATCAATAAAAGCTAACTTAGTGGCATTTTTTACTTCTACTTCAGTGGCATTTTCTTTACCATAAGCGATGTTGTAATAGACACTTTCGTTAAACATGACCGTATCCTGAGGCACAACACCCATAGATTTTTGTACTGAACTTAAATCTAAGTGCTTGATATTTTGACCATCAACTAGAATTTCACCAGACTCAACGTCATAAAACCTAAATAGTAATTTAGCTAAGGTAGATTTGCCCGAGCCTGAAGCGCCGACAATAGCAACTTTTTGACCTGGATTAATATCAAAACTAATATCTTTTAATACTGGATTTTTTCCAGAATACGCAAAAGTAACGTTTTTAAATTCAATCTTTCCTTGCTTAACTTTAAGTAAAGGTGCATTTTTATCACTACTGATTTTTGGCTTTTTATCAAGTAAATTAAACATATTGTTCATGTCGATAAAATTATGTTTAATTTGTCGATAAACAATACCTAATGAGCCTAATGGCATAAATAACTGCAATAACAATGCCTGAATCATAATCATGTCACCAAGGCTTAACTGCTGATCTACCACTCCTTCAGCCGCCATAATCAATACCATGGTTACACCCACTGCAATCACTGCACCTTGGACAAAATTAAGTGCTGTCATTGAAGTAAAACTTTTGGTAGCGACATTTTCCCAGCGTGTCATGGTGTTTTCATAACGCTTAACTTCAAAATCTTCACGGTTAAAATACTTAACCGTTTCGTAGTTAATTAAGCTATCCACCGCATTTGTATTTGCCTCTGACTGCATGTCATTCATTTGATAACGATACTTCATGCGCCAAGTGGTAATCGCAAGTGTTAAGCCAATATAAAACACCACAGTTGCCAATGAAATTCCGGCAAAAAATACATCGTAATTAATCCAAAGCAGTCCAATAACTAAGCAAATTTCAAAGAATGATGGCAAGATATTAAACACAAAAATACTTAATAATGTAGAAACACTTTGCGTGCCACGATCAATGTCTCGAGTAATGCCACCAATACGTCGATCTAAATGAAAAGATAAATCCAATGTATGTAAGTGCTTGAACACGCCCAATGCAATAAGATGCATAGCATGATAGCGAACCTTGGCAAAAATAGCATCTCTTAGCTCGTTAAATAATGAGCTAGACAGTCTTAACAGTCCATATGCAAATAACAAACCTAATGGCAAAATCAGCACTGCATTTGTCTGATCTAACGTATCGACAATTCCTTTGAGAACAACTGGAACAGCAACATTGGCTAACTTGGCAGCGACCAAAAACAATGTAGCAAAAATAACACGGGTACGCATTGCCAATAAATATGGCAGCAACTTCCTTAAAACCTTTATATCTTGGGTTTTAAAATCGTAAGCTTGAGTTGACTTATTAGTACCGCGCATCGTTCATTGGATGATCTTCTGGCACGATAGCACCTTTTTCAAGTGCAATTTCTACAATTTCATTAGCTCGAAATTTGTCTGGATTTTGCAATAACTCTTGCTGCCAAAAGGAGTGCATTTCACACATTTGTGGATGCGTATGATTACACCCTAAAATATGAAACGAGCAACCACCTACTTTCCAAGGGCCATCTCCAGTTATCTCGCCTTCGATCAAATGAATACTATAAGTCGGATCTTTTTCCCAGAAAAGTTCAAAATACAATACCCCTTGAGGGTGTTGAAATAGATTTTCAATAACACGCACCTCCCCATTCGGATACTTAATATACAGTGGCGAACGCATAGACAGCAATTTATGCGGTTTTAAATGATTCACTGATGTGCTCAAAATTAAATCCTCTTGATTGTAAAAAACGCTGCTGCTTGGCTTTTTCTTTAAAGTCAATTGGCACTTGTTTACCAAATTTACGTTCGCGTATATTGCGTGCTAATGTATAAAAATCATAGCCTGATAAATCAAACTGATCAATGCCGCGCTGTTTTAAATCAACGATAATTTTAATTGGACCCTTACCTTGATTAAAACGCATTTGAATAAAATCAGCTGAAAATCGCACATCACTTTGATAGTTTTGCTCTATTAAAGTATCGATCGACGATTCAATATCGCTCTCATCAAATTCTTTAATAGTAAGCTTTTGTCTTAACTCAAAAACCGAATGCTCGCGCCTGACCAGCAGCTGCATTGCAGCTGCATAACATTTTTTCTTATTTGGCGTCGTCACTGTCACTCATGAGCTTTTCACGAATTTTAGTCTCAATGCTTTGGCTTAATTCCTTATGCTCAATCAAGTAATCACGTGAGTTGTCTTTACCTTGACCAATTCGAACACCTTCAACACTATACCAAGCGCCTGCTTTTTCAACAAAGCCATGCTTAACACCCAAATCAATAATTTCACTTTCACGAGAAATACCTTGGTTGTATAGAATCTGGAATTCAGCTTGCTTGAAAGGAGGTGCAACTTTATTTTTCAATACTTTTACGCGTGTCTCATTACCTAGAATTTCATCGCCTTTCTTGATTGCACCAATGCGACGAATATCAAGACGCACTGAAGCGTAGAACTTTAGCGCATTACCACCTGTTGTGGTTTCTGGGTTGCCAAACATAACACCAATCTTCATGCGTAATTGATTAATAAAGATTACCATGGTGTTAGTTTTCTTAATATTTGAGGTTAACTTTCTTAGCGCTTGTGACATTAATCTAGCTTGCAAGCCCATGTGTGATGCACCCATTTCACCTTCAATTTCTGCTTTTGGTGTTAATGCAGCAACCGAATCAATAACAATAATATCAACACTACCAGAACGTACTAGCATATCGGTAATTTCCAACGCCTGTTCGCCCGTATCAGGTTGAGAAATTAAAAGCTCGTCAGTATCAACACCTA
Organism: Bathymodiolus heckerae thiotrophic gill symbiont; assembly: GCF_900128515.1. GTDB lineage: Bacteria > Pseudomonadota > Gammaproteobacteria > PS1 > Pseudothioglobaceae > Thioglobus_A. Next base: position 36,725 of record NZ_FQTP01000001.1, read on the forward strand.
AGCGTTTAGCATATTGCGGATCTAGCGCATGCTCAGCATCAATAAATGCAGCAGTACCACCAAGCTTTTGCATCTCAGCAATAACGTGTAGAGTTAAGGTTGTTTTTCCTGAAGATTCTGGGCCATAAATTTCAATCACTCTGCCTTTTGGTAGGCCGCCAATACCCAAAGCAATATCCAAACTTAAACTACCGGTAGAAATAGCCTCGATATCTGTCTGCGCACCTTCGTCACCCAAGAACATAACTGAACCCTTGCCAAACTGTTTGTCAATCTGTGCTAAAGCCACCTTAAGTGCTTGTTTTTTCTGTTCATCCATGTTGTTTCTCCTAGGTAAAATGCAATTAATTAATCACTAATTATATCTGAAATATGGCGGCATTTTTTTCTATAAATGACACTCAAAATATGGGCTTGGCACTTAAGCTTGCACGCCAAGGAATACATGGTGTTGGCGCCAATCCTATGGTTGGCTGTGTGATTGAAAAAAATGGAAAAATAATCGCTCAAGGCTATCATCAAACTTATGGTGAAGCGCACGCTGAAATCAATGCCTTAAATCAGATTGGCCATCAGGCGCATGATGCTACTTTGTACGTTACTTTAGAGCCTTGTTCGCATCAAGGAAAAACACCACCCTGCGCTCAAGCAATTATTGATTCAGGTGCTGCCAATGTTATTATCGCCACACCCGACCCCAATCCTTTGGTGGCTGGACAAGGAATGGCTATACTTGAGGCTGCTGGCATTAATGTAAAAATTGGATTATTGAAAGAACAAGCCATCAACCTTAATCGCGGCTTTATTAAGCGCATGAAAACTAAACATCCTTTTGTGACTTGTAAAATTGCCATGAGTCTAGATGGAAAAACCTCTATGAGTTCTGGCGAAAGCAAATGGATTACCGGTGAAAGTGCCAGGAAAGATGTGCAAAACCTTAGAGCCAGTTATCAGGCTATCATGACTGGATCAGGTACAGTAATTACAGACAATCCATCAATGACATTACGCCAACAAAATGTCGATTTTTCACCATTGCGAGTTGTAATTGATGGCAAAAATAAAATTACTGATAGTGCGTTAAATATTTTTTCAAGTGATGCACCTACTCAAGTGTTTAACACTAACAACACTCAAACAGATGATAATGGCAAGCTTGATTTAACCAATGTCTTGCAGCAACTTGGTGATCAAGGTATTAACTCAATCTTATTAGAGGCCGGCCCAGGCTTAATTGGCGCCATGATTAAAAATCAACTGATCGATGAGTTTATTATTTATACCGCACCTATACTGATGGGCAGCAGCGCCAATTCAATGATGCAGTTGCCGATTGAGCATATGAATGAAAAAACAGAACTCAACATTAGTGATTTACGCATGGTTGGCAACGACATACGCATTACTGCTACAATCAAATCATGAGTAGCCTTACCAATAAACGAATCATACTGGGTGTTAGTGGTTCTATATCCGCCTATAAATCACCCGATATTGTTAGGCGATTGCAAGATCTTGGCGCTGAAGTGCGTGTTATTCTTACTGCCGGTGGCGCTAAATTTATCACTGAATTATCACTTCAGGCTATTTCTAAAAACAAAGTTCACAATAACTTATGGGATAAGGACGCTGAATTATCCATGGGGCACATTGAGCTCGCCAAATGGGCTGATTTAATTTTAATAGCGCCAGCGAGTGCCAACACCATTGCCAATATTGCCAATGGTAAGGCTTGTGACTTACTAACCAGTGTCATTTTGGCTAGTACCGCCAAGCTAATGATTGCGCCAGCAATGAATCAGCAAATGTACCAAGCGAATGCATTGCAAACTAATTTAGATATTCTAATATCACGCCAAGTATCCATTATCCAACCAGAATCAGGTGTGCAGGCTTGTGGAGATACCGGCCTTGGACGGTTGCCAGAATCCAGTGATATTGCCAATCAAGTTGCCAAACAATTCGAAACCACTCAATTAAGCGGTAAAAACGTTTTGGTTACTGTTGGTGCCACAATAGAGCCAATCGACCCCGTGAGATATATTTCCAACCACTCTAGTGGAAAAATGGGTATGGCTCTGGTTGATCGCTGTATAGAGATGGGCGCTAAGGTTACTTGTATTTACGCAAATATCAGCATTCCACTAAACGACAAGGCGCTTAACATCCAAACACTCAGTGCAGATCAAATGCATGAATCTGTCATGAGTCATATCAATCAACAGCAAATTTTTATTGCAGTTGCTGCAGTAAGCGATTACAGGGTAAAAAATCTAAGCAATCAAAAAATTAAAAAATCTTCGGATAATTTGATTTTAGAGTTAATCCCTAATAAAGACATTTTGGCAGATGTTTGCAAACTCAACAAAAAACCTTTGTGTATTGGCTTTGCAGCAGAGACGCAAAATATCTTGGAAAATGCCCAAATTAAGCTAAAAAATAAGGCTTCTGACGTCATTATTCTAAATGATGTCTCTAGTGATGAAATTGGCTTTAATTCTGATAAAAATCAAGTGATTTTCATCAGTCAAAATCAGCAACAAAATATCGCTAAAAATAGCAAAATAAAGATTGCAGATAACATTCTCAAAATCTTCATTAAAGAGTTCTTATAAACACCAAAAAACAGCGTTAAATCAACACCCATTCGAGTTACTCACAAAACTGTGGATAACTCTGTTAATATCTCTATTAAATGTATCAAAAACGTTGATGTATTGGTCTTTCTTATGGTTTTGAATAAAAACTAATCAGTTGTTTTTTTTAATTAAAAATCAATGGGTTATAATTTTATAGATAAAGCCATAATATTAGAAAACTCTCATTAACACTCGTAAACACATAACGGAGGAAAACTATGCGTGTTTCACGTGTTAAACCAAGGGTTTCACGATATATTAGACGATCATTAAACCGTAATTTAACAAGTGTTAATTTTTTGAATTATTAAGCCTTAATTATGCTATTTCTTACCCTTAATTTTTTGCTTGGAATTATGGTGTTTTCAACTAAAAACACCCTATCATTATCAATATTTGAAATAAGTTTGTTTTTTGCCTTATTATTAGCTGTTTTAGTCACTTTTAGGCGTCAAAAATCCATTGCAATAAACTTAGTGCTTTTTATGCTTGGTTTTGTCTGGATGGGACTATTTTCCAATCAAACTTTACAAATCAATATTGATGAAAAATTCTTCAATACGACTATTAACGTTATCGGCACTATTGAAGATATTCCCAAAGTTGGCAATAATAAAACTCAATTTATTTTTAAAGCCTCTTCTCCTTTTAAGGCCAAACTTAAACTATCTTGGTATGAAAAATCTAGAGTAAAAATCCATAGTGGCGATCAATGGAAATTTCTAATCAAAATCAAACACAACAATAGTTACCAAAATAAAGGTGGCTTTGATTACGAAAAGTGGTTATTTTTTAAACAATTTGATGCCACTGGCTATGTCAAAAAAAGCGATTCAAACCAACTTTTAGCGCCAAATACTGGCCTTTCGATTGATTTAATTCGCCATAAAATTCAGCAACGATTAGTTGATTCAATCTCACAGTTAGAATTTATAGGCGTGATTAATGCTTTGATTATTGGTGATAGATCGCTGGTTAACAATGATCACTGGGAGTTATTCAAATCCACTAACACCACACATCTAAGTGTTATTTCTGGATTACATATTGGTTTAATTTCAGGGTTTATATTTTTATTCTCTAGTTTTCTATGGCGCCAATGTAGGGCTTGCACACTTAAACTACCTGCGTCAGTTATTGGTGCTTATTTTGGATTATTTAGCGCCTTTAGTTATGCGCTAATTGCTGGGTTTTCAATCCCCACGCAACGAGCATTTATCATGGCAAGCGTGGTTTTTTTATCGATTATCTTGCGTCGAAATCATAATGGCTGGCAATTGTACGGTAGTGCGCTATTATTGGTTCTTGTGTCAAACCCACTAAGCGTTTTTAGCGTTGGATTTTGGCTGTCTTTTTATGTCGTGGCAATTATTATTTATGGTGTCAAACAACATCAAAACAAGCATTGGCTATTTCGTCTTTTATACATTCAACTACTTATTAGCTTATCCACCATACCGTTAATCGCTTGGTTTTTCTCCTCAGGATCTATTCTTTCGCCTATTGCCAATATCATCGCTATTCCTGTCTTCAGCTTTATTACAACACCTTTTTCATTGTTTGGCATTATCTTAAGCTATGCCCAACTAGACTGGTTAAGTGGATTTGTTTTTTCAGTAGCCAACCAATCTCTAATTTATTTATCAATTTTTCTACATTATTTACAGTCTTTTGAACTTAACCAATGGCAATACACACCGGTATCAGCTAGTGCACTGGTGTTACTTATTATCTCCATATTGATTGGCTTGCTACCCAGTGCATTAAAACTCCGACAAGTCGCGCTAATTTTAGCTATCGTGGCCTTGTTTCAACCTCATCAACAGCTCAAGCAAGGTGAAGTTGTTATTACCACACTAGATGTAGGTCAGGGGCTTGCTCAGGTTGTTCGCACCCAAAACCATGTATTGATGTTTGACACAGGTGCACGCTATCGCTCTGGTTTTAATATGGGTGAGGCAGTCATTGTGCCTTATCTACAAACTCAACAAATTGATGCTATTGATTTATTAATCATCTCTCATGGTGATAATGATCATATAGGCGGACTTGATAGTCTTTTGAAAAAAATATCAGTCAAACAAATTATCAGCTCTGTGCCTGAAAAAATTTCAACTAATTCAGATCTATGCAAAACCAAACCATCCTGGAAATGGGATGGAGTTGATTTTCAAATGCTGAATACCACTCATGATTTCAACGGCAACAACGCCTCTTGCGTGCTTAAAATTTCTACTTCGAAACACTCAATAATATTAACAGGTGATATCGAAAAGAAGGCCGAACAGCATTTAGTCAACATTTGGGACAAACAACTCAAGGCGGATGTATTAATCAGTCCACATCATGGTAGTAAAACCTCTTCTAGTGAGTTGTTTTTAGCTACTGTAGCACCTAAACTGGTGATTATCTCAAGCGGCTACAAAAATCGATTCAACCACCCTGCCAAAATTGTCATCGATCGATATAAAGCGCACAACATAGTCATATCGAATACTAATTGCTCTGGTCAAATTGATGTGGCATTAAGCCAAGAAATAACCATTACTCATTATCGACAAGCTCAAAAACGCTATTATTGGCGACAGTGCGAGTAACTTTCTAGTGGTAATGAATCTTGCTAGATTGAGATTTTGTTAGCGTATTAATTGCTTCTACCAATTCTTGATCAGGATTAACTTTAAGATCTTTACTTAGCGGAATACTGCCTTTTAAACGTTTTGTGTTATAAGAAATTTTCACCGGGCAAGTGCCTTTATGCGCTTGTAACAATTCGCCTATTTTAGGAAAAATTGATTGTTGTTGTGCATCGAGTTTAATCTCAAAACCCTTAGCATAATTCATTTTAACGTCGTTGATATTCTCAATTTTATCAACAATAACTTGCCAACCATCACGGTAATCATCTCGTTGAATTTTTCCAGAAATAACAACCACGTCATCAACAATAAGCTTGTCACTCACCGTACCTAATACTTTAGTAAACACCACTGCGTTTAATGATATTTGTCCATCTTCAATACTGACAATAGCAATTTGTCCACCTTTGCGTGTAGGCATATAGCGCAATTCAGAAATCAATGCTAGAACGCGTACTTCTTTATTATTTCTAAATTGTATTTGACTTGGTAGTGTGGCACTAATATGCTTGACATCAGCCTTATATTCATCTGTCGGATGATTATAAAAATAATAACCCATCACCATTTTTTCAAACTGCAGTCTCTGTCTAAAGGATAATTCAGGCGCATTCATGTAATGCACTTCATATTCTACGTGCTCGGCAACTTCAGCAAACAAACCACTCTGACCACTAGAATGATCATTCTGGCGTTGTTCAGCTTGTTTAACGGCAAAAGGATATGTTTTAATTAAACTCGCCCTATCGATACCAAATACATCGAATGCACCACTATAAATCAAGGCTTCCATTGCACGTCTATTCAAATAACGCTTTTGGATTCTAACGCAAAAATCAAACAAATTTTTAAACACGCCATTAGCCTCACGTTCAACCATAAGTCGCTCAACCAGCGCCTCACCCACACCTTTTATGGCACCAAGCCCATAAACAACCGTACGATCATCAGCAATGCTAAATTGATAATCAGATAGGCAAACATTAGGACCGTTAACTTTTAGTCCCATTTGACGAATCTCTCCCACCGTAAATGAAACACGGTCAGTATCATCCATCATGCCTGATAATACTGCCGCCATAAATGGCGCAGGATAATGAGACTTTAACCAAGCAGTGTGATAAGACACATAAGCATAAGCCACTGAATGTGATTTATTAAAACCATAGCCTGAAAATTTATCAATTAGGTTGAAAATTTCATTGGCTTTTTTTTCATCAATGTCTTTTTCAGCCGCACCCTCAACAAACACGCTACGCTGACGATCCATCTCTTCAACTTTCTTTTTACCCATGGCTCGGCGCAATAAATCCGCACCACCCAATGAATAACCCGCCATAACTTGGGCTGATTTCATTACTTGTTCTTGGTATAAAAATACACCATTTGTCGGCTCAAGAATTTCTTTAAGCATTGGGTGTGGGTACTTAACTTGAGCGCCATGCTTTACATCGATATAATCATCTACCATGCCGGCATCTAACGGACCCGGACGATAAAGCGCCAACATGGCAACAATATCTTCAAAACTATCTGCTTGTAATTTCTTCAAATAACTACGCATACCATCAGATTCCAGCTGGAAAACACCGGTAGTATCACAACGCTGTAAAAGCTCATAAACTTTTTCATCATCTAATGGCAAAGCATCAAGGTCAATTTTTTCATCACTCAATCCTTTAGCTTCAATCATTTTGATAGCTTTGTGAATAACCGTTAAGTTAGATAACCCTAAGAAATCAAACTTAACCAGGCCTACTGCTTCTACATCGTCTTTATCGAATTGCGAAACAACGCCATCATCTTCACCAGAGCCTTTATAAACCGGGCAAAAGTCACTAATCTTACTCGGGGCAATAACAACACCGCCAGCATGTGTTCCAACATTTCGAACCACACCTTCGAGTTTTTTAGACAGATTCATTAAATCAGTTACCGCTTCTTCAGATTCATAGCGCGCTAATAAATCTGAAGAGCCGCCTTCAGAATCAGGCATTAATGCTTTAGAGAGTGTCATCTTTAAATCATTCGGAATCAGCTTAGAGATTTTGTCACTAAAGCCATAAGGATGGCCTGATACACGGCCAACATCTCGCACCACACCTTTGGCCGCCATGGTGCCATAGGTGATAATTTGAGATACTTTTTCACGGCCATATTTTTTAGCCACGTAGTCAATTACTTCATCACGTCTGTCGGTACAAAAATCGATATCGAAATCTGGCATTGAAACACGCTCAGGATTCAAAAATCGCTCAAACAACAATTCATGCTTGATCGGATCAACATTAGTAATACCTAGCACATAAGCCACTAATGAGCCAGCACCAGAGCCACGACCAGGACCAACTGGAATATCATTCTCGCGAGACCATTTAATAAAGTCTGCCACAATTAAAAAGTAGCCTGGAAAATCCATCTGAATAATCACATCAAGCTCAAACTTAAGGCGAGCATCATACTCATTACGATCAATATCTAAATTTTGTAAGCGGAAATTTAGACCTTGTTCTGATTCCAATGTGAAAAATTCAGCAATACTCAAACCTTCTGGAATTGGAAAATCTGGCAGATAATTTTTCTTATGCAATTCAAAATGAAGATTACATCGTTGTGCAACTTGTTGAGTATTTTGCAAAATTTCAGGTAAGTCAGAAAACAACTCATGCATTTGCTTGGGTGACTTTAAATACTGTTGATCAGAGAAATGTCGAGTGCGCCGAGAATCATCCAACAAACCACCTTGAGTGATGCAAACACGTGCCTCATGTGCATCAAAATCAGTTTGATTAACAAACTGGACATCATTAGTGGCAATAGCCGCAATATCTAATTCTAGTGCTAAATTAATACATAAGTGTAAATGCCGCTCATCATGCTCTCGAGAAGTTCGTTGTACCGATAAATAATATCGATCAGAAAATATACCTTGCCAAAATTGAGCTTTTTGTTTGGCCTCTGGTAACTGATTCGACAAAAGGTATTTGGCCACATCACTATATACCGGCGTAGCAATCAACAACAAGCCCTGATTATGCTCACACAATTGATCTTCGCTAATACTTACGCCTTCAACAGATTGACCCTGCATATAAGATAGTGAAATTAATTCAGAAAGGTTTAAATAACCTTGATGATTTTGACACAACAATAAAGCTGAATGAAACTCACCTTCTTCATTGCGAATATTTATTCGTGCACCAAAGATAGGCTTGATATTGGCAGCCGTTGCCTTTTGATAAAATTTTACTGCTGCGTATAAGTTAGATTCATCTGTCAGTGCGACACTACTCATACCTAATTCAACCGCTTTGTCGATTAATTTTGGAATACGCACCAGTGAATTAATTACTGAAAATTCACTTTGACAATGTAGATGGCAAAAACCTAACTCAGACATATAAATTTAATAAAATCACTTTGTATAAAAATTAATTATTCATTCATTTTACAAGTCTCAATTCACTTACTTTTGGCAAATAAATTTTATTTTGACTTTCTTCAGACGAAAAAATACCCCAATTAAGGGGTATTTTTTAGCAAATTTTCTTTTCGTTAGAAAAGAGGACCTGCACTCATAGCCAAAGGAGTTTGCGCCGTAGCGTTAACTGTTTGAGTGTGAGCTTTGTTAGCTAAAGCCACTGCAGCAGCAGTTTTACCTGCAGCATGTAGTTTTTTAGCTTCTTTAATCATCTTACCTGTATCACGCCAAGCCATGTCTACTGCTAAATTGGCTTTGTAGCCAGTTTCAGCAGCTTTAATAGCTGACTTGAATGAATCAGATGATCCGTTGTTCCAGTTATGCGGTCCGTCTAGAAAATCAGCCTGAGCTGTTAAAGCGAATACTGATAAAGCGATTATTAATAATTTTTTCATCTTTATTCTCCTATTATTTTCTGTAACGAGCGTCAGTGATCTCAAGACCATTACTCATCGCTTGATGGAAGAACTCCATGTTACGGTAAGTTTCAGTTTGAGCCTTTAACGGCTTAGCACGCATGTTTTTATAACAACCACCATAACGACGGTGCAGTGTACCCATTCCAGACCACTTCGCACGATACATTGGTACGTGTGTCGTATGACCTAGCGCAGGTGATAAGATATCAGCACGTGCCTTTTTAGATGCGTTGTAAACATGACAATCTGCACAAGACATATTAAACTGGCCACGCTTAGCGTAGAAAGTCGCCTTACCTTTAGCGTATGCAGCTTTTGCACCAGCAGACTCAACAATTACATTGATCTTTTGACCAGCTGCTTGATCAGAAATCCATGCACTAATGCGGGCAATCTTGCCTTTACTAGAGCCTAGTTTCTTACCAGTTTGCTCGTTATAACATCTCTTGATTTCACCCTCAAGTGTTACCACTTGTTGAGATTTTTCATCAAAGTATGGATGCTTTACACGGGCTACCGCTGGATCTGCAAGTGCAGTACACTTGTTAAGACCATATTTTAAGTACTCTGCGCCGCCTTTTTCAACAGCATCTTCATACGGTGGAATACCATCTAAAATTTCTTCAAATTGCTCTCTTGAGCCTTCATCAACAGCATATACGCCATTAGTGTAGTCTGCAAATTCAACATTTGGAAGAATTGACTTAAAGTGGCCAACAAGGGCTTTGCGATCAGACTCCATATCTGCAATTGCAGATGTGGCGCCAACCATCAAACCTAAACTGACTACTGCAGTTATTAGTTTTTTCATTGTTCTCTCCTCAATAGATAAAAGTTACTTAGACTTAGCAGTCGCAGAACCTGTCTTACCATTGTTATCTTTATAAGTAAGCTCGATTGTGTCGCCTTTAGCGCCAGCAATATGAAACTTAAAGTATGGATTTTTAGAAATAGTAGCGCCAATATCAGCATCCACCACAACATTACCATTATGCGAAACAGTCATGTGAGTGATGTGGTTTGCAGGTACTAACTTACCTTTCTTTTTACGTTGTCCAGTTTCCATAGGGTGCGTAATAAGCGCCTTAATACCGATAACACCTTTTCTAGCCTTTGGCTTTAATTTAATTTTTCCCATTATATATTCTCCTAATTATTATGATTCGTTACCGAATTAACCGCCACAGCCGCCAATCGTTACTTTAACTTCTTGAGCAACTTTAGTTGTTGTACCGCCAGCAGTTACTAAAGCCTCTACTGGAGAAGTTTTACCCATCTTGATACGAGTAGAAACATAACCGGTAGCAGCACCTGATAAGTTAAACGACGCCGCTAAAGGTGTTGAGTTATTTACAACAAAGAAAGAGATGTTAGTCACACCATCCATCTTAGAAGCATCTACCGTCATTGGTACAACTGCACCGTTCTCAGCGATCTTAGGCGCTTTGAATTTAAATGAACCTTTACCTGCACCAGCAGATGAAGCACCTGCTGCATCAGATACAGCTTTAAAGTCTGCAGAGTTTGCAAATACCATTGTTGGCGTTAGTAAGCCTGCGCCTACTGCCGTTGCAACTGCAGAACCTGCCATTGCACTTTTTAGAAATAATCTTCTTTTCATCTTTTTCTCCTTATTTAGAATAAATGTAATCTGTAATCTGATCAATCTGCTTTTCAGTTAGCGCTTGATGCTTGCCGAATGGAGGCATGATTGAATTTGGATTTAAAACTGTCGGATCCCAAATTTGAGCTCTTAAAACAGCCTTATCTGGAAATCTTGCTTTCATTGCAAGCAATGGTGGACCGATATTTCCTGGTAGATTTCCACCTGGAATCATATGGCATGCTAGACAGTTGCCTAATTTACGACCGAAAGTGACCTCTTCGCCCGTCATCTCTTTGGCACCAGCTTCAAGCGGCATTATAAATAATGCTGCTAAAGCGGCTACCGCTGAGATAGAAGAAATGGTTTTCTTCATGTTTCTCTCCTCTTTATATAAAAAATAACAAGCCCCACGTAAGGAACTAACCTTACTAAGAGGTTCATGATAACCGTATATTAATTTTAATGCAACACTTTTATAAAACACTAATATAGATTAGTATTTTTAGCTATTAGACTTGCTTTGCCGCCTTTATTAGCGCTTGAGCCTTATGCATGGTTTCGTCCCATTCAGATTGGGGCACTGAATCATGCACAATACCTGCACCTGCTTGCACGTACAGCACTTCATCCTTAACCACAGCAGTACGAATAGCAATTGCCATATCCATACAACCATGCCAAGATAAGTAGCCAATAGCACCCGAATAAATATTACGCTTGAGCGACTCAACTTCATTAATAATTTCCATAGCACGTACTTTCGGTGCGCCACTTAATGTGCCAGCAGGAAAAGTTGCCTTGAGTACATCCATGGCACTAACCTCTTCTTTTAGATCGCATTCAACATTGGAGACAATATGCATTACATGGGAATAGCGCTCAACAAACATTTTATCGGTTAACTTAACACTACCTGTTTTTGCGATACGCCCGAGATCGTTCCGGCCTAAATCAATCAGCATTAGGTGCTCGGCTATTTCTTTTTTATCCGCTAGCAATTCTTTTTCAAGTGCCAAGTCTTGCGCCGCATCTTTTCCTCGTGTACGGGTACCTGCAATTGGACGAACAGTTGCACGTCTACTTGAATCTACTCGCGTAAGAATCTCTGGCGAAGAACCAATAATATCAACATCACCCAAATTTAGATAATACATATATGGTGATGGATTAAGCCTTCTAAGCTGGCGATATAACTCAACTGAAGGTGCTTTATATGGTGCACTAAGACGTTGTGAAGGCACCACTTGCATAACATCACCTGCAATAATATATTGCTGAATGCGCTTAACTACTTGTTTATAATTTTTCTCACCAAAACTTGATTTAAAATCATCCGTTTTTAAATGATCTGACTGATAAACCTCTTTTACTAACGGCTTATCAATTTGAGCCTCTATCTCATCAAGACGCTGAAGGGCTTGCTCATAGCTATGCGTTTCAGGATTAATATGCGTTAATAAAAAGGCCTTATTGGCTAGATTGTCAAACACTACTAAATCGTTTGATACCATTAGCAAGATATCGGCAATATTTAGTTCATCTTTAAGGTTAATGTTTTTAAGTTTTGGCTCTATATAGCGAACAATTTCATAGCCAAAGTATCCAACCAAACCACCATTAAACTCTGGCAAATCATTAATAACAGGCACTTTAAATTGCTGTTGGTAACTTTCAATCCATGCCAGTGGATCTTCAACCTTGATACGCTTAACCACCACCCCATCTTGCTCAATCTGGATTTCATAATCAAAGACTTTAATAACTGTTTGAGCATGCAAACCAATCATGGAGTACCGACCCCATTTTTCACCACCTTGTACTGACTCGAACAAATAGCTATAAGTATTATTAGCAAGCTTTAGATATAAACCTAAGGCGGTATCTGTATCAAGAACAACTTCTCTGAATACTGGAATGTGGTTGTAGCCTTGATTAACATAGGCATTAAAACTTGTTTTGTTCATAAGCGCATTTTAACGGATTTTTAGATACAAGAACACCCCTAAAAGTCCATGGTGGTATATAGCTGTCCATAAAAAAACCGCATCATAAAATGATGCGGTTTTAGTTTAGCTAGAGGCTCAGAATTACTCTGAAGTCTCCTCCGCTTCACTTAGCTCCACTGCTAATGCCATTTCTGCATCTGCAGCCTGAACCATCGTTTCAGCGCGTTTAGCACGTTTCTGCTGATGGTACTTAAAGCCTGTTCCTGCTGGAATCAAACGACCAACAATTACATTCTCTTTCAAGCCTTGTAGTGTATCCACACGACCTGTTGTAGACGCTTCAGTCAACACTCGAGTTGTCTCTTGGAAAGAAGCGGCTGAGATGAATGATTCGGTTGCTAATGAAGCTTTAGTAATACCCATTAGTAAGCGCTGGTAAGTTACCAAACTTTTGCCTTGAGCAGTTAATTGCTTATTCGCTTCAATCACTCTTACGTATTCAGCTGTTTCACCATTTACAAAACTAGAGTCACCCGCATCAAGCACTTCAACTTTACGAAGCATTTGCTTAACGATAACCTCAATGTGCTTGTCAGAAATATTTACACCTTGTAGGCGGTAAACATCCTGAACTTCTTTAACCACATAGTTTGCTAATTTCTCAACACCCAATAAACGCAAAATATCATGCGGATTAGATGGGCCGTCAGAAATTACATCACCTTTTTCCACAGTTTCACCATCAAAGACATTGATTTGACGCCATTTATGAATCATCATTTCAGTGGCTTCACCATCAACAGAAGTAATGATCAAACGATCCTTACTCTTCGTAGAATTACCAAAACTAATAACGCCTGTCTCTTCTGCAAGAATTGAATGATCTTTAGCTTTACGCGCTTCAAATAAATCAGCAACACGTGGCAAACCACCGGTAATATCACTTGTCTTCGATTGATCTTTAGGAATTTTAGCAAGCACTTCGCCTGCTGAAATTACTTGATTATCTTCCAAATGGATCTTAACCATTGACGGTAAGTAATGCGTTGACAATGTAATTTCAGAATCACTCTCTTCAGCCATCTTAATCATTGGCTTTAAGCCTTTCGCTGCAGCAGATCTTTCTTCTTCAGCAATCATTTCAAAGAATGTTAAACCTGTCAATGGGTCTGTATTTCTATTAACTGTAATGCCTTCTTCAAAATCAACAAATACAACTCGACCAGCTTGCTCTGTAATAATTGGATGTGTATGCGGATCCCAATCTGCAATTTTTTCTTTAGCAGAAACCTTTCCACCTTCTTGAACGTGAACTATAGCACCATATGGAATCTTGTAGCGCTCCACATCTTGGCCTTTAGTATTTCTAATAGTCACAACAGCAGTTCTAGAAATAATAACCAGATCATTGTTATCATTTTTAATAGACTTAATATTTTCAAAATGCGCCGTACCATTAACATTAACATTGATACTGCTTACTGCTGTAGAGGCAGATGCTGCGCCACCAATATGGAACGTACGCATAGTTAACTGTGTACCAGGCTCACCAATTGATTGTGCAGCAATAACGCCAACTGCTTCACCAACACCGATCTTATGTCCACGTGCCATGTCATTACCATAACAACTTGCACAAACGCCATAGCGTGTATCACAGGTAATTGTTGAACGAACTTTGATTGATTCAATACCTAACTCATTAATTTTGTCAGAGTTGCCAAGAGTAATTAGATGGCCCTTTGGTACAAATATATCATATGTATCAGGAATTAACACATCTTCAGCAACCACACGACCTAATACCGCCGCACCTAATGTTTGCACGATGTTACCACCGTTAATAACAGCTTTCATCATCATGCCGTTTTTAGTACCACAATCTTCTTCAGTAATCACTAAATCTTGCCCAACATCAACTAAACGACGCGTTAAATAGCCTGAGTTAGCTGTTTTAAGTGCTGTATCAGCTAGACCTTTACGAGCGCCGTGTGTGGAAATAAAGTATTGCATGTTATTCAAACCTTCACGGAAGTTTGACGTAATTGGCGTTTCAATAATTGAGCCGTCTGGCTTTGCCATCAAACCACGCATACCAGCAAGCTGTCTCATCTGTGCAGGTGAGCCACGAGCACCAGAATCAGCCATCATATAAACAGAGTTAAATGAAGCTAGCTTTTCAGTTTTTCCGTCTTTAGTTTCAAAATCTTCAAAACCAATTTCATCCATCATCGCCTTGGCAACTTTTTCTGAAGTGCGAGACCAAATATCGATCACTTTATTGTAGCGCTCGCCATCTGTAACAACACCTTTAGAGAACTGATCTTGAATATCTTTAACTTGTGCTTCTGCATCATCGATCATGCCAGCTTTAGAATCTGGAATGGTCATATCATTTGAACAGAAAGAAATACCTGATTTAGTTGAGTATTGGAAGCCCATGTACATCATTTGGTCAGCAAACATAACCGTTTCTTTTAATTCCTGCGTGCGGTAACAAACATGAATTAAATTAGACACAACCTTTTTAGAAATTGCCTCATTAATCAAATCAAACGATAAGCCGTTTGGTAGAATTCTTGAGAAAATTGCACGGCCCACTGTCGTATCTACAATACGCTTAGAACTCGGCTCGAATTTTCCTGCTTCGTTTTTAACGTAATCTTGGGTTCTTAATTTGATATTTGCATGAAGTGTTACATGGCCAGCTTCATAAGCATTCAAAGCTTCAGCAGGTGATGTAAATACCATGCCTTCACCTTTTTGATTAATCTTATCACGCGTCATGTAGTACAAGCCCAAGATAACGTCTTGAGAAGGTACAATGATTGGATCGCCTGATGCCAGGTGTAACACGTTGTTTGATGCAAGCATTAATGTTCTTGCTTCTAACTGAGCTTCTTCAGATAATGGCACGTGTACCGCCATTTGGTCGCCGTCAAAGTCTGCGTTAAATGCACCACATACTAATGGATGTAATTGAATCGCCTTACCTTCAATTAGTAATGGTTCAAACGCCTGAATACCTAAACGGTGGAGTGTTGGTGCACGATTCAATAGAACTGGGTGTTGATGCACTACCTCTTCTAGAATGTCCCATACTTCTGGTAATTCAGCTTCAACCATTTTCTTAGCAGCTTTAATTGTAGATGCCAAGCCTTTAGCTTGAAGACGGTTATAGATAAATGGCTTGAATAATTCTAACGCCATTTTTTTCGGTAAACCACACTGGTGAAGCTTAAGATATGGACCACAAACAATTACTGAACGACCTGAATAGTCAACTCGCTTACCTAGTAAGTTTTGACGGAAACGACCCTGCTTACCTTTAATCATATCTGAAATTGATTTCAGGGGGCGACGGTTATTACCCATCACTGCACGACCACGACGACCATTATCAATTAATGAGTCGACCGCTTCTTGTAGCATACGCTTTTCATTACGAACAATAATCTCTGGCGCATCAAGCTCTAATAAGCGCGCTAAACGATTATTACGGTTAATTACACGACGATAAAGATCATTAAGATCAGACGTTGCAAAACGACCACCATCTAACGGCACTAATGGACGTAGATCTGGCGGAAGGATTGGCAATACTTTTAGAATCATCCATTCAGGTTTGTTACCTGATTTAATTAATGAATCGATTAATTTAAGACGCTTGTTGTACTTCTTAAGCTTAGTTTGAGATTTAGTATTAAGACTATCTTCACGTAAGTTTGCCGCTTCTTTTTCAAGCTGCATATCTGCCAATACATCTTGGATTGCTTCTGCACCCATCTTAGCTTCAAACTCATCATCGCCATATTCGTCAAGCGCATCAAAGTACATTTCTTCAGTTAATAACTGCTTGTGTACTAACGGTGTTGAACCAGGATCTGTTACTAAGAATGCTTCAAAATATAAAACACGCTCAATATCCTTAAGCGTCATATCCATTAATAGCCCCAGGCGTGAAGGTAGAGACTTAAGGTACCAAATATGTGCAACAGGCGCTGCTAATTCGATATGGCCCATACGCTCACGACGAACCTTTGAAAAGGTAACTTCAACACCACACTTCTCACAGACAACATTGCGGAATTTCATGCGCTTGTATTTACCACATAAACACTCAAAGTCTTTCATTGGACCGAATACTTTCGCACAGAACAAACCTTCTCTTTCAGGTTTGAACGTACGGTAGTTAATGGTTTCAGGTTTTTTAACCTCACCATATGACCATGAACGAATCTTCTCGGGAGAAGCTAGGCCAACTCTAATTGCATCAAAATCTTGCTCTTTATTTTCTTGCTTTAATATAGCTAATAAATCTTTCACTGTATTCTCTCCTAATTAGTGTTGCTCAAGCTCAACGTCGATACCTAATGATCTAATCTCTTTGATTAGTACATTAAACGACTCTGGCATAACAGATTCTGTGATGTTTTTACCATCAACAATACTCTTGTACATCTTTGCACGACCAGCAACGTCATCAGACTTAACCGTTAACATTTCACGCAATGTGTGTGCAGCACCATAAGCTTCTAATGCCCATACTTCCATCTCACCAAATCGTTGCCCACCAAACTGTGCCTTACCACTGAGTGGCTGCTGTGTGACTAATGAGTAAGGACCTGTAGAACGAGCATGCATCTTATCATCTACTAAGTGATTTAGCTTCAACATGTGCATATAGCCAACTGTAACTGGACGATCAAACGCGTCACCTGTACGGCCATCGTATAATTGTTCTTGACCTGATTCTGGAAGATCAGCAAGCTTAAGTAGAGACTTAATATCATCTTCTTTAATACCGTCAAATACTGGTGTTGCCATTGGTACACCTTCTCTCAGATTTTTAGCTAATTCAATAATCTCTTCGTCGCTAAATGCACTGAAATTTTCTTGTTTACCGTATGAGTTGTATACCTTGTCTAAGAACGCTCTAATTTCAACAACCATTTCGGTACGCTTTTCATCAAGCATTGCTGCAATCTTATATCCTAAGCCTTTTGCTGCATAGCCTAAATGAACCTCAAGCACTTGTCCAACATTCATTCGAGATGGAACACCTAGTGGATTTAGCACAACATCAACCATTGAACCATCTTCTAAGTAAGGCATGTCTTCAACTGGAGAAACGCGCGAGATAACACCTTTGTTACCATGACGTCCAGCCATCTTATCACCAACTTGAAGCGTTTTACGCGTTGCCACATAAACTTTAACCATCTTCATAACGCCTGGTGGTAATTCTGCACCTTCGCTAATCTTGGCCTTTTCTTCTTCTAAGAACTTGTCAAATTCAACTTGCTTGGCTTTAGCTTGTTTAACCAATACTGCAACTTCTTTATTGATAGCAGCATCTTCAACTTTGATTTTAGCAATGTCTTTATTGTCAAGTTTTTTCATCAACTTAGCATTAAGCTTTTCGCCTGCCTTGATATCGCCAACAGCCTTTGTAATTACATTACCAGAAAGCTTCAATCGAATACGACGGAAGATATCACCATCAATAATGCCGAATTCATCATCAATATCTTTCTTAACTTTTTCTAAACGATCCGCATCAATACTTAACGCTCTTGAATCTTTTTCTACACGATCACGGGTAAATACTTGAACATCGATGACTACGCCTGATTTAGAAGCGCCAATTCTTAATGATGAGTCTTTAACGTTATTAGCCTTTTCACCAAAGATTGCGCGTAATAACTTTTCTTCTGGAGATAGTACAGTTTCGCTCTTAGGGGTTACTTTACCCACAAGAATGTCGCCACCCTTAACTCGTGCACCCACATAAACCACACCCACTTCATCTAGCTTGGCAAGTGCAGATTCACTAACATTTGGAATATCAGCTGTAATTTCTTCTGGACCTAATTTAGTGTCACGAGAATAAGCAGTTAATTCTTCAATATGAATCGTTGTGTAACGATCATCCTTAATAACTTTCTCTGAGATTAGAATAGAATCCTCAAAGTTGTAACCATTCCACGGCATAAAGGCAATCTTCATGTTTTGACCTAATGCTAATTCACCAAGGTCAGTTGAAGGGCCGTCAGCAAGAACATCACTTTCAGCAACTTTGTCACCCACTTTAACTAATGGTTTTTGATTAATACAAGTGTTTTGGTTTGAACGTGAATACTTAGTTAGATTATAAATGTCAACACCCAATTCACCCGCTTTAGCTTGCTTAGAGTCAACACGAATTACAATACGTGACGCATCAACAGCCTCAACAACACCTGCGTGTTTTGCAGTGACACAAACACGGGAATCTGTCGCAACAACGCGTTCAATACCTGTTCCAACTAATGGCTTTTCAGCACGTAGTGTTGGTACTGCTTGACGTTGCATGTTTGAACCCATCAATGCACGGTTAGCATCGTCATGCTCTAAGAATGGAATCAAGGATGCTGCAACCGAAGAGATTTGTTTAGAGTCAATATCAATTAGCGTTACTTCGCCAGAATCAACTAATACAAATTCATTCTTATGGCGGCATGAAATTAGATCATCTTGCAACTGACCTTTGTCATTTACTGTCGCATTTGCTTGCGCGATTGTATGAGTAATTTCATCAATAGCAGAAACATAAATAACTTCACCTGTTACTTTGCCTTTCTTAACAATCTGGTAAGGGGTTTCTAAAAAGCCATACTCATTAGTTTTAGCATAAACAGCTAAGGTATTGATTAATCCAATGTTCGGACCTTCTGGTGTTTCAATTGGACACAGGCGACCATAATGCGATGGATGAACATCACGAACTTCAAAACCAGCGCGCTCACGCGTCAAGCCACCAGGACCTAAAGCAGAAATACGGCGTTTATGCGTGACACCAGATAAAGGATTCACTTGATCCATAAACTGTGATAATTGAGAAGATCCAAAGAATTCTCTAACTGAAGCCGAAACAGGCTTAGAGTTGATTAAGTCTTGTGGGGTTAATTCGTCAGTTTCAGCTAAGTTTAAACCTTCTTTAACTGCCTTCTCAACACGAACCAAACCAATTCTAAATTGATTTTCAATCATTTCACCAATCGCTCTTACACGACGGTTAGCCAGTGTATCTACATCGTCAACCGAATCGTTACCGTCTTTAATGTTGATTAATAATTTAATAACACTTAAGATGTCGTCATTAGTCAGAACATACTCGCCAGTTTCAGACTCAATACCTAAACGACGGTTTAACTTCATGCGTCCTACTTTTGAAAGATCATAACGTTCGTTTTTAAAGAAAAGATTATTAAATAATAGGTTAACAGCATCTTCAGTTGCGGGCTCACCAGGGCGCATCACATGATAAATACTCATGCGCGCTTGGATTTCTGTTTCAGTTTCATCTAAACGAAGTGTATCTGAAATATAAGCGCCAGTCTCCGATTCGTTAATATACAAAACGTTAAACTTTTTAATTTTATTAGATATTAATAACTCTAATACATCTTCAGAAATAACAGTATTAGTAGCGACTAGAATTTCACCAGTTTCAGTGTCAATAATGTCATTTGAAATAACTTTATCAATTAAAGTTTCTAATGGCGCTGTAATTACTTTAATACCTGCAGCGGTAAGCAATTTAATGTGTTTGGCAGTAATACGACGATTCTTTTCAACAATAACATCTTTGCCAGCAAGAATATCAAACTCAGCAATCGTGCCACGTAAGCGCGACGGGTTAATACCTAAATCACATGACTTAGCCTTCATCTTAACCGATGAAGATTCAAAGAATGTATTTAAAATTTCATCGCTTGATAGACCCATTGCACGTAGCAATGTTGTTACTAGTAGCTTACGACGACGATCGATTCTAACAAATAAATGTTCATGATGATCAAACTCAAAATCTAACCATGAACCACGGTATGGGATGACACGTGAAGAGAATAAGATCTTACCTGAAGAATGCGTCTTACCCTTATCGTGCTCAAAAATAACACCAGGCGATCTATGTAGTTGAGAAACCACAACACGCTCAGTACCATTAATAACAAACGTACCTGTTGTTGTCATTAATGGTAGTTGGCCTAAATAAACATCTTCTTCGATGATCTGCTTAACTTTACGTTTTTTCTTTAGCGTAGAGCCGTTTTTATCAAATAATACTAGGTTAAGTTTAACGCGCAATGTAGAAGCAAAAGTTACACCACGTAACTTACATTCTTCTACGTTAAACTTAGGCTCTTGTAATTCATAATCAACATACTCAATTTCGGCATAGCCGTTAACTGCAGTAATAGGGAAAACTGATTGAAACACCGCTTGTAAACCAACATCTTTTTTAGTTTTGCTACCAGCTTGAATAAAGCCGTTAAAAGAGTCAATTTGAATTGCTAATAAATCTGGTTCTTTCAAAATTGATGTTCTTGAACCAAAGTTGTTTCTAATTCGCTTTTTTTCCGTAAATGAATAAGCCATGAATACCTCGTATTAATCGTTCTAATTTGGTTAAGAAGAAGTTATCTTCTTAAAAAATATCCAACCTTTAAATAAATATAAAGGTTGAAAATGCACCCAATAAAGTGTGCAAATGCAATAAACACCAAAATCCCCTAGTGGGGATTTTGGGTTTTTACGCTAAACTTATTATTTAAGTTCTACGCTTGCACCAGCTTCTTCAAGCTGCTTTTGAATCTCTTCAGCTTCAGATTTAGATGCCGCTTCCTTAATTGTTACAGGAGCTGACTCAACCATATCTTTTGCTTCTTTAAGACCTAAGCCAGTGATACCGCGCACTGCTTTAATTGCAGCAACTTTCTTCTCACCGAATGATGTCATTACAACATCAAACTCGTCTTTTTCTGCTACTGCTTCGCCAGCATCGGCTGCGCCTGCTGCAGGTGCTGCTGCTGCTACTGCTGCACTTACACCGAACTTTTCTTCCATTGCTGAAACTAATTCAACAACATCCATTACAGACATATCTGCAATTGCATTTAAAATATCGTCATTTGATAACTTTGCCATGATATTTACTCCTTTTATTTATTATTTGATTATTATTTTTGTTGCGCTACTGCTGACACCACGCGAGTTACTTTAGCTGGAACTTCGTTCAAAGTTCTAGCTAGTTTCTCAACTGGTGCTAACATTAATGCCATAACTGTACTAATTGCTTGATCTTTAGTTGGAAGGTCTGCAATACGTTTAAGCTGATTTGCATCTACAAATTCACCTGAAACGCCCAAACCTTTAACGACTAAATCTTCATTATCTTTTACAAAGTTATTGAAGACACGTGCAACTGCACCAGGATCTTCTTGCGAAAATCCTAGAATTACCGGCCCACTAAGAACGGGTAAAACACACTCACATGTAGTTTCGTTAAGCGCTAATTTTGCTAATGAGTTCTTTACAACACGTAAAGTAACATCAGCATCCAAAGCACTTGCACGAAGCATAGTCATTTGTTCAACTGTCAATCCGCGATACTCAGCTACGCCAACAGAAATTGCACTATCAGCTAGTGAATTTACTTGTTCAACAACAACTTTTTTTGCTTCAAGATTTAGAGCCATTTGCCTCTCCTGAACAGTTTAAAAAAGAAAGCTATATTATAACTTTCGCCATAGAGTACTCACGCACCCTCTACATAGGCCGATTGTGTTACCAATCATTTATGTAGAAACCCCAGGAGGGGAAACTACACCCATGGTCTTTGAGGAACGTAAGACAAGCCTACGACCCAAAGAATTTTGTTACTCGATCTTACTAAATATCAAGCGTGCTCAAATCAACTGCGACGCCTGCGCCCATTGTTGAAGAAACACTTAATTTTTTAAAATAAACACCTTTAGCAGAACTTGGCTTAGCTTTCTTAAGCGCTTCCATTAATGCTGTAATGTTTTCAGCTAATGCTTTAACATCAAATGATGCTTTACCAACACCTGCATGAATAATTGCAGCCTTATCAGTACGGTAACGAACTTGACCTGCTTTAGCGTTATTAACCGCTGTAGCAACATCTGGTGTTACAGTACCAACCTTAGGGTTAGGCATTAAACCACGTGGGCCTAACACTTGACCTAAACGACCAACAACACCCATTGCATCTGGAGATGCAATAACCACATCGTAGTTAAGATCACCATCTTGCATAGACTTCATTAAATCTTCCATGCCAACAATATCAGCACCAGCAGCTTGCGCTTTAGCAACGTTGTCACCTTGTGTAAATACCGCAACACGAACAGTTTTGCCCGTACCGTTTGGCAATACAACTGCACCACGTACGTTTTGGTCTGATTTCTTAGAATCAACACCTAAATTAACACTGATATCAATTGACTCATCGAACTTTGCAGTTGCGCATTCTTTAATTAATGTTAAAGCATCTTCAATTGAATAACGTTTGCCAATTTCAACTTTAGCTGCAATATCTTTTTGTTTTTTTGTTAACTTAGCCATCTGATTAACCCTCCACCGTAATACCCATAGAGCGTGCTGTACCAGAAATAATAGTTACAGCAGCCTCCATGTCATTTGCATTAAGATCTTTCATCTTAATGGTTGCAACTTCTTCTAGTTGTGCACGTGTAATACTGCCAACTTTGTCAGTATGAGGAACGCCAGAACCTTTTTTAATACCTGTCACTTTAAGAATTAACAAAGCAGCTGGCGGTGTTTTAGTAATGAATGTAAAACTACGATCACTATAAACTGTAATAATTACAGGCACCTTCATACCTTTATCGATGTCTTGAGTTTTTGCGTTAAACGCCTTACAAAACTCCATGATGTTTACACCATGTTGACCTAGTGCAGGTCCAACTGGTGGTGAAGGATTAGCTTCTTGTGCAGGCACCTGAAGCTTAATATATGATTCAATCTTTTTAGCCATTTTATCTTCCTTGAGGGGTTGCCTCATTTGGGTTCAAGCGCCTATTAAGCTCCCCGGTTAAAAGCGACATAAGTCGCCGTATTTAAGTCTTTTCTACTTGTGAGAATTCAAGTTCTACTGCTGTTGTACGTCCAAAAATCAATACTTCAACTTTCAAAATGCTCTTGTCGTAATCAACTGCTGCAATGGTGCCATTAAATTCATTGAATGGACCATCAATAACTAATATCTCTTCACCAGGTTGGTAAGCAACTTTAGGTTTAGGTTTATCAGCACCCTCTTGAACACGCATCATGATGCGGTCAACTTCACGCTGAGTGATTGGAGAAGGCTTGCCTGAAGATCCGCCAATAAAGCCGATTACATTATTAGTGTTTTTTACCAACAACCAGCTTGGCTCCGTAAGCTCCATATTCACTAGCATATAGCCAGGAAAGAACTTACGTTCAGCCGTCTTCTTTTGACCATCTTTAAGTTCAACCACTTTTTCAGTTGGCACCATTACTTCAGCGATCAGATCTTCAAGACCTTCTCTGGCAATAGCATCTTCGATTGCAGTTTTAACTTTAGCTTCATAACCACTTCTAGCATGAAGTACGTACCATCTTTTAGACATCTAGAACTCTCTTAATTTGTTAACAGTTGGACCATCCACGAAAACAACGCGTCCACTATCCACAAGAATATAGCAACAATAACCACAGCTACCATAATCATGCCTGTTGTTTTAACAGTCTCATCACGTGTTGGCCATACAACCTTACGTAACTCAATTTTGGTTTCTTTAGTGAACGCTGCTAAACGCTTACCTTGTGGTGTTTTGAAAAAAACCAATCCAGCAACAACCAATCCAGCTAATAAAAGTAATACTTTAAATAGCGTGGTGATTAAACTTAACGGGTCTAAATAAAACACAGCAAGAGATGTAATCACTATTAGGATTGAAAAATACATTCCTAGTGATGAATCTTTTGCTTGATTTTCAATTGTTTTACTCAAAATACACCTTTATTTAATGTGGCAGGCGAGGAGGGACTCGAACCCCCAACCAACGGTTTTGGAAACCGCCACTCTACCAGTTGAGCCACTCGCCTATAAACTTTAAAGGCTCGGACAAAAGTCCGAGCCAAATTTTCTTAAGTTTTCAGCTTAAGAATTAATCCGTAACTTTAGCAACAACGCCCGCACCTACTGTACGACCACCTTCTCTAATTGCGAATCTTAAACCATCTTCCATTGCGATTGGTGATAGAAGCTCTACTTGCATCTTCACGTTATCGCCT
>NZ_FQTP01000002.1:0-42330 GCF_900128515.1 Bathymodiolus heckerae thiotrophic gill symbiont
CTAGTGATGCACGCTTATGTTTAGATGAATCTTCATAGTCAAAAAACGCATTGATACCTGCAATGGCACGCTGATCTTCTACTAGGTAGCGCTGTCCAATACCTAGGTTAATGGTGTTGCGACGCTCACCTTCGTTCTCACCAGAAAACACTGAGCCTTGGACGTAAGTTAGCTCTTGAATGTCAGTATTGAATTCACTAATAGGCTGAATGGTATCGATACTATAGCTTGGCTTATCTGATTCAATACCCTTGATGCTGATTGAAGTTCTACCTTTGCCAAAGTTATTAATAAGCTCGTTGGCTTGGGTGTTGATATAGCCCTCAGTAGTACTGATGGCTTTATTGACTATTTGAGATTGTATTTGCTCGCCTGCTTGGCGAGCATCAACGGCGGTAGTGTTGAGTGATAGGGTTAGTAATAAAAATACAAAAAGCTGTTTAAGCTTGGTTAGTGCACTAGGGAGTGTTTCCCCCCCGCCTAGAGATGTGAGTGCTTGGTTAGTTTTTTTGTTTTTTAATGTTGTCATTTTAGTTAAAAATTAAATAGTAATTCGCATTCTACCACGTACCCCCCTTGCAGTGCAAGATTATGAATACCTCAATCCAAAAATAGAAACTTAAATTCACATCATAAACGCACCACCTAGTGTAACTGCAAAGCGTGTATTTTTTTACTTGGCCGTAGGTCAAGGATTTGTGCCCTGTGAGTAAAAAGAAAAAAATACACTTAATCTTTGAATTTAGGCTCAAAGATTAGCCGGTGTTTTATAATCATCGGTCCTCGCTAAAAAACAGGTGGATTATGTACAAACAACTAACCCTTGAGCAAAGGCATTATATCAATATTGCTCGTAAGAATGATGAATCTATAAGAACAATTGCTAAGGATTTAAACGTCTCGCACACAACCATATCAAGAGAGATAAGGCGTAATACTGGAGGACGAGGCTATCGTTATGTTCAAGCTGATAACTTTGCACAGCAAAGACATTAAGACAAACGTAAGCTTGTCAAACTTGATGATAGTTGTAAAAAATTGACTCGTAATTGTTTAAAGCTTGATTGGTCACCTGAACAAGTCTGTGGCTGGCTTGACACTAACAATATCCTTAAACTTCACCATGAGAGTATTTATCGTTACCTACTCAAAGATAAATTGGGTGGCGGTAATTTGTATAAATATTTACGCCATCAAGGTAGGCCTTATCGCAAGCGTTATGGCTATGTAAACAATCGCACAGGCATTCCCAATCGAGTTGATATAGACGAGCGTAGCGAGGCTGCTAATAACCAAGATGAATTTGGGCATTTTGAGGCTGACACTATCATTGGTAAAGCACATCAAGGTGTTATTGTTACTCTGGATGAGCGCATATCAAAGTTAAGACTAGCCTACCCACTGAATAGTAAAACACAAAGAGGGGGTTAGTGCTGCCATAAGCACTCTACTCAAACCAATTAAAGATCTTGTGCGCTCTATTACCTATGACAATGGCAAGGAATTTGTTGGACATGAGCAAGTAAATACATTGAATTCTAGACCAAGAAAGTGTTTAGGATTTAAAACACCTTGCCAGGTGTTTTTAGAGATGACGGGTGTGGATGCTCGTCAATTGGAAGTGGTGCACTTATGAGTCGAATTCACCGTGTTTAAAGTTTACATGAATAAACATAATAAAACCAAAGTATTGGCGGTCACACAATACAGTAGCTATTGAGGAGCGGACATGAATATTACAAACTTAAAATCCATTATTTTTATTATATTGATATTTTCCAATATCACTTATGCACAACAACCAGAAAAAACCGGTGCTATTACTGGTGGCGCACCGTACACAATGTTGCCTTGGTTTAAAGCCAGCTTTTTAGAAATTGCTGATGATGTTGATGAGGCAAAAGAAGAGGATAAACACGTTATGTTGTTTTTTTATTTGAGTGAATGTCCTTATTACAATCAGATGATAAAGAATTTTGAAAAGCCATTTCTTAAAGAGTTTATCCAACAACACTTTGATGTGATTGCTATTAATATTCTTGGCAGTAAAGAAGTGGTCATTACTGAAGATGTATCTTTAACTGAAAAAGAGCTAGCCACTAAAGTTGGTGTGCAATACACACCAACCATTGTTTTCCTGAATCAAAACAATGAAGCCGTAGCCCGAACTAACGGCTATCGCAAGCCTGAGAAATTTAAACAGGTTTTGGCTTATGTGCACGATAAAGCGTACAAAGATTCAACTTTAGCCCAATATATTGAAAAATCTAAAGAAACCGGCAGTTACCAATTGCAAAGCAATGTGACGTTTAAACAGTTTATTGATTTTTCTATAATCAAAAGACCATTGGCCATTATCTTTGAAGATAAAAATTGTGATTCTTGTGCATATTTTCATAACACAACACTTGAAGATGAGGCTGTAATTAATGAATTTAGAGCATTTAAAGTAGTGCGCTTTGATGCTGACTCAACTCAAACTATTATTGACAATAAAGGCAATAAAACCACGCCTAAAGATTGGGCTAAACAACTCAAACTTAACTATAGGCCTGACATTATCTTATTTGATAAAGGCCGTGAAATTACCCGCATTGACGGACTCTTATACAAGTTTCACTTTCAAGAAGTGTTGCGTTATGTGAGTGGTGGCTCTTATCAAGAATTTAAAACTTACAATGCTTATCCTGTAGAAAGGCAGGAAGAATTGCTCGAGCAAGGTATTGATATTGATATTAGTAAGTAGGTTAATTAGTAGTGGCCTTATTAAAAAATAAATTGCGCATAAAGCACTAATTAGAGAATGACTTAATTATAAAAAGGAAAATAAATGGAAAACTTAGAAAGCCCATATAGTAAAGAGCAGTTAAATTCAAAAGATGTACAAAAAAATTTGAGATTCATTTTAAATTTAGAAGAATCTATTAAGAGCATGAATGTATTCAATCATCCGTTACTTATTAAAATGTCTAAAGGATTATTTGAAAAAGAATTTGTTGCTTTTGTACATGCACAATTTTCAAAGCATATTCGAGTTTTTACCGCTGAATTATCTAATTTATCGGGAGTGGCGCCAGATATCGAAAGTAGATTTATGTTGTTTGATAATCTATATGAAGAAATGGGAAGAGGTAAATTATATAACTGCCATTACAATCTTTATTTGTCAATGCCTGATTCTATTGGATACGATTTAAAAAGATAACAGAGCCGCCAAATCTATACACAATAGAATTGTTGGGTGATGGCTTGTCTAATGCTATCAGCAAGGGTTCGTTTTCAACAGCGCTGGCTTGGCTTGGATCTGGTGGTGAATTGACCATACCTAATAATTTCCCTTTGTTAAAAAAAATCGTTAATTTCCAAGTTTGAAAATAATAATGTAAATTATGCATTTTTTGATAGACATGGTGATAGAGATCAAATGTACAATGACGATGCTAATTTATTGCTGGCATTGCATATAGATCCATCTGATTATAAAACTATTGAAATAGAAGTAAAGAAATCTCTTATTTTAAGAGGCTATGTCTGGGATGAATTGTTACAAATGTACGAGACAAAATCATGGAGATAGCATAGTGTTTCCATGGATCGATAAATTATTTGATCATGATAATCTTGGCACAATAGGTGCGATTGTTACAAAAGTAAATGATTCACAATATCATACTGATGTTAGAGGGCCGACATGCCCAGGGTATCTTCTTTCAATAAATAGAGAGGTCGATAAGCTAGATAAAAATTCAAAAATAACCTTATTAGCCAGCTATTTTCCATGTGAAAGTGACGTAAAAATTTGGTGCAATAGTAAAGGGTATACTTTTTTAAAGACTACGATACAAGAAGAACATTTTGAAATAAATATTATCAATTAATTTTTTTAAAGCTGGATTCGCAACTATCACGAATTTTGAGATAGAGCTATATGGCTCTGTTTAATACTTCAGGTTTACTAAATCTCATCTAGTGGGAACTATATCAATATACCCAATATCACGCTGTAATCAGAGTATAAATAGTATATTCGCACTGAAAATTATGATTTACGTATTAAATTGATACCAATATTCAGAATACAGTCATAGTAAATAGTTATGTTTCAAAAGGAGAGGCTAATGCCAAAAGTTTTAAACTTGCAAGAGGCAAGAGAACAAAAAGAGCAGTGGAAAAATGTAGTTTTTGAAGAATTCTATACCACAATGACAAATGAGAATGAAAAGTTCCCGTGTGTTTTTGGCACAGCAGGTGTCAAAAACCAGCAAGTAAGATATTATTTTTCAAATTCGCAAGCTAGAGATCCAGATATTTACCCCTTAGCAATAGTCTTAGAAGAATATGTAAAAAATTCTAGAACATACGGGAAAAATACATCTCTGGTGGTGTTCTTTAAGCCAGACTCGAAAATACGCTCAATACAAAATTATGAGCGAGATTTTTGGTCTATATTACAGAGATTAAACTATATTGATTCATCTAGTTGGCCAAAAGAGATTTCAGAAGATCCGGAGCATTACCTCTGGGAATTCTCATTCTCTGAAGAGCCTATTTTTGTTGTATGCAATAACCCAGCTCACAAGTTAAGACGAAGCAGATATGCAGGTACTTTTATGATTACGCTTCAACCGCGCTGGGTATTTGAATTCTTACAAAAACCAGCAGGGAGAAAATCTAAAAAAATAGTAAGAGAAATACTAAAATCATATGATGATATTGATGTGCATCCAGAATTAGGAACTTATGGAGATAAAAAAAATAAAGAATGGTTACAATACTATCTTTCAGATACAAATGAAACAAATAACAAAAAATGCCCATTTCAATTAAAAGAGAAGCAACATGATCGATAAAGTGGTCTTACAAAAAGGAAGTCCTGTAACAATGGAGCAGGCAGTTATGATATTGTTACCCGAAACAGGCTCTGTTGAAGTGCAAAGAGATGCCTCCTGTCGAGAACATAAAGCACACACACATTCAACAAATGAAACGTTATTAATTATTAGTGGAGAGATAATATTTACAGTTGATGGTGAGAATATCACCTGCACTTCTGGAGATAGAATTTTATTAACCTCTGAAACAGTTCACTCATCGGTTGCTGGAAAAAATGGTTGTTTATACATTATCGCATTTGAGCTTAAGGATAATAAAAATGATTAATAATAAGTTAGAAAAGTCATTAAGCATTAGCCAAGCCGTAGGCTTGGGGATAACCATCGTTGTTGGAAGCGGTCTTTTGTTGCTTCCTGGTTTAGCTTATCAAGATGCTGGTGCATCGTCAATTTATGTTTGGGTTATTTGCGCTTTACTGGTTATTCCTTTACTTGTAATATTTTCCGCATTAGGTGCAAAATACCCAACTGCTGGAGGAGTTGCAGGGTTTATGCAAAATGTATTTTCTAGGCACATATCTAGTGCAACAGAAGTGATGTTGCTGGGTACTTTTGGCTTGGGTATTCCGGCAATTGCTCTAACTGGTAGTTATTATGTAAATACATTAATTTTTGTAGATGTTCAATTTGAAATTATTACTCTGACTATATCGCTATTAATGATATTTGCTGCATTTACAGTAAACTATTTGGGCGCGGCTATTTCAGGAAATATACAAAAATATTTAGCAATAACTCTAGTTTTGGCATTACTATTAATACCAATATTGTCACTTGTATTTGTAAGTGAATATAAAGGAGAAGGAATAAACAGAATTTCAAATATTGAAATAAGTAATATTTTCCCTTTATTAGGCATGGTGTTTTTTGCTTATACAGGCTGGGAAATGTTATCCTTTACAATTGAGGAGTACAAGAATCCGAAGCGAGACTACCCCATTTCAGTTGCACTTAGTTTTTTTATAGTGATTATTTTGTATTTTCTTTTAGTAATATCTATACAGTTGATTGTCCCCATTGATGATGTATTGCTAGGTACAGCCCCTTTATCGGCTTTGGCACAACAGGTATTTGGCAGTATGGCTGGAAATTTAGTTGGAGTACTGTCATTTATTATTATCTTAGCAAACCTTATTGGTGCAATTTGGGCTGCATCACGACTAGTATTTTCATCAGCTAGAGAGGGTTTGCTTCCGGCGTCAATTGCCAAGTTAAGTGTAAATAAAGTGCCTAGAGCATCGCTCGTAGTTACATGTTTGTTTTTTTCAACAGTGCTAATTTTAAACTATTTTAATATTTTGAAAGTTAATGATTTGTTGAGGCTTACAGGTCAAAACTTCTTTATTTTATACGGCATGGCGGTTTTAGCTTATATAAAAATATCTGAAACAAAAAAACAAAAAATATTTGGCATTATCTCCCTTATGATTGTTGTAATAACAATGGGTACATTTGGTGTTGAGTTGCTGTACCCTATTGTTTTGCTTAGTTTTGGGTATTTTATGAGTAAATACAAATCGTGGAAATAAAAACATAGCAAACCATTCTTGTCGACCGCTAACGCGTTGGCTGAATTCAAGCATTATGTATACTGACACTTGAATTCACATAATTAGCCCACATGTAATTAAAGCGCTCAGCAATAATACTAGGCGCCATTAAAGGGGAATGCTAAGGGAGCCAAACCAGGACCAAAAAGAACTGCTAAATCGACTGGGAAGCCAGATAAGCGTCAACGAGATAATGAAGACACTCCCGGGAATACGCCATCACTTAAGCCTCACAGGCACAAGAAAGGTGATTAACACCACATTAGCAACATCAATCGCTATACTCCTTGGAGATGGCGGTGTTATGTGTAAAAAACTAGGAGAGTAAATCCTAGTGGGCAAGCACTCATCACACTTTATCTTTAAATATCACAGACTAAAGTTTGTTATAATTTAATGGGTCATGACAACTTAAGCATATTTAAAATCATGTTAAAGTACCGTTATGACCCTTAATAATAATTGCTATGCATTTTACACCGCAACGATACAAAAAGGCTGTGTGATAATAAGGCTATGCCACCGGTTACTTTTTCTTGGCTGGTTTTTTAGCGACCTTACTTATTGCTTTTTTAGTGGTGGCTTTTTTAGGTGCTGCTTTTTTGCGTTTTTTAGTTTTAGGCTTTAGCTTGCCAGAAACAGCTTTCTTGCATTCTTCAAGGGTAAGATCAGCAGGATCTTTATCGCCAAAAACTTTCTTAATGGTAATATTTTTTTGACCCTTGCCTTTCTTTTTACCATTCCAAACATAAGGGCCAAAACGACCATTCAGGACTTGGATTTCACTATCATCGAAAGTTTTAATAATACGTTCAGCATCAAATTTTTCTTTAGCTGCAATTAGTTCCAAGGCTGTTTCTAACGTTACCTCCTCAGGAGAAACCTCTTTTAACGAAACATACTTTTTACCGTATTGGATATAAGGGCCAAAACGCCCATAGTTCGCCTTAATGACGCCAAAGTCATCAGTTTCACCAACGGTTCTAGGCATATTGAATAATTCTAAGGCTTCGTCTAAGGTGATAGTTTCAATATCTAATGTGCCTCTAAGTGCGGCGAAAGTAGGCTTATCTTCGTCATCCTTGTGGCCAATTTGTGCGAATGCACCATAACGACCAAAACGAACACTAACCGGTTTATCAGATTTCGGATCTTTACCGAGCTCACGCATACCATGAGTTTCTTCTCTTGAAATATCAGCAGCAGCTACGATTTGAGCGTGAAATGGCTCATAAAAATTCTTAACAACATTTTTCCAAGGTACATTTTTTGTCGCAACCGTATCAAAATCGGATTCTAATTTTGCAGTAAATTCGTAATCAATAATATTGCTGAAGTTCTTTACCAAGAAATCGTTCAATAAATAAGCAACATTGGTTGGGAACAATTTATTTTTTTCCGCACCCGTAGTCTCACTTGGTTTTGACTCTACAACTTTACCTTCTTCAATTTCAATTAACTCATACTCACGTTCAAAACCCTCTCTGGTTTCTTTGGTAACATAGTTTCGATCTTGCACGGTTGATACCATGGTGGCAAACGTAGAAGGCCTGCCAATACCCATTTCTTCAATTTTTTTAACTAATGAAGCTTCGGTATATCTTGGTTTAGCACGTGAAAAACTTTCCCTTGCAGAGAAACTGGCTAACGTTAATTGTTCACCTTCTTGCAAATCAGGCAATAACTTATCATCGGCTGATAAGTAATCGTAAACCTTTAAAAATCCAGGGAAAATTAGAATTTCGCCATTTGCCAAAAATATTTCTTGCGCATTTGATAGTCTAATTTTTATTTGTGTTTTTTGTAATTTAGCATCACTCATCTGAGATGCCAACGTGCGCTTATAAATCAGACTATAGAGTCGAGCTGTTTGTTCGTCTACGCCATAAATACTTGACTTGGTTAAGTCAGTTGGGCGAATAGCTTCATGCGCTTCTTGAGCGCCAGAATCCTTGGTTTTAAAACGTCTTTCACTATGATATTCAGCACCAAACTCTTGCTCAATCACTTTACCTGCCGCCTCAATAGCTGTTTCAGACAAAGTAAATGAGTCTGTTCTCATGTAGGTAATTGAACCTTCACGATATAGATTTTGTGCAATAGTCATGGTCTGTTTAACTGAAAAACCAAGCTTTTGCGACGCCTCTTGCTGCAATGTAGAAGTAATAAATGGTGCTTTTGGAGAGCGCTTAGATGGCTTCTTTTCAATAGACGAAACAGTTAAATCAGATGATAGAAGTTTGGTTGCAAATGCCAAAGCCTCATCTTTTGAATCAAAATCTTTGTTTAACTTAACATCAACCACTTCGCCATTACCATTAACCAATTCTGCCTTGACTTTATAAGTCGAAATAGAAGTATGTTTAGTGATTTCACGTTCTCTCTCAACCACCAGTCGCATCACTGGAGATTGAACACGTCCTGCTGAACGCGCACCTGAAATCTTGCGCCAAAGCACTGGAGAGATTTCAAAACCTACTAGTCGATCAATAATACGACGCGCTTGCTGTGCATCAACTAAATCATAGTCTACGGTTCTTGGCTTAACAATCGCGTTAGTAATTGCACCTTTGGTAATTTCGTGAAAAACGATTCTAGGGGTGTCTCTTGGTAATTTTAATGCTTCTAACAAATGCCAAGCAATGGCCTCACCCTCACGATCCTCGTCCGTTGCAAGATAAATTTTTTCTGCAGTTTTAACGGCTTTGCGCAATTCTGCAACAACTTTCTTTTTGTCAGCTGTTACTTCATAAGTTGGCTCAAAGTTGTTCTCAATGTCAATGCCCATGTTTTTCTTTGGCATATCGCGGATATGGCCGATACTAGACTTAACCGCATAATCTTTGCCTAGAAATTTTTCAATCGTCTTGGCCTTGGCAGGAGACTCGACAATAACTAAATTCTTAGCCATTATTGTAAAGTACGTTTTTCGTCAAGAAAAACAATGGACTCAAGCCATTGCGCTGATATCTCACCTTCGACACTATTACCTAGCACCATCATTACCACCCATTTAAGATCTTCTAAGTCAATTTTTGCTTCGCCCAATGACATCACTTGTTCAATAATCATTTCGCGCTGATTAGCATCTAGCTGGCCAATATTTTCCATGAATAATAAAAATCCACGTGATTTTGAATCCAATTTTTTCTGCTCAGCTTCCGAATAAATTCGCATGCTTGATTGATATACAGTACTAAAAGGCTTGATCTTTCCATCTTGCAAAGCGGCTATATTTTCAAGCCAATTTAATGCCTTATCAATGCCAATAACATCAAAACCTGCATCAGATAAATGAGCTTTTAATTCAATATCATCGATTTCATGGGCGTCATTATGTTCTGCCTCTTCGAAAAGATAATCAAACATATAAGTTAAAACATCTAGAATATTATGCGTCATATTGGTTTATTTAATATATAGCCTTGCGAGCTGGTTCTTTCAATCTGGCCGTTAAGCTCTAGTAACAACAACTCTTGTGTTACTAGTTGCGGGCTAAGTTTGGTTTTTTCAACTAATTGATCAACCGTCAAAGCCTCATAGCTGAGACATTTTAATACGTTAAACCCTGTTTTGTCCACCTGTTTTGTTGATTGACTGGTTTTTATGGATGATATATTACCCAATAACCCCTCGGGCAACTCATTAATAATGTCATTAATACTACTGGTTAATTTTGCGCCTTGCTTGATTAAATCATGACAACCTTCAGCTAATGGATTGTGGATTGAACTAGGAATGGCGAATACCTCCTTTCCTTGATCAGCAGCTAGTTTTGCAGTAATCATGGTGCCACTTTTAATGCTAGCCTCTACCACTAGTGTACCTAAGCTCAATCCACTAATAATACGATTACGCCTTGGAAAATTACTTGCAATTGGCGCTGTTCCAATACAAAATTCAGAAACCAATGCGCCCTGTAGTGAAATTTGATGCGCTAAGGATTTGTGCTTAGCAGGATAAATTCTATCCAGCCCTGTACCACAAACCGCAATGGTGTTTACTTGCGCTTCTAATGCACCAATATGCGCCTGCGCATCAATACCGCTAGCCATGCCTGAAGTAATAACCAGCCCAAGATTTGCTAGCTGATTAGCAAATTGATATGCATTTTGCTTGCCGCCTGTGCTCGGATTTCTACTACCAACAATAGCAAGCTGCGGCTTGGACAAACAAAAAATATCGCCTCTGACATATAATAAAGGTGGTGGATCAGCAATGGTTTTTAGTTGTGATGGATAATTCTCATCAATCAATGTTAGTATGTGACAATCATCCCCCTCAAGCCAATCAAGATCAGTCTGCACTAAGGATGTATCTATTGTGGTCAAATATTCTAAAGTGGGCTTGCGAAATAATCCCGAGTTGAGCCTTTCAGTATGACTTGAAGAAAACACCTGTTGTGGCGACTCAAAATATTGCAAGGCTTTGTAAAATGTTTTAACACCTAAATGTGGCGCCTTTAATAACAACAACCAATAAACTAAATCCATTAGATCCTAATAATAACCCTTGAATGCTTGTTATTGTAGCACTTTATAACAATGATAGAATCTGTCAATTATTAGAATCTATATTCATCACTGTTAATACAAATCTCGTTAAGTTATGGTAAAATTGCAAGATTTTATTGAGCGATATTCATTATGAAGCAAAAGAGAACCTTTCAACCGAGTGTTATTAAACGTAAACGTAAACACGGTTTCAGATCAAGAATGAGCACCAAAGCAGGTCGTGCAGTTGTTAATGCGCGCAGAAGAAAAGGACGTAAGCGTTTAACAGCTTAATACCGATCTGTAAATGTCTTTTAGATTAGCCCGCCAATCTAAAATATTAAAACCTAGTGAATACAAATCCATTTTTAATAATGGTAATATGACTAGGGGGGAATATTGGCAGGTTATGGCCATCAAGACAAGTACAACTAAAGCCAAACTTGGGCTTGCTATTTCTAAAAAAGTACACCATCTAGC
This sequence comes from Bathymodiolus heckerae thiotrophic gill symbiont, assembly GCF_900128515.1. Taxonomy (GTDB): domain Bacteria; phylum Pseudomonadota; class Gammaproteobacteria; order PS1; family Pseudothioglobaceae; genus Thioglobus_A. The sequence continues at coordinate 11,416 of NZ_FQTP01000002.1, forward strand.
GATTGAAAGAAATCGCTTTAAACGTATTGCGCGTGAAACTTTTCGATTACAGCAAGCTGAATTTAAAAATTGGGAATTTGTCGTCATGGCAAGACATGCCAAAACTGCAAATAACGTCACTATTGCACAAGATTTATTAATGCTACTGACTAAAGTAGCAACTAAATAATGCGCTATTTATTGCTTATTCCGATCAAATTTTATCAGCTATTTATTAGCCCAATGCTTGGCTCTAACTGTCGATTTCAACCGACTTGCTCTCAATATGCTTATGATTCTGTTAAGAATCATGGGTTTTTTAAAGGCCTTGCCTTGAGTGCAAAACGTATCAGCAAATGTCATCCTTGGCATGATGGTGGATATGACCCAGTACCAAAAAAAATAATTTAATTTAACTTAAAAAATACCGATGAACAATCAAAAAATTTTCCTTATTGTTGCTATTCTTCTTAGTTTGTTCTTGCTTAATGAACAGTGGGATAGACAACATGCCGTTGATACTAATGGAAATTTAATCTACCAGCCAAAAACTGCAAATACAGCGACCAACGTTGCATCTAATACAAATGATCAGGCGCTTAATGTACCAAGTGCCATCAGCACAACATTAGCCACAGCAGATGTACCTATCGCTAAAGAAACTAATAGCGGCTCTTTTGTCACTGTTAATACTGATTTACTAACACTAGAAATTAGTCGCAAAGGTGGCACCATCACCAATGCATGGCTCAATGATTACCCAATTGAACTTGGATCTGAACCCAAGTTTCAATTATTAAGCGATAAATCTGGTGAGCTTTTCCAGGCACAAAGTGGCTTGCTACCAAGTAAACAAATGCCTACGCATCATTCATTTTTTAGCTCGGGTCAAAGTTATTATCAAATGCAGGGCGATAGCTTAGTTGTGCCTTTGATTTGGAAAAGTGAGAATGGTACGGTTGTTACCAAAAACTATCACTTTACTAAGGGTAGTTATGTTGTTAATGTAGATTACCAAGTGAGCAACAACTCTAACAACAGCGTTGATGTTACAAGCTATACACAACTAGTACGCAACGCTTTAGATCAGTCAAACATAATGATGCCTACTTATACAGGTGGTGCGAAATATGACGATCAAGAGGTTTTTGAAAAGATAGCATTTGATGAATTTGATGAACAGCCAAAAACTACTTCTAAAGGTGGTTGGATGGCTATGATTGAGCATTATTTCTTTGTCGCCATGATTCCTGAAGCACAAAATACTCATAACTACTCTTCTAAAATTAACAACGGAAAATACTTATTAACCATTGTTAACCCTGCTCAAAGTGTTGCAGCAGGTACTACTACAACACTTAGTACAAATGCTTTGTACATTGGTCCGAAAGAGCAAGAGCGCATTGATAGCCTGGCGCCAGGCTTAGACAAAACAGTTGACTACGGTATTTTATTTATTATTGCCAAGCCGTTATCAGAAGTGTTGCATTGGATATATTCGTTTGTACAGTCGTGGGGTTATGCGATTATTATTCTAACAATTTTAATCAAGCTAGCCTTTTACAAGCTTAGTGAGAAGTCCTACCGCTCAATGGCCGGCATGAGAAAACTATCTCCAAGGCTGGCCAAACTAAAAGAAACTTATGGTGATGACAAACAAAAAATGGGTCAAAAAACCATGGAGTTATACAAGAAGGAAAAGATCAATCCTGCCGCAGGTTGTTTGCCGATCTTAGTACAGATCCCAGTGTTCATCTCTCTTTACTGGGTACTATTAGAAATGGTTGAGCTGCGTCAAACACCATTCTGGTACTTGTTAGACCTTTCAGCACCAGATCCATTCTACATTCTTCCGCTGATCATGGGTGTTTCTATGTTCGTACAACAGAAACTTAACCCGCCACCGCCTGATCCAATGCAGGCCAAAATTATGATGGCACTACCGTTTGTATTTACAATTTTCTTCCTATGGTTCCCATCAGGATTAGTACTTTACTGGGTAGTTAACAACATCTTGTCAATTACACAGCAATGGATTATCAACAAGAGAATTAATGGCTAATATCATCACTTCGGTTGATGACTACCAATTTTGGCGAGATCGAAAACTTGCCAATACTGACACTCATGTTGAAGACTGTTTAATAGAAGTTAGCAATCCTGAACAATTAACGCAAGTTGAAAAGAATCAGATTGTTACTTTGTGCGAGCACAATAACTTTGCATTATTTCAAACACCGCAATTGCAAAATTATGAAACAAGCTTAATCAAATTTAATCAACAGTTTGGCTTGCAAGCCTTTGATCAGCACTTATATGCAAAAGATCAAGGTTTGGCACATATTACTCAAAGCGACCAAAAAGATCAGGCTGAATTTATTCCGTATACCAATCGTGCGATTGGCTGGCATACTGATGGCTATTATAATTCTATAGAAAATAGAATTCGTGTCTTCTCTTTATTTTGTGTCAACCCTGCCCACACGGGTGGGGAGAATAATTGGATTGACCATCAAATGGTTTACTTGCTATTAAGAGAGCAAAATCCAGATGTGGCTAAGGCACTAATACATGCAAAAGCCATGAGCATTCCAGCACATATTGTTGATGGAAAAATAAGCCGTGAAACATCTGTCGGCCCAATTTTCTTCATCGATGAATCAACCGATCAACTATCAATGCGTTACACGCAACGAAAGAAAAACATTGAATTTTATAACTCGGATGAAATCAAACAAGCAGTTGCGCTACTTGACCAACTACTGGCCGATACTACCGAGTATCATTTTTCACACACTATGAGCGCCAACCAAGGCTTGATTTGCAATAACATCTTACACAAGCGCACTGCATTTATAGATACACCCGATTCGCCAAGACTAATGCTACGCGGACGTTATTTTAATAAGATTCAATAAAGGGTTATAATTATTCACATGATTATTAATCATCAGCTGGATAGTGCAACACAAAACCCTTCTAAAAACTTCAATCAACGTCCGTTAAATGCCGAAATAACACTGATTGTTATTCACAATATATCATTGCCGCCCTCTGAATTTAATAACCCTTATATTGAAGATTTCTTTACCAATAAGCTTGACATTAGCAAGCATGATTATTTTAAGACAATTGAGGGTGTTAAGGTATCTGCTCATTTGCTAATTAAGCGTGATGGGTCAATTATTCAATTTGTAGATTTTGACCAACGTGCTTGGCATGCGGGCAACTCAATTTATAATGGTACAGCCGATTGCAACAATTACTCTATTGGTATTGAATTAGAAGGGTCTGACGATATCAACTACAAAACAAAACAATATCAATCGTTAAATCACGTATTATCAACTTTAAAATTTCACTACCCAATTACTAACGTAGTTGGGCATAGTGATATCGCTCCGGGTAGAAAAACCGATCCCGGACCTGCATTTGAATGGAGTCAATTAACATGAACTTATTAAACAAAGCCTATTTGCGTGCTAAAAAAATTAAACTGATTATATTTGATGTAGATGGTGTACTTACCGATGGTGGGCTTTACTTTTCTGATGATGGTACAGAAATAAAACGTTTCAACTCATTAGATGGACTAGGCATTAAATTATTAAAGGAATATGGTATTGAACCTGCAGTGATCAGCGCAAGAAACACACAAAATGTTGCCCATCGAATGAATAATTTAAATATTGAACATTTTTATCAAGGTCAAAGTGACAAGCTAATTGCATTTAATGAGCTATTGGCTAAGTTATCTCTGACTGCAGAGCAAGTGGCTTATGTTGGTGATGATATTATTGATTTGCCAGTGATGCGTAAAATCGGCTTGCCAATTGCAGTTGCCAATGCACATGAGTTGGTCAAAGAAAATGCCTGCATTGTTACTGATAAAAAAGGTGGCCATGGTGCAGTTAGAGAAGTGTGTGATTTTATTTTAAAATCTCAAGAGAACTACGATCTAGCAATGGCTAAATATTTGGTGTGACCGATTTTCAACAACTCTGTTACGATACGCTTGAACAATACGTTCCCGCAGGCTCTGTTATTACCTACAAAGGTTTAGCCAAACTAATCAACCATCCCAATGCTTATAGAGCAGTTGGATCTGCTATGAATAAAAACCCCTTTGCACCTAGGGTGCCCTGTCATCGAGTGGTTAAATCAAATGGGGAGTTGGGTGGTCTTGCAGATGACATATCTGTGAAAATAAAACGCCTTCAAAAAGAAGGCATTCAAGTAGTTAACAACAAAATTATAGATTTTGATGAAATTTGCGTTTAACGCTTCTTGCCTCTCATCTTAGAAATCAATTGTAATTGTGCCATAGACTCAGCTAAAGCAGCCTGAGTAGAAGTAATATCTTGATCCGTATCAGCGTTAGCCGTTTCTTCTTCTGCTCTTTGTTTCGCCTCTAAGGCTTTAGATTCATCTAAATCATGCGCACGAATAGCTGTATCAGAAAAAATAGTCACAACCGTTGGCTGTACTTCAACAATACCGCCAGAAACATAAATTGACTCAATGCCACTCTCAGTTTCCACACGAACTTCGCCAGGACGCAATGTTGACAAAAGTGGTAAATGCTGAGGATAAATACCTAGCTCGCCGCTATTACCAGGAGCAAACACACACTTAGCCTCTCCTGAGTATAACGACTCAGTAGCACTTACGATATCAACATGAATCGTTGACATTTACACTTTCCCCGCAGCAGCTTTTTCACGAACCTCTTCAATAGAGCCCATCATGTAGAATGCTTGCTCTGGAAGATCATCTAACTCACCATCAAGAATCGCCTTAAAGCCAGAAATTGTGTCCTTAAGAGAGACATACTTACCTGGAGAGCCTGTAAATACTTCAGCAACGAAGAACGGCTGAGATAAGAAACGCTGAACTTTACGTGCACGTGATACAGATTGCTTATCTTCTTCAGATAATTCGTCCATACCCAAAATTGCAATAATATCTTTTAATTCTTTATAGCGCTGCAACACACCTTGTACGCCACGAGCCACTTCATAGTGCTCTTCACCAACAATTAATGGGTCAAGCTGACGAGAAGTTGAATCTAGTGGATCTACCGCAGGGTAAATACCCAATTCTGCTACTTGACGAGACAATACAACCGTTGCATCCAAGTGAGCAAATGTTGTTGCTGGAGAAGGGTCTGTCAAGTCGTCTGCTGGTACATATACCGCCTGAATTGATGTAATAGAGCCTTTCTTAGTCGAAGTGATACGCTCCTGTAATGCACCCATTTCTGAGGCTAACGTAGGCTGGTAACCTACTGCAGAAGGCATACGACCTAATAGTGCAGATACTTCAGTACCCGCAAGCGTGTAACGATAAATGTTATCAATGAACAATAATACATCACGACCTTCGTCACGGAAATACTCAGCCATTGTTAAGCCAGTTAATGCAACACGTAATCTGTTTCCTGGTGGCTCATTCATTTGACCGTAAACTAACGATACTTTATCAAGTACGTTTGATTCTTTCATCTCATGATAGAAATCGTTACCTTCACGAGTACGCTCACCAACACCAGCAAATACTGAGTAACCTGAGTGCTCGATCGCAATGTTACGAATAAGCTCCATCATGTTTACAGTTTTACCAACACCAGCACCGCCAAATAAACCAACTTTACCACCTTTAGCAAACGGACAAACCAAGTCGATTACTTTAATACCGGTTTCTAATAATTCTGCAGCAGGGGCAAGCTCATGATAAGCAGGAGCAGGACGATGAATAGCCCACTGTGTTTCAGCGCCAACATCACCAGCATTGTCAATTGGCTCGCCTAGCACGTTCATGATACGACCCAAAGTTTTAGTACCTACTGGAACTTGAATTGGAGAACCTGTACTTGTTACTTCAAGACCACGTTTCAAACCTTCTGAACCACCCATAGCAATACCACGAATCGTGTTATCACCCAGCTGTTGCTGTACTTCAATAGTAAGGCCTGTTTGCGTAACAATCAAGGCATCATAAATATTTGGAACGTTATCTGCCTGAAACTCGACATCAATAACCGCGCCAATAATTTGTGTAATTTTTCCGCTGCTCATTTTGCTCTTCCTTTTTTTAAATCTTTATTTTTAAATTCTATACTGCTGACGCGCCACTTACAATCTCAGAAATTTCCTGAGTAATTGCTGCCTGTCTTGCCTTGTTGTAAACCATCTCTAACTCATCTACCATGTCACCAGCATTATCTGTTGCACTCTTCATGGCAACCATTCTAGATGACTGCTCACAAGCAATATTTTCAACTAAACCTTGATAAACAAGTGCCTCAATATATCTAACTAACAATGCGCTTAATGCTTCTTCAGCGTCTGGCTCATAAATATAATCCCAACGATGATCCATACCTTCAGCATCAGATGCAACCATTGGAATCAACTGTGCAGTTGTTGGCACTTGGGTCATGGTGTTAGCAAATTTATTGTAGGCGACTGACAATTGCTGGAATTCATCGTTGTCATAAGCATCTAACATCACTTTAACCGTACCTAATAGGTCGTCAAAATGTGGCGCATCACCTAAGTCTGTTAAGACAGACTTAATGGTTAAACCAGAATTTTTGAAAAAAGCGGTAGCTTTTTTACCAATCGTACAAATGTCAACTTCAATACCTTTAGCTTGATAGTCTGTAACTTGTCTTAAAATATTTCTAAACAAGTTAGTGTTTAGACCACCACACAAACCTCGATCACTCGAGATGATAATAATACCAACACGCTTAAGCTCACCGACCTCTTTCATATAAGGGTGTTCGAACTCAGGATGTGCGTTTGCTAAATGACCAACCACCTTAGTGATTTTTTCAGAATAAGGGCGTGATGCCTCCATTCTATTTTGGGCCTTTTTCATTTTAGACGCGGCCACCATTTCCATGGCCGAAGTGATCTTCTGAGTATTTTTAATACTCGCGATCTGCGTCCTAATTTCCTTTCCAGCTGCCATATTATTTAATTACCAAGTGTGGTTTGCTTTGAAATCATCAATTGCCACTTGTAACTTGCTAGCAATATCGTCATTGTATTCACCGTCTTTGTTAATTTCATCCATTAACATAACCTGATTTGACTTCATGTAGTTTAATAAAGCTTCTTCAAAATCAACAACTTTCTTTGCATCAATATCATCTAGTGAGCCAGAGTTAGCGGCAAATAATGAGGTTGCAAGCTCGGCCACTGATAGTGGAGAGTATTGCTTTTGTTTCATCAACTCTGTTACACGCTGACCACGATCAATTTGTGCTTTTGTTTCAGCATCAAGATCTGACGCAAACTGAGCGAATGCTTGTAATTCACGGTACTGAGCCAAGTCTAAACGAATACCTCCACCTAATTTCTTAATGATATTTGTTTGCGCTGCACCACCAACACGAGATACTGATAAACCGGCGTTAATCGCTGGTCTTACACCCGCGTTAAACAAATCAGTTTCTAAGAAGATCTGACCATCAGTAATTGAAATTACATTTGTTGGTACGAATGCTGATACGTCGCCACCCTGAGTCTCAATAATTGGTAATGCTGTTAATGAACCCGTTTTACCTTTTACTTCGCCGTTAGTCATTTTTTCAACGTACTCGGCATTTACACGCGATGCACGCTCTAATAAACGAGAATGCAAGTAGAATACGTCGCCTGGGTAAGCTTCACGTCCTGGTGGACGCTTAAGTAATAATGATACTTCACGGTAAGCCCATGCTTGTTTGGTCAAATCATCATAAACAATCAATGCATCTTCACCACGATCACGGAAGTATTCAGCCATTGAACAACCTGCATATGGTGCGATGTATTGTAGTGCTGGAGATGACGCTGCACCTGCATTAACGATGATCGTATTCTCTAAAGCACCATGCCCTTCTAATTTACGAACCACTGCTGCTACTGATGAGTCTTTTTGACCAATCGCAACATAAACACAACGAATGCCCGTGTCTTTTTGATTGATAATTGCATCAATCGCAACTGCTGTTTTACCTGTTTGGCGATCGCCAATAATTAGCTCACGTTGACCACGGCCAACTGGAACCATTGCGTCAATTGCTTTAACACCTGTCTGAATCGGCTGGTCAACTGACTTACGCTCAATTACACCTGGTGCCATAATTTCCAAAGGAAGTGAGCCTGTTGTTGCAATTGCGCCTTTGCCATCAATTGGCTGGCCTAACGGGTTCACAACACGTCCCAACATTGCTTCACCAACTGGCACCTCCACCAATCTGTTAGTACATTTAACAATGTCGCCTTCTGAAAGGTGAAGGTAATCACCTAATACAACCGCACCAACTGAATCTTGCTCAAGGTTAAGTGCCATTCCAAAAGTGTTGCCCGGGAATTCAAGCATTTCACCAAATTGAACGTCAGCTAAGCCGTGGATTTTAACAATGCCGTCACTAACACTTACGATTCTACCTTCTGTGCGAGCTTCTGAACCAAAGTCAAAACCTTCTATTTGTTTTTTAATTAAATCACTAATTTCGCTGGCGTTTAATTGCATAACTCTTCCTTTTATATAAATTTATAATTAATGTGTTGTCAGACGTAAGTTAAGCTCATCTGTACGAGCTTTGATTGATAAATCAATCACTTTGTCCCCTAGTTTTATAATCAGACCGCCAACCAGCGACTCATCAATAGTTGTTTCAATGCTTACACTGGCATTGTACTTCTCACTAAGGTCCTTAACAATATTTTTCTCTTCAGTAGCAGTCAGCTTATAGGCGCTAATCACGCTAAACGCTTTTGCATCGTCAAACGAATTCGATCGGTCTTCAAACAAAGATAAGATACTTGGTAGTACTGCAGCTCGATCATTCGCCAAAATTAATGATAAAAATTCATTTTCCTTGGTGTTTAATTTACGATCAATAACGCTAGCAACAAGACTTTGAGTAGCACTACTTTTATCTTGCTTTGAAGCACTTGGTGAATCTAAATAAACTTGCATTTGATCATCCACAACTAAAGCTGCAGATGCTTCTAATACAGCCTTCCAATCATCGTGTGATTCATCCTGCTGAGCAATTGAAAAAACTGCATTTGCGTAAGGTTTAGCGATTGTAACTAATTCCATAATCGTTTACTATAACGTTTGAGACAGTTTAGATAGCATGTCTTTATGCGTCTTGCTATCTACTTCTTTAGATAACACTGCATTAACGCCTTGCATAACTAATGCCGATACTCGCTCTTGTAGTTCATTACGGACACGTGTGGTATCTTGCTCAAGCTCTGCGCTAGCAGCTGACTTAACTTTGTCAGCAGCTTGAATTGCAACATCTTTAGCTTCTTCCACCATATTTGATGCTTGCTTAGAAGCGTTAGCGATAATCTCTGCCGCCTGATCTTTAGACTGGCTAATTAACTCTTGTGCTCTTTGCTCAGCTTCCGCTTGCTCAGATAAACCACGTTCCGCTGCAAGTAGACCAACTTCGATGCGCTTTTGGCGCTCCTCCATGGCTGCGATCAGCGGCGGCCAAACGTATTGTTTGACCAGATAGATAAAAATGAAAAATGCAATTGATTGACCAATTAACGTAGCATTGATATTCATAAGTCTGCCTTAATTAAAAATGAGGTACGAAAAGATTTAAGCAACACCAAATAATACGTATAAGCCCATGCCAACTGCAATCATCGGTACCGCATCTACAATACCCATAAACATAAAGAATTTAGACGTTAGCATAGGAACAAGCTCTGGCTGACGCGCAGCACCTTCTAGTACTTTTGAGCTCAATACGCCCACACCAACTGCAGCGCCCAAAGCGCCCAAACCCAACATCAAACCACCTGCTATATACAACATTGCACTTACTTCATTCATTTCTATCTCCTGTTTTATTTAAAAAAAATTATACGCTACATTAATGATCTTTTTGGTGCGCCATATCCATGTATACAATGGTCAGCACCATAAAGATATAAGCCTGCAAAGTAATGATCAAAACATGGAACAACGCCCAAACAACTTGCAAGATACCGCCAAATATACCAAAACCAATATGCGCACTATACATCGTGGCAATTAGAATAAAGATAATCTCGCCAGCATACATGTTACCAAATAAACGCAGCGCTAATGAGATTGGCTTGGCAATTAAAGAAACACCTTCAAGCAATAAGTTTGCTGGTAGTCCCCATTTTCCAAACGGATGAAAAGCCAGCTCTGATAAGAATCCACCCAAGCCTTTGTGCTTGATGCTGTAATATAAAATCAAGATAAAGATTGAAATTGCCATACCAAAAGTGATGTTTGGATCGGTTGATGGCACTACTTTAAAGAAAGCTGAATGTGGGTCTCCGCCCATTGCTTCAACCGATAACGCCGCGATTTGTGGCAGCCAATCAATCGGGATTAAGTCCATGAAGTTCATCAGAAAAATCCAAACAAAAATACTCAATGCCATTGGCGCCACTAATTTGTTTTGGTAATTAAAGGAATCGCGAACGCTGTTATCAACAAATTCAATCACCATTTCAATAAAGTTTTGAAAGCCGGTTGGCACGCCGGTTGTGGCTTTTTTGCCAGCAACACGGAAAACGAAAAAGAAAATGAGTACCGTTGCCAAAGACCAAAACATGGAGTCAACATTGATTGACCAAAACCCCATGCTTGAGGCCTGCTCTGCGGTGTGCGCAAATCCCCAATGTCCATCAATTTGACCGTAAGTCAGATTGGTTAGGTGGTGTTTAATATATTCTGAGGTTGTTAGGGTTTCGACTGACATGAATTGTAAAAAGAAAAACTTAAATTAATAAAAAAAAAACTTAATATAACACTCAGTGGATCAAAGCGTTGCATGGCAAATACTAGTAAAACTCCCACCAACATAAGCCTTTCAACCAATGAAACCCTAGCCAAATTTACAATTTTTTTAGGGTTGGTGTTTTTTCTACGGATTAATTGTTGAAGCCGCCAATTAAGTAGGCCTTGATTTAGTACCGCAATCAAAATGCCAGCAATGTATTCCATAGATCGCAATATTATATACTATCAATTATTCACTTTCTAATAAAAATAGCAACTTTACTCTGCTTTTTTTCAAATTAAAGCGCTTTAGTTTTGCATGTTTACTTGACAAACTTACTCTTTATCTCAATAATGGTTACGTTTTGAACTAAATACTACTGAGGAGAGAGTATATGGCACATGTTGTCGTTATTGGTGCAAGTACGGGCGGATTGCCCTTCGCTTACGATATGAAGAAGACTTTGGGTAATGATCATGAAGTCACCGTTATTTCTAACAATCCAAACTTTAATTTCATTCCGTCAAATCCTTGGTTGGCTGTTGGCTGGCGTAGTGAAGACGATATCAGCTTTGAATTAGCACCGCGTTTAGAGCGCAAAGATATTAACCTTATTATTGGTGAAGCGACGCAAATCAAGCCGAATGATAACCAAGTAATGGTTGGCGATCAAGTCGTTGATTATGATTATTTAGTGTTAGCCACTGGCCCAAAATTAGCCTTTGATGAGGTTGAGGGTTTGGGGCCTGAAGGGCACAGCGTTTCAATTTGTACAACGGCTCACGCCAAAGTTGCTTCTAGCGAATGGGGAACATTCTGCGCTAATGGTGGTGGTCCAATCGCTGTAGGTGCGGTTCAAGGTGCGTCTTGCTTTGGTCCGGCTTATGAGTTTGCTTGTATTATGGACACCGATCTTAAAAAACGTGGTATTCGCGACAAATGCCCGATAACCTTTATTACGGCTGAGCCTTATATTGGCCACTTAGGTTTGGGTGGTGTTGGTGATTCTAAAGGACTACTTGAGTCTGAATTTAGACAACGTCATATCAAATGGATTATCAATGCAAAGGTAACCTCAGTTACTGCTGATACAGTCAATGTCGATGAAGTCAACGATGAAGGAAAAACCATTAAAACCCATGAAGTTGCCACCATGCACACAATGATGCTACCGGCCTTTAAAGGGGTTGATACTGTTGCAAAATTAGCAGAAATTGATGCGGGCTATGTTAATCCACGTGGTTTTGTCATGATTAATGATTATCAGCAATCACCTGTTAAAGAAAATATTTTTTCAGTCGGTGTTAATATCGCCATCCCGCCTGTTGAAGCCACGCCAGTTATGTGTGGTACGCCAAAAACAGGCTACATGATTGAGTCAATGGTGACTGCTGTGGTGCACAATATTGAAGAAATGATTGCTGGAAAATCACCTTCACACATCCCTACTTGGAATGCGGTTTGTATTGCTGACATGGGTGATACTGGTGCTGCGTTTGTTGCCATGCCCCAGATTCCACCTAGAAATGTCACTTGGGCAAAAAAAGGCAGGATGATGCATTTGGCTAAAATTGCTTTCGAAAAGTTCTTTATTCGTAACATGAAAACAGGCAATTCTGAACCATCCTATCAAAAGTACATCTTTAAGATGTTGGGCATTGAGCGTTTAAAAAAGAAATAGATTGGTTAAAAAGAGCCGCGAAAGCGGCTTTTTTTTGGATATTACCTTACTCTACTGGCAGAAATCATTTCTTCTGCAGCCAATCTGGCTTTATCAGTAATGGTTGCACCGCCCACAATACGCGCCACCTCTTCCACTCGCTGATCGTTTGTAAGCTGGATAACAGTTGTCTGTACGCTATCATCTTGCTGAACCTTACTAACTTGTAGGTGTTGATGGCCAAAGGCAGCTACTTGAGCCAAATGCGTGATACAGATAATTTGATAATTCTTTGCCAAATCTTGCAATTTTTTACCCACCACTTCTGCAACTGCACCACTAATACCCACGTCTACTTCGTCAAAAATCAAGGTTGGTGTATATTCACTATCACTACCGACCACTGAAATAGCCAGCGAAATTCTTGATAATTCACCGCCAGAAGCTACTTTTTTAAGTAGGCTGAATTCCTGCCCCATATTGGTTTTTACCAAAAACTCCACACTTTCATTACCATTCAAATGAACACCGTCAGTTTTTTGATTAAGTTCTGCTTTAAATTCACTACCTGGCATGCCCAATACTTGCATCGCCTCAGTGACTAGTTTTGACAACGCCCGTGTTTTTTCAACTCTGACTTTGCTTAATGCTTGTGCTTTGAGCTGATAACGATCATTAATAACCGATAATTGCTGGCTCATTTCTTCAATAGAATTTGCCCCGCCACCGATCTCATCTAATTTTTGTCCGATCTGATCACGTGCTGTTAGCAGGGCCTCAATTTGACAATCATGCTTTCTAGCCAAGCCATACAATTCAGAAATTCGCTCTTCCATTTCTTGTGCACTTTGCTCATTGGTTGAAAGCTTGCTTAAATATTGTGTCAATTCGTAAATAGCTTCTTGAGCTTGTACTTGTGCTGAGTTAATTAACTCAAAACCCGTCCGCAGTTTTTCATCCATCTGCAGCGCTTCAGATAGGCTAGCACTTAAGGATAATAGCTGTGCATTGGCGCCGGATTCATCTTCCAGCTGCGCCAATACATTGGAAGTTTTTTCAGTAATTGTTTGTGCATTAGCACTAGTTTTAAAGTCCGCCTCAATACTATTGAGTTCATCTTGATTAAGCATCGCTTCATCAAGTTCTTTAAGCTGATGAGAATAAAGCGCTTGCTGTTGCTCGATAATATCCTGATTATTACTTAATTGGCCGATCTTATCAGCCAGTGTTTTATGCTCTCTAACAATCAAATTTAGCGCATCTTTATCGTCATTCAATCGTGCAAAACCATCTAATAATTGCAACTGCTGATCAGGGCGCAATAACAATTGATGTTCATTCTGGCCATGTATGTCAATCAGTAAATCGCCCAACTCTCGTACAATTGACAAGGGTGTACTACTGCCATTAATAAAGGCTTTAGAGCGCCCATCACTGGTAATCACGCGGCGTAGAATACACTCACCCTCGTCTTCCAGAGAATGCTCTGCTAAAAAACCTTGAACTGCTTGGTTTTGATCCACGGAAAAAACTGCGCTTACATCGGCTTTATCTTTGCCATGACGCACCAAATTTGAATCGGCCCGAATACCGAGTGACAAGCTCAATGCCTGCAAAAGAATAGATTTTCCTGCGCCTGTTTCACCCGTAACTGTACTCATGCCTGGCTCGAAAGATAGGTCTAGAGTTTCAACAACGGCTAAATTTTTTACAGATAACTGCGATAACATTTTTTTATACCGGCTTACGAGAGCTTAGATCCCCAATGTAATTTTGAGCGAATAATTTCAAAATAATCATAATTTTTTGGATGCAATAAATGAATAAAACCGCCGTGTTGGCGCACGCGAACCTCCTGACCCGGCAAAATCGGGAAGGACTCTTGTCCATCAATATGCACGCTCACGCCTTCACTGCTCTCCTTAATACGAACCACCACCTCGCTACCGCCCGGTACTAATAACGGGCGATGACTCATGGTGTGCGGGCAAATTGAAACCAGGCCAATTGCATTAACACCTGGGTGCATAATAGGTCCGCCGCTTGATAATGCATAAGCTGTTGATCCCGTAGGCGTGGTAATAATCAATCCATCAGCGCGTTGATTATTTACAAACTTACCATCAATATAAACATCAAATTCGATCATCTTCAAAGCGTCTTGGCGGTTAATAACTGCATCGTTTAATGCCACACTTTGATGTACAACCTGTCCATCTTGCTCAATTTGGCAAGAAAGCAAGCAGCGCTCTTCCTTAGTAAATTCACCTTCTAGCACTTGGGAAACTATATCAAACATCTTCCCAGCAGATACATCCGCTAGAAAGCCTAAACGACCTAAATTAATCCCCAAAATTGGAATATTATTATCAACAAAAGTACGGGCAGTATTTAAGATGGACCCATCACCGCCCACCACAATAATTAAATCTGCCTGCTCGGAAATTAACTCCCTGCCCTCAACCACACCAACACCGCGCTCTTCTAGAAACGCGCATAGCTCGTCTGCCGTGCCTTTGCTGACAGGATCATTGGGTTTGCTAATGATGCCAATTGTATTAAACATTTTCTTAATCACTCAAGGTTGAATTCTTTAAAATAACCACTATATAACTGGCTACAAATATACATTAATTGGACAACAAGATGGCAAAAAAACAAGAGCAAGACGAGAGCGTTGAAAAAGTTGAAGATGAAAACATTGAGGCTGCCGAGCAAGAAGCGCCAGAAGATGATTTAGAAACTCAGCTAGAGGCGGCCCAACAATCTGCCAAAGACAACTGGGAGAAGCTATTGCGCGCACAAGCGGAAATGGAAAATCTAAAACGTCGAAATGCTAAAGACCTTGAAAATGCGCACAAATTTGCATTAGACGGATTTGTAAAAGCGCTACTTGAAGTGAAAGATTCATTAACAATGGGCTTAAAAACGGCTAAAGACGAGAGCACTTCAGTTGAAATCATTACCGAAGGCTTGGAAATGACAGACAAAGTATTTTTATCAACCATGGAAAAATTTGGTGTTGAGCTTTTAAACCCTACTGGCGAAACATTTGATCCAGAATTCCATGAAGCAGTTACCATGATCCCAATGCCAGACAAAGAGTCCAATTCAGTATTAGAAGTGATACAACACGGCTTTACTTTAAACGGCCGCTTGGTTCGTCCAGCGATGGTGATTGTGGTTCAGTAGCAGCCAACCTACAACAAGCTATTTTTTTGCTATTAGTTGCATTGTGCAACATAATGTACTCAAACTAATAAACAGGTACAACAATGTCAACAGCAGTAAGAATTTCAGATGAACTGGCTAGCAACGCAAAGAAGTATTCTAAAGTAGAGCACCGCTCTGTTACAGGCCAAGTAGAGTATTGGGCGCGTATCGGCAAGTGCGCTGTATGATAACCCAGATCTGTCCTATGAATTTATTAAAGATCTGTTAGTGAGTATTGAGGAACTAGACTCTGGAGAAAAGTCTGAATTTAAATTCGGCTAATCTGGGTGAAAATTTATCAGTCAAAAACTTTTGAAAGAAAGGTCAAAAAATTATCAAAGAATGATAAATTAGCACTAGATAAGGCTGTTCATACAGTGATCGAAAACCCGGATACGGGTGTTGAGAAAAAAGGCGATCTGGTTAGAATATTTGTTTATAAATACAAGGTAAAGACCCAGCAATACCTGTTAGCTTACTGATTTATAGAATCTAATTTGGAACTTATTAAAATTGATGTTCATCAAAATTTCTATCGAGATCTAAAGAAACGAGTTAAACACTAAAATTAACGGATGCTGTTCCCATCAATTTTATAAAGAGCAATAAAAATCCCCAATTTATTAAGCAACGTATTACAAATAACTACAACGATTTTATTATGGGTGTTACTAGTATTCGCCTAAATTCAGAAATTGAAAAACCGCTTGCAGACTTAACTAAAAAATTAAACAGAAGTAAAAACTATCTAATTAATCAAGCAGTTAAAGAGTTTGTTGCACGTCAAGCAATGGATCAAGGCCGCTGGCAAGACACGCTTGAAGCGCTGGATGATGTGAAAAATGGCAGAGTTGTTAGTTCAGACGCTGTTGAAAAATGGATGGATAGTTGGAGGGGTGATGATGAGTTATCACAACCAACTGCATAATGATTCACCATACCACTGGAGTTCTATCAGATCTAATTCGCTTGCGAGAGTTTATTGCCGATAAGAATCCAACTGCCACAAGCAGGATATCAAGTGAATTAAAGCAGGAAATAAACAAATTATCCATATCTTCTCAAATTGGCATTGAAGTTAGCAAGGCGACAGATCCAAAAAAGATAAGAGATTTATTTGTTGGTAATTACACCATTCGATATCTTGTTGCTAATGACGATATTTTCATATTAAAATTGTGGCATGACAAGGAAAATGAGGGAAATGAATAAAAAAATAAAGGGGTTATGGAACGTTGAGCACTGCGCAATTGCACAAATCATCACTTTCAAAACTTGTTATATCGTCAGTATTTAAGCCTGGAACTGGAAAAACACGAACAGTGAGTGGCTTATTTAATCGAAATGCCATTGTTCCTGTATCTCTCATAAGGGCAGATATCTTATCTATAGATGTATCGCCTGGAATCGGAACTGTATCTAAACCAATGCCACAAACAGAACTATAGGTTAACAAGGAGTGGATATCAAAATTTGAATCAATCGTACCTTGCGCCAAACCAACATCTTCCGTTAACGCTAGCATAAGTCCGGAAAATCCTACCAGATCCACACCATTAACAGACTTAAATACTTTGGTTAACAAAGATGATGCCTCAACCGTTCCACTTGCACCAAAATACTCAACACCCATTTGCTCATAAACTTCAACCATACTTGAACAATTTTTTGATGGTGCTGCGGAGCTATCAAAACCAGAAAATTTAAATGGTTTTTCAATGTTTGAATTGTCAATGATATTATCAATCATAGAAATGTGATATTGTAACGCCTCACTCATAGCGTTGTAATAGCCTTCAAATAGCTTATTGTGATCTTTATCGTTTGTGGCACCATTAAATTCTTTTAAAACACTAACAAGCAAATCTGGCGTTTCAAGGCCTATAACAAACCTATCACCCAACTCTCTCCTATGATAACTAGCGGGAAAATAAGGTATAAGCGGATCACAATTAAAATTTACTGTAAAGTTAAAATTTCCCTCACCTCTTGGTGTAATGGTGCTAATCCTGCTAACTGCTTTTGCACAATGCTGGATTAAGTTATTGTCAAGAACCCCGAAATCATCAGTTCCTACATTAACGCATACATTGCATAAATCCCCGAACTCTTTAACCAGCTCTGGAAGGATTTCTATTTCTTCTTGGGTTTTTGCCTCTCCAATTGCAAATCTAATTCTAACTCCAGATGTATTAGCAGAATTTAACAACTCAGAAAGATAGGCCAAATCTATCTTTGCATTTTCCAAACTGTCAGTATTTAAATACTCTCCAAATGGGTTTGTAACAATTCTGACTGATTGAACTGTGTAATTATTTTTTTGGAATTCTGTAGATAGATCAGCGCAAAATTTTGATGCTTTTATTATTTCTTTATTCCACGTTTCTTTTCTATCATTCAATGACAAAAAAGTAGTTATTGTTCTTATCTTGCAAAGATCTTTATTCTTATAGTTCATATTATTGTAGTTTTACTAAAATTCATTATAAACAACAGGAGTATTCTATTTGATGCCGCCTCTATTTTTTAAAAATAGACCCGAATTTTCTTGTTGTACCCCAAGGGCATTTCCTCGCTGTGCTCAGAACGAAAAAGGATTTAACTAAAAAATTACCAAACAGCCTTATTATAATGCTTAAGGATATTACCATCTTTAGTAATTAACTCAGCCTTATCAGCCATTGCTTGAGCAACAATTAATCGATCAAATACATCTCGCGTCCAGTCAACTTTAATAGCGCTATCAAATATAACGCTACTCTCGGTGGTCGCCACAACCAAACCAATAGACTAGCGCAAGGATTTTAAAACAACCTCTGGCAAGGTTTTTTATTCTACCAATTTCATACAAATACTGCATTTCTAATTTTGTCTTTTACAAGGTCTAATTACCACAAAACCTTTATTTACTGCATAAATAATGCCGTTTTTAACTTAGATTGAGCCTTGTCCGTTCTAAAAACCAAAAATTTCGGAAATTTTAACAATGAGTGTAAATTATGCTTAGATTGTAAACACCACATCTCTATGATATAATTTTTGCTCAATTTTGACCTTAAAGATTAAAACGGTAAGGTTGAATTTTTTATTAACTTATTCCAAGGAAACACTATGAAATTAATTCTTTTAGGTGCACCAGGCGCAGGCAAGGGCACAGTTGCAAAATTACTAACTAAGCTTGACGGTTCAGTTCAAATCTCTACAGGCGATATTTTGCGTGGTGCAGTTGCAACAGGTACAGAGCTAGGCAAACAAGCACAAGCAGCAATGAAAGCAGGTGACTTAGTATCTGACGATTTAATCATGGGCATTATGGAAGAGCGTTTACAAGAAGATGATTGTAAATCTGGCTACTTATTAGACGGCTTCCCGCGCACAATTCCACAAGCAGAAGCTTTAAAAGCACTACTTGAAAAAATGGGAGAAAAATTAGACGCAGCTGTTGAAATCGATGTTCCACGTGATGTGATTCTTGATCGTTTAACAACACGTCGTACTTGTGAAGCTTGTGGTGCAATTTACAACACCAAGTCTAACCCGACTAAAGTTGAAGGCGTATGTGACAAATGTGGTGGTGCCGCCGTACAACGTGAAGATGAAACTGAAGAGGCAATCAGCAATCGTTTGAATGTTTACAACGATCAAACCGCACCTTTAGTAGGCTTCTATAAAGAAGAAGGCTTGTTACTTAGCGTTGACGCTACTTCGTCTCAAGCGGTGATTGATGCGATTACAACAAGAATCGGCTAATATTTGCTAGCCGAATAGGTAGCATAAAGCTAAAAACCCCAAGTGTGAAAGTGCTTGGGGTTTTTTAATGCTTGCTTATAAACCCCAAAATGACTTATAATAACTCTAATCATCGTGAGGAGAGATTTCATGAAGCGTTTATTACTGCCTTTATTTTTATTACTGTTATCAACTTTTACTCAAGCTCAGGGCGAACTGCTGCCGGCTGACAAGGCCTTTGCTTTCAAAGCAAAAGTAGTTAATGATGAAATTGTATTAAGCTGGGATATTGCCAAAGATTATTACCTTTATAAAGAAAAAATAAAAATATCAAGTGACTATTCAGATCAACTTGGTGTGGCTAAATTTCCACCCGCAAAAATAAAAAATGATGAATTTTTTGGCAAGATTGGTGTTTACAGAAATACTGTAGATGTCAAAATTCCAATCTTAAGAGGCAATGCAAACTCATTATTATTAAATGTTACTTTTCAAGGTTGCGCCGATTTAGGCGTTTGCTACCCGCCAATTACCAAAACTGCCGCACTAGATATTAGCGCCATGCAAAGGCCTTCACTGGTTGACAATGCTTTTGAATTGTTCTCAAAAGCCAAACAAAGCGCTCAATCTATTGTTGAAAAAATCACGCCAATCTCTGATGAACCTTTACCTGCAGACGAAGCATTTAAATTTTCAGTCGATGTATTTGAATCAAATACATTATTAGTTGCTTGGGATATTCATCCTGAATACTACTTATATCATGATAAATTCTTTATTGATGTCAAAGGTGCAGAAATTGGCAAGGTTGATTTTCCCAAAGGAAAAATTAAAGATGATCCTTTATTTGGCAAGGTTCAAATTCACAAGGGCAGGTTGGTGCTTGAAGTGCCTTTACGCAATATTAAGAGTCAGAATATTAGTTTTATTGCCAAATACCAAGGTTGTTGGACGGGTGGCATTTGTTATCCCCCACAAGAGAAAAAGGTTGATTTAGTGTTACCAATACAAGGCTCGTCCAATGCGACGAGCACTACTTCAGATGCGATACAATCTGCATTACAGCCCAACGTAGAATTAAACGAAACAGATCAGATTGCAGCCCTACTTCAGCAAGATAATTTATTTTGGGTATTAATGAGTTTCTTTGGTTTTGGCTTACTATTATCGCTAACACCTTGTGTATTTCCAATGATTCCGATTTTATCGGGCATTATCGTTGGTCAAAAAGGTGAAATAACCACGCGCAAAGCACTAATTATGTCGATCGTTTTCGTTTTAGCGATGAGTGTTACTTACTCAATGGCTGGCGTTTTAGCAGGCTATTTTGGTGAAAATTTACAAGTGTTATTCCAGACACCTTGGATTCTCGCGGTCTTCAGTTTAATTTTTGTGGCACTTGCCTTTTCAATGTTTGGATATTACGAAATTCAATTACCAGCTGGCTTACAAAATAAAATTACCAATATTAGTAATAATCAAGAAGGCGGTCATTTAATTGGTGTTGCGATTATGGGATTCTTATCGGCATTGATTGTCGGCCCTTGTGTGGCGCCGCCATTGGCAGGTGCTCTAATCTACATCGGTCAAACTGGCGATGCTCTGTTAGGTGGATTGTCCTTGTTTGTAATGAGTTTAGGCATGGGTGCGCCGCTAATCCTAATTGGCGCTGGCGTATCTAAATTGCCACGTGCTGGTGGCTGGATGGATAATGTTAAATACATCTTCGGCATCTTGATGTTGGCAGTTGCTATTTGGCTAATTGAGCGCGTTATTCCATCAATCGCCTCATTAGCGCTCTGGGCGGCAATCTTTAGTATTGCACCAATTGCCATGGGCGTGCTTAACAAACTTGGTGATACACCAAGCGCCTGGATTCGCATCTTTAAAGCTATTGGCTTGCTAGTCATGTTCTACGGAATTCTGCTATGGGGTTTGGTGGCTAGAGGTGGTGGCGACATGCTAGCACCACTATCAGGCTGGGGCACGTCAGGCACTCAGGTAGCACAGGTTCATATACAATTTGAGAAAATTAAAAGCATTGAAGATTTAGATCAAGCATTGGTTCGCTCTCAAAAGAATAACCAGATTGTCATGCTTGATTTTTATGCTGATTGGTGTATCTCTTGTAAAGAGCTCGAACGCTTTGTATTTTCAAACAACAGCGTTGTTGACGCCATGAAAAATGTCATCGCTCTACAAGCTGACGTCACTGCTAACGATGCTGTTGATAAAGCATTAATGACTAAGTTTAATATCATCGGTCCGCCAGGGATCTTATTCTTCAAAAATGGTATTGAGCATCGCGGCCAGCGTATTGTTGGCGAAATTAATGCACAAGGCTATCTTGAGCACCTCAACAAGGTTAAATAAACACAAAACTTAGTCGCTAAAAGTCAGTCAAAAACGACTAAGATGCGTGATGTTGGTGGTAAAATCATGTTTATTTGAAACTTGTTGTGAGTGTTATGGACATCTTATTACTAAATGGCCCAAATCTAAACATGCTCGGTACACGTGAGCCAGATCTTTACGGTGCTCAAACACTTGACGATATTGTTAACAACTTAACCAAATTAGCAGCAGATGCAGGTCTTATACTCGAACACCATCAAGACAATTCCGAGGTTGGATTGATTGAAAAAATTCACGCAGCAAGTAGCAATGGTACAAAATACATTATGATTAATCCAGCAGCATTCGCACATACCTCCGTTGCGCTACGTGACGCCTTATTGGCAGTTGGCATTGAATTTACAGAAGTGCACTTGTCTAACGTTTACAAGCGTGAAGATTTCCGTAAAAAATCTTATTTTTCAGACATCGCACAAGGCGTTATTTCTGGCTTTGGTTCACAAGGCTATGAATTCGCACTCAGTGCAGCAATTAAACACATTAAATTAAAGGGATAGAAAGACATGGACATTCGTAAAGTAAAAAAATTAATGGAATTGCTAGAACAATCTGGCATGGCAGAAATTGAAATTGTCGAGGGTGAAGAATCAGTTCGTATCTCACGCTATGGCAATGCGCCTATAGCTACAGCACCAGTAGCAATGGCAGCACCAGTAGCGGTTGTTGAGTCAGCAGTTGACACACCAGCAACTATCAATGGCCACCCAATCACTTCTCCAATGGTTGGTACTTTTTACGGCTCAGCTTCACCAACTTCTGGTGTATTTGTTTCAGTTGGTCAACATGTTAACCAAGGCGATACAATTTGTATCATTGAAGCGATGAAAATCATGAACCAAATTGAAGCGGATCAATCAGGCACTGTGACTGAAATCTTATGCAAAGACGGTGATGCTGTTGAATTTGGTCAAACACTTGTTATTATTCAATGATCGCTTTAAATAAAATTCAAAAAGTTCTAATTGCCAATCGCGGTGAGATTGCACTTAGGATTTTAAGAGCTTGTAGAGAGCTTGGCATTAAAACGGTTGCTGTCTATTCAACAGCAGACAAAGATCTTAAACACGTACGACTTGCTGATGAGGCGGTTTGTATCGGCCCACCCCCTTCGGCTGATAGCTATTTAAACATTCCGGCATTGATTGCTGCAGCAGAAGTAACGCATGCAGATGCGATTCATCCAGGCTATGGGTTCTTATCAGAAAGCGCTGACTTCTCTCAACGCGTTGAAGAAAGTGGATTTATCTTTATTGGACCTCGTGCGGAAAATATCCGCGTGATGGGTGATAAGGTTGCGGCCATTGAAGCCATGCAAAAATCTGGCGTACCTTGTGTGCCTGGATCTGATGGCGCACTAGGCGAAAACCCAATTAAAAATATGGAAATCGCCCGCAACATTGGCTTACCAGTTATTATTAAAGCTTCTGGTGGTGGTGGTGGACGTGGCATGCAAGTAGTAGAAAAAGAAGAGGACTTGCTTGCCTCAATTGAGCTTGCCAAAACTGAAGGATTAAGCTTTTTTGGCAATGCAGAAGTTTACATGGAGAAGTTTTTAACCACGCCTCGCCATGTTGAAATTCAAATTTTAGCTGACGAGCACGGCAATGCTGTGCATCTTGGTGAGCGTGATTGCTCTATGCAGCGCCGCCATCAGAAAGTTGTCGAAGAGGCGCCAGCTCCTGGTATCAACCCCGAACTTCGTAACAAAATTGGTACAGTTTGCGCTGATGCTTGTAAAGCTATCAACTATCGCGGTGCAGGCACGTTTGAATTCTTGTTTGAAAATGATGAGTTTTATTTCATAGAAATGAATACGCGTGTGCAAGTTGAACACCCTGTTACTGAAATGATTACTGGTGTTGATATTGTCCGTGAGCAAATTTTAATTGCCGATGGTCAGCCACTATCTTTTACTCAAGATGAAGTTGTCATTAAAGGCTATTCTATCGAGTGTCGTATTAACGCTGAAGATCCGAACAACTTTATGCCGTCTCCCGGCAAGATCACTCAATACCATGTTGCTGGTGGATTAGGCGTTCGTGTTGATTCGCATGTTTACAACGGCTATACAGTGCCGCCTCATTACGATTCAATGATTGGTAAGCTAATTACCTATTCTGACACGCGTCTTGGTGCAATTATCAAAATGCAAACTGCACTCAGTGAAATGGTCATTGACGGTATTAAAACTAACATCCCCTTGCAAGCTCGCATCATGAAAGATAAGGTATTTCAAAAAGGTGGCATGAACATTCACTACCTTGAAAAAATGCTGGGAGAAAACTAAAATGAATTTTAAACTGGAAGGCTTTAAACCCATTCAATCAGCGGAAATTGTAGTCAATGATTTAACTTTAATTTTTGGTGATAATAATAATGGAAAAACCTATTTTGCCTATGCTCTATATGGCTTGTTAAAAGCTTTTAAGTCTATTAATATTGAGATTTTAACAAAAAAAATGGAAAGTGATTTACTCGCTAATAATAAAATTACCATTAATAAAGCCAAATTGAATTTAGAAGATATTATCAAGAGCGTTGCTAAGAGCTATGCTAAAAAAATACATTCTTTTGTGTTTTCTAGTGAGAATCAAAATATACCCATAATATCTTTATCAAATTTAAGCCTATCAACAGAAAAAACTAAACAGACTATCAACATAGGTGGTTCTAGTATTATTATTGACTCTAACAAAGAATGGTTTGAGATTACGATAAAAAATCAAGACACTGGTTTAAACAATATAATTATTTATGAAATTAACCAAGCACTACTAACATTATTATTTGACATTCCTGATGTATTTATTTCGGTTGCTGAAAGATTAGGAATTAGCCTGTTCCAAAAAGATTTAGATTTAAATATTAATACTTTAGTAGATCATATTAAAAAAAGCAAAGAAATAAATCCTTTTGACTTAATTCGTGATTACTCTTCCAGATATGCTTTACCTGTAAAAGACAATATTGATTTTATACGTGCTATTGAAACCATTCAAAAAGGCAAGACTACTTTAAAAATTGACCTGTCTACTCACATAAAAAAGATGATAGGCGGTAAGTTAAAATATAACGGTAATGAGGTGAGACTCTCTAACAATCGGCATGGTGATAATAAAATAGATATCCCCATTTACTTAACATCTGCTTCAGTTCGCGCCTTATCCAGTTTGTATTTTTTCTTAAAGCACAAGGCGAAACCTGGAGATTTAATTATTATTGATGAGCCAGAAAGTCATTTAAGTTTAGCTAAACAAAGATTACTTGCAAAACTAATTGCAGATTGTATTAATAATGATTTAAAAATAATGCTAACCACACATAGTGACACTTTAGTTCTGGAGTTAAATAACTTAATAATGCTCAATAGTGACTTTGACGATAAAGACAGTTTTATGAAAAAAAATCACTACAAAAATAATAATATAATCAATCCTGATAAGGTTAGCGCCTATATTGCTGAGAATGGCGGCATGACTAAGTGTAATATTGACAAATACGGCATGGAAGTTGGTAGTATGGATAAAGAAATTAATAAATTAAACACAATTAGGGATGGCTTAGAGGCACGATTATGATGTTTGACCATTTTTTTAAAACCCAAACAAACTCAAAACAAGAAATAACATTACTTGGAAAGAAACAGCAGAAGCACGTAGTGCAACTAGAGGCTGATCAAACGATTGAGTATTTTGAATTAGACAAGATTATTAAGCCTTGCAACAAAACAATTCAAAACCTAAAGGCTTGTGATTATGTCTTGGCTGATCATAGTAGAAAGAGGCTATTATTTTGTGAATTAAAAAATTCTCAAGATAGAAAAGTAATTAAAGGGGCAGAAACGCAGCTAGATCATTCAAAACACATTATTAATTTGTTTTTAAATATTTTTGAAGAAGGTGAATATTCATATGCTTTATTGGTGCTTCGTACAAAAAAGATGAGTAAAAGAACAACTAAAACTAGACGAATTCAACAAAAAAATATATAGATTCAAATAAAAAAGAGTTTCATTTTAACAAGTTAGTTTATGCGCAAAATTAAAGCAGGAATTATTGGCGGCACCGGTTATACCGGGATCGAACTACTAAGACACCTTCACAACCATAAAGGTGTAGAAGTGATTGCAATCAGCTCTCGCTCAGAAGCAGGACAGCTTGTTGGTGAATTCTTCCCTTCTTTAGCGGGACAAACAAAATTAGTTTTTACAGCGCCTGATGATGCAATCCTAGATGAATGCGACGTTATTTTCTTTGCAACACCACATGGTGTGGCCATGAAAACTGCCGGCAACTTTATCGATAAAGGCATCAAAGTAATTGACTTAGGGCCAGATTTCCGATTGCGTGACAAAGATGAATACGCCCAATGGTACGGCTTGGAAAATTTCCAAGATGAATTATTGGCGTCATCAGTGTACGGATTGTCTGAAATTAATCGTTCGCAAATTAGGAATGCTCAATTAATTGGTAATCCAGGTTGTTTTCCAACTACTGTTTTATTGGCGCTTAAACCTTTAATTGAAAAGAATTTAATCGACTTATCAAGCATTATTGTTGACTCTAAAACGGGTGTGAGCGGTGCAGGGCGTGGTGCAAACCAAGCAATGCTACTATGTGAAACCAGCGAATCCGTTAAAGCATATGGCGTTAGTGGTCATCGTCACTATCCAGAGATTAAACAAGAGTTAAGCTTGTTAGCAGGTGGAAAATCTATTGGTCTAACCTTCATCCCGCACTTAGTACCAATGATTCGCGGCATGGAGTCCACAATTTATGTGGACTTATTAGAGTCTGACGTTGATGTACAATTAATCTTTGAGAATGCTTACAAAGATGAGCATTTTGTTACCGTGCTTGGCGCGGGCACTGCGTGCGCAACGCGTAATGTCAAATCAAGTAACTTCTGCCAAATTGCTGCACAAAAAGCAGTTGGCGGTAAGTTGGTAATAACATCCGTCATTGATAATTTAGTCAAGGGCGCATCAGGCCAAGCTGTTCAAAATATGAACATCATGTTTGGTCTAGACGAGAAGTCTGGACTATCATCTATTGGCTTGCTACCTTAAATTAGGAGACACCATGTCAGAAGTATTAGAAGAAGCAGACATTATTTTTAGCAATAGTGCTGCCAGCAAAGTTTCAACTTTAATAGAAGAAGAGAAAAACGACAATTTGCGTCTACGCGTCTATATTACTGGCGGTGGCTGTTCCGGATTTTCTTACGGATTTACCTTTGATGAAGAGCACAAGGAAGGAGATTCTGGCGTTGAAAATAACGGCGTTCAACTAGTTGTAGATCCAATGAGTTATCAATATTTAATGGGCGCAACGGTTGATTATCTTGAAGATTTACAAGGCTCTCGCTTTATCATTCACAACCCAAATGCAAAAACAACTTGCGGCTGTGGTTCGTCTTTTTCGGTTTAACGTTTAAGCGCTTATTATGATTGAATACATTCCAGGTCTCGCAGGCGTTCCAGCAACAGAATCATCCATTTCCTCTATTGACGGAAAAAATGGCATCCTGGCTTATCGTGGCTACTCTATCGAAGATTTAGCAAAAAACGCCTCTTTCGAAGAAGTTGCAATGCTGCTTAGAGATGGTGAATTACCGAGCGAAACAGCTTTAGAAGAGTTTCGCTTGGTACTGCACAAGCGTTATGAAGTAAAGCGCAACATTAGACAAATGATGTGGGCGCTGCCGGCCAGTGGCCACCCTATGGATGTATTGCAAACTGCTATTGCAGCCATGGCTACCTTCTATCCAGATGCTGGCGCCAAAGATCCCGACTCAGCTTTTACTCAAAGTGCACTGACTAAAATTATTGCCAACATGAGTACTCTGGTTGCCATGTGGGCAAGAATTAGCGCTGGCTATGACCCTATTCCACCTAGCAAGAATATGTCTTATGCAAAAAACTTTTTGTATATGTCTTTTGGCGAAGAGCCAGATGATGACATCGTGCAGCTATTTGACGCCTGTCTAATTTTGCATGCAGAGCACACGATTAATGCCAGTACTTTTTCAGCCATGGTTACCGCTTCAACATTGGCAAACCCTTTTGCTTCAATCTCTGCAGCAGTTGGTACATTAGCAGGGTCACTACACGGTGGCGCTAATGAAGACGTGCTTAAAATGTTAGATGAGATTGGTGAAGCTAAAAATGCACGTGGCTATATCGAAAATCGCCTAAAGAATAAACAAGTTATTTGGGGCATGGGGCATAGGGAATATAGTGTCAAAGACCCTAGGGCAAAAATATTGCAAAAAATGATTAACGCCTATGTCAAAAAATCCAAAATTACTTTGTCTAAACGTTTTGAAACAGCACTAGAAGTAGAGCGGATTTGTGAAGAGCTGCTATCTTCTAAAGGTGTTTTTCCTAATGTAGACTTTTATTCTGGCATTTTATACTCAGAAATTTTTAAGATTCCAAAAGAACACTTTACACCAATTTTTGCCATGGCAAGATCAGCAGGCTGGGCAGCGCACTGGCACGAGCAAGTGGCACATAATCGCATCTTCCGCCCAACCCAAATTTATACAGGTAGCGACTTCAGGGCCTACCCAACAAAATAAGATTTATGGATAATACAACACATTTTGGCTTTAAAGACGTCGCCACCAAAGATAAGCAAAATTTAGTTCGAGGTGTGTTCGACTCTGTTGCCAGCAAATACGACCTGATGAATGATGTGCTATCGTTCGGCGCGCACCGATTATGGAAGCGCTACACCATTGCCTCTTCTAATGTTAAAACGGGTGATAAGGTTTTAGATATTGCTGGTGGAACAGGGGATTTAGCCATCGCATTTCGTAAAAAAGTAGGTGAATCTGGCCATGTTATCCTGTCTGATATTAACGCCGCAATGCTTGGCGAAGGGCGTAAAAACTTAATCAATAAAGGGGTTTTTGGCGTAGATTTTGTTCAGCTAAACGCTCAGTTTTTACCCTTTGCAGACAATACTTTTGATTGCGTCTCTATTGCCTTTGGCCTTAGAAATGTTACAGATAAAGATCAGGCACTAGCTGAAATTCACCGAATTTTAAAACCAGGTGGCTGCTTGTTAATTTTAGAATTCTCAAAAACAGATTCTGAGTTTCTTAAAAAATTCTACGACTTTTATTCATTCAATGTTATGCCGGCCCTTGGCGATCTCATCGCTGACGATAAAGAATCTTACCAATATCTAGCTGAATCTATCCGCAAACACCCTGATCAAGAAACCTTGAAAAATATGGTGCTGGATGCGGGATTTGGCTTTTGCGAATACCACAGCCTGTCAGGTGGCATTGTTGCTCTACATAAAGGCATCAAAGTCTAACGTCGCCTTATGCAACATTTTGCTCTTGAACAGGCGCTCAACTACTTAATTCAAACTGGTGCAATTAACCTTAAGCCTTTAGACGGTAAAACCATTCGATTTTCATTGAAAGACTTGCCGCTCGATGTCAACTTTATTTGCACTAATGATCGGATTTTTGCTGTCAGTGATACAGGTCAACATAGTGACGTTAACATCAGCCTCAATGCTGGTGTATTTTTTGCCTTGTTTAAAGGCGAAGATTTAACCGACCTCCTTAGACAAGACAAAATTGTTACTCATGGTGACGTTAAAACTGCACAATTACTGGTTGACATGCTTCAGTCTGTTGATATTGATTTAGAAGAGGTTTTATCTCAGTACACAGACGATATAGTTGCTCATGGGGTGGGGAAAATAGCCAAAAACTTTAAACAAGTTGTACAAAATTCAAGCAACCCTATTGATGCTATAAAGGATGGATTAAGCAAGTTGATGATTACACCAGTCGTTTCAAAATTGTATAAAAATAAACATCACTAATCGTGAACAGTCTATTTAGATTTTTTAAAATTTCACGAGTGTTAATGCGCTATCGCCTGGACTCTCTTATACTTTCAACGCCACTACTAAAAGGCTTCAGGCCTCTTTTATACTTAATCCCTTGGCATTATTTTCCAGTCAAAAAATTTACACGAGGCGAGCGCATACGTCTAGCCCTTGAAGAGCTCGGCCCTATTTATATTAAATTTGGCCAAACCCTTTCAACTAGGCCTGATTTGTTGCCTACTGATATCAGCCTTGAATTGAAGAAACTACAGGACAGCTGTCCAGCTTTTGATACTCAATCTGCAAGAAGCATTATTGAGCAAGAACTTGGATCTAGCATTGATCAGCTATTTAAAACATTTGATGATCAGCCTTTGGCCAGTGCCTCAATTGCACAAGTACATACAGCAACCACGCTAGACGGCCATGAAGTTGTTGTCAAAATTGTACGTCCTGATATTGATACATTGATTGCTGGTGATATCAAGCTAATGCGCAGTTTGGCAAAATTAGTCAACAATCACCCAGTGGCTAAAAAAATCAGGCCAATTGAAATTGTTGAAGAGTTTGAGTCGATCATTAATGATGAGCTAGACATGCGCATTGAAGCAGGTCATTGTGACAAGCTTAGAGCAAATTTTGAAGACTCTGGCCTTTTATACATACCTAAAGTTTATCATCGGCTTAGTGGTATCAAGGTACTAACAACAGAGCGCATTTACGGCACCCCAATTGGTGAGATTGAAACCCTTAAAGCTAAAAACATTGACATGAAACGTCTGGCTGAAGAAGGTGTGGTTATCTTTTTTACCCAAGTTTTCAAGCATAATTTTTTCCATGCAGATATGCATCCAGGCAACATTTTTGTCTCTGATAAGGGTCGATACATTGGTGTAGATTTTGGCATCATGGGCACATTAACCGAAGAAGATAAAGATTTCTTGGCAGACATATTTCTAGCTTTTTTCAATCAAAATTATCAAAAAGTAGCACAGGTTTATATTGACTCTGGCTGGATTGGTGCGCATACTGATGAGAAAGCATTTGAAGCTGCTGTTAAAAAAATCTGCAGCCCAATGTTTGACAAGCCCTTGGGAGAAATTTCTTTTGGTCAAGTGCTGTTGGATTTAATCCGAGAGGCTAAGAATTTTGATATCAGCGTTCAGCCGCAGTTATTATTATTAGACAAAACCTTATTAAACATCGAGGGGCTAGGTAGACAGCTTTATCCTCAATTAGACCTCTGGTCAACCGCCAAACCTTTTTTAGAAGATTTAACG
>NZ_FQTP01000002.1:42428-54130 GCF_900128515.1 Bathymodiolus heckerae thiotrophic gill symbiont
TCTTGAGCTGGGCGATCATATCAGCTTAACTGGCCTTGACATGCCTAAAGGTGTTACTTTAACTGCACTAACTCATGGCGATATTGAAGCACATGACCAAAGTGTTGTTGCGGTTCAGGAAGCTAAGATTATGGCTGAAGTTGAAGACGACGCACCGGTTGCACCTGAAACTGAAGTAGTTGGCGATGATGCCGATGCTGAGGCTGATGATAAAGGCGACAAGTAATCATTATTGAGTAAGACATTATGGCGATTAAACTGATTGTTGGCCTGGGTAATCCAGGCAAAGACTATCAGTCGCATCGACATAATGTTGGTTTTTGGTTTTGTGACGCATTGGCCAACTTGTATTCGGCCACTTTTAAAAAGGAATCTAAATTTTCTGGTGATGTGACACAAGTCACTATTTCCGGTTTAAGCGTTCGTCTATTAAAACCCAATACCTTTATGAATCGCTCTGGTCGATCAATCCAGGCGTTGGCAAAATTTTACCAACTTGATGCGGTAGAAATACTTGTTGTTCATGATGAGCTTGATTTAGACTTTGGTACGGCCAAGCTTAAGGCTGAAGGTGGTCATGGTGGGCACAACGGTTTGCGTGATACAATCAAAGCACTTAGCACAAAGTCTTTCTATCGCTTACGCCTTGGCATTGGCCATCCTGGCGATAAATCTCAGGTGGCTGATTATGTCTTGCACGCGCCCAATAAAAGTGAATTAACGCAAATTCAGAATGCTATGACTGATGCCTTGCAAGTGATTGATGATGTTGTTAAAGGCGATACTGACAAGGCTATGAAAAACTTACATACAAAAGATTAAATACTAGTGTTTTTACAAACATTGGTGCCAATCAAAAGGAGAAAAAATGGGATTTAAATGTGGTATTGTTGGACTACCCAACGTTGGAAAATCAACCTTATTTAATGCACTAACCCAAGCAGGCATCGAATCGGCAAACTATCCTTTTTGTACTATTGAGCCAAATGTTGGTATTGTTCCTATTAATGACAAGCGCCTTCAAGCATTGGCTGATATCGTTAGTCCTGAAAAAATCCTGCCAACAACTATGGAATTTGTTGACATTGCCGGCTTAGTTGAGGGTGCCTCAAAAGGCGAAGGATTAGGCAATCAATTCTTAACCAATATTCGCGAAACAGATGCAATTGTTCATGTGGTTCGCTGCTTCGAAGATGATGACATCATTCATGTTGCTGGCAAAATATCGCCCCTAGATGACATTGAAATTATTAATACAGAGCTGATTTTAGCCGACCTAGATGTCGTTGAAAAATTATTACAAAAGGCAGTTAAGAATACCAAGTCTGGGCAAAAAGATGGCCTGCCTCTACGAGAGCTTTTAGAGAAAGTTTTGCCCACACTTGAGGCTGGAAAAAGCGCAAGAAGTCTAGACTTTGATGAAGAAGAACTAAAGCTTTTACGTGGCTTCCAGTTGCTAACTATTAAGCCTGTCTTATATATGGCAAATGTTAGCGAGAGCGGCTTTGAAAACAATCCTCATCTTGATGTAGTAAAAAATTTCGCCAGTACTGAAGGTGCTGAAGTAGTAGCTATCTGTGCTGATATTGAGGCAGAAATTTCAGAACTTGATACTGAAGAAAAACAAGAGTTTCTTGATGAGATGGGGCAAACAGAGTCGGGTCTTGATCGTCTAATCAGTGCAGGCTATACATTACTCGGTTTACAAACTTACTTTACAGCTGGTGTTCAAGAGGTTCGTGCATGGACGATTAACATCGGTGACAGTGCGCCACAAGCTGCCGGGAAAATCCATGGTGATTTTGAGAAAGGCTTTATTCGCGCTGAAACCATTAGCTTTAAAGATTTTATCGAATTTGGTGGAGAAAAAGGCGCCAAAGAAGCCGGGAAATTACGCTCTGAAGGCAAGGAATACATCGTTCAAGACGGTGATGTGGTACACTTCTTATTTAACGTTTAACTCTTTTATTTAAGGCATTTGTTATTGTTATGAAATCTAAAAAGAACACCAAAGTATTACTCATTCTTGATGGCTGGGGACACTCTGAAACAACAGAAAATAATGCCATCGCTTTAGCCAAAACGCCAGTTTGGGACCGATTTAACGAACAGTTTGCGCACTCTCTTATTCTCACGAGTGGTAAACAAGTAGGCCTTCCTGGGGAGCAAATGGGCAACTCTGAAGTGGGCCATTTGAATTTAGGCGCAGGTCGTGTTGTTAAACAAGCCTTTACTCGTATTCATAATGACATTAATAATGGTGATTTTTTTAGAAACCCTATTTTAAAAAATGCCCTAGAATACGCCAACGACAATAGCAAAGCTGTCCATATTATGGGACTACTATCTGATGGTGGTGTCCACTCTCATGAAGAGCAAATTCATGGCATGTTGGAAATGGCACACGAGCAAGGCTGTAAAGATGTTTATTTACACGTCTTTACTGATGGTAGAGACTGCGCTCAAAAAAGCGCTAAAAAATACATTCAAAACCTGGAAGATAAAATTTCTGAACTTGGAACGGGAGAAATTGCAACTGTTATTGGTCGCTACTTCTCTCTAGACAGAGATAATCGTTGGTCTCGTGCTCGTTGCGCCTATGAATTAATTGCCAAAGGTAAGGGAAAATTCTTGGCAAAATCAGCAATCAATGCGATTGAACAAGCTTACGAAAGAGATGAAACAGATGAATTTATTCAATCAACAGTCATCAATGCACCAATCAAACTTCATAAAGACGACGTATTAATCTTTATGAATTATCGTGCTGATCGTGCGCGTCAAATAACCCAAGCTTTTACTGATGAGGATTTTCAAGGATTTTCACGTGGCACCTTTGTTCCTACTCAGTTCATTTGCCTTACCGAATATAAAAAGAGCTTCAATCTTCCGGTTGCCTATCCTTCATCAGCACTCAATAATGTCTTGGGCGAATACTTGGCCAATTTAGGCATGACACAACTCAGGATTGCTGAAACAGAAAAATATGCGCATGTGACTTTCTTTTTAAATGGTGGCATCGAGCGTCCATTTAATGGTGAAGATAGAGTGCTTATTCCATCACCTGAAGTTGCCACTTATGACCTTCAACCAGAAATGAGTGCTTTTGAGCTAACCGATGAATTGGTTGAAAATATTGAAAGCCAAAAATATGACTTAATTATTTGTAATTATGCCAATACTGATATGGTTGGGCATTCTGGAAAACTCGATGCAGCTATCAAAGCAGTTGAGGCTGTTGATACTTGTTTGGGTATTGTATTCCAGGCGGTTAAAGCCATCGATGGTGAAATTTTAATTACCGCCGATCATGGTAATGCCGAACAAATGGTCAATCCGGAAACTCAAGAAGTACATACAGCCCATACCAACAACCCAGTGCCATTAGTTTTTGTTAGTTCAAGAAAAGTGGATATCATGCCCCCTTGTGAGGGCGCCTTATCCGATATTGCGCCAACACTACTTGCGATGATGGATATTGAGCAGCCTGGTGAAATGACTGGCAAAAGCTTACTAACTTTTAAGTAAAATAAACACTAGATATACATTCAGGAGAAAAAATATGAAACAAGAAAATTTTATTGCACCATCAATTTTGGCGGCAGACTTTGCCAGACTTGGTGAAGAGGTTGATAATGTATTACGTGATGGTGCAGATATTGTTCACTTTGACGTAATGGACAACCATTACGTGCCCAATCTAACGATTGGCCCACTAGTTTGTGAAGCGCTTAGAAACCATGGCGTCACCGCACCAATTGATGTACACCTAATGGTTAAACCTGTTGATAGACTGATCCCTGATTTTATTTCAGCTGGCGCTTCATACATTACTTTCCACCCAGAAGCATCTGAGCACATTGACAAAACTTTAGCCATGATTCAAGAAGCTGGCTGTAAAGCTGGACTAGTATTCAACCCTGCAACACCATTACATGTTCTTGAAAATGTCATGGACAAACTGGACATGATTCTATTGATGTCTGTAAACCCGGGTTTTGGTGGACAATCATTCATTCCACAAACCTTAATAAAATGTCGTCAAGTGCGTGAACTAATTGATGCAAGTGGCAGAGACATTCGTTTAGAGATTGATGGTGGCGTTAAGATTGACAATATTCGTGAAGTTGCAGAAGCGGGCGCAGATACGTTTGTTGCCGGTTCGGCGATCTTTAATACCGATGATTACAAAACCACTATTGATGCGATGCGCGCCGAATTAGCAAAAGCTAAATAGCAAGCATTACTATCGTCTTGGCGCTTGATACATCAAGGTTAATTCGGTATAATTGCATCTTTTAAGATTTTTACTTGGTGCTTTAGCTCTAAGAAAAAAATCTAATGTTGAGTTAGGCGCTTGTATATCAGGCGCCTAACTCGTTTTAATGTATCACACAGCTCGACATAGCTATCAGGGTGCCCTTTGAAAACAAGGGTTGATTGTTAGGAGTTGTGGAAGGAAGTGTCAAAAAAGATACTTCACCAACCCCATGGAGAAATAAAATGGCAAAAACGTCAATGAAAAAAATGCTTGAAGCAGGTGTACACTTTGGTCACCGCTCACGCTTCTGGCACCCAAAAATGGATAAATACATCTACGGTACTCGTAACGGTGTTCATATCATTAACTTAGAAAAAACATCACCAATGTTTAACGATGTACTTAACTTTGCATCAAAAACTGCTGCTGCAGGTGGCTCAATTCTTTTTGTTGGTACTAAGCGCGCAGCTTCTGACATCATGAAAGAAGAAGCAATCCGCTGTGGCATGCCTTACGTTAACCATCGCTGGTTAGGCGGCATGATGACTAACTACAAAACCATCAAAGCATCTATCAAACGCCTTAAAGATCTTGAATTTTTAGCAGAAGATAACTTTGCCCAATTCGGCAAAAAAGAAGCGCTAATGATGACTCGTGAAATGGAAAAATTAGAGCGTAGTTTAGGCGGTATTAAAGATCTAGGCGGTATTCCAGATGTAGTATTCGTGATCGATATTGGTCATGAGAAAAATGCTATTGCAGAATCTAAAAAATTAGGTCTTCCAATTATCGGTATTGTTGATACTAATCACAACCCTGAAGGCATTGATTATGTTGTACCTGGTAACGACGACTCTATTAGAGCAATCGGCTACTACGCAAGAGAAATTGCCAACTCAATTCTAGAGGCTAAGGCTGCTGCCGGCGCTACAAGAGTTAAAGAGTCTGTTGTTAAGCAAAAGGCGCCTGTTAAAAAAGCTAAAACTGAAGCGCCAGTAGCCGAGAAGGCTGCTGCTAAACCTGCTGCTAAACCTGCTGCCGCAGATCTTAACGCAATGTTGAAAGCCGACTTAGTTACACTTGCAAAAAAACAAGGCGTTGAAATTGCTAGCAAAGACACTAAAGCTGACATTATTGCAAAACTTGCATAATTTATAAAAAATAACTGCTTACAAAGGGCGAAAACGCACCTTGTATGCAAAATATTCATAGGAGATAATTATGGCAATTACAGCTGCTCTAGTTAAAGAATTAAGAGAAAGAACGGGCTCAGGCATGATGGACTGTAAAAAAGCCTTAACTGAAACCAATGGTGATCTTGAGGCTGCAATCGATTTAATGCGCTCTTCGGGTGCTGCAAAGGCTGCTAAAAAATCTAGCCGTGTTGCTGCTGAAGGCTTAGTTAAGGTTAACATCAGTGATGACAACAAAACAGCGACCATCTTAGAAATCAATTCTGAGACTGACTTTGTTACTAAGGGCGATGCCTTTATTAACTTCGTCGATACCTTAGGTGCATTGGCATTAAAAACAAAGCCGGCTAACATTGAAGAATTCATGATGCAAACATTAGACAATGGCGATTCACTTGAGAAATCTCGTGAAGATATCGTTGCTAAAGTTGGTGAAAATGTATCAATTAGACGCGTTCACACGATTACTGTTGATTCGGGCGTTATCGGTGCTTACAAGCACGGTGAGCGTATCGCAGTACTAGCTGTTTTAGAGGGTGGCGATGAAGTCCTAGCAAAAGACATTGCAATGCATGTTGCGGCAACACGCCCTGAGTGTATTACTGAAGACGAGCTTGACGCCTCTCTATTAGAAAGAGAAAAGGCAATTTTTGTTGAGCGAGCTCGTGAATCTGGCAAGCCTGATAACATCATTGAAAAAATGATTGGTGGACGCATGAAGAAGTTCATCAATGAAGTGACGCTTTACGGCCAAGCTTTTGTTAAGGATCCAGATACTACTGTTGGCGCTTTAGCTAAGAAAAACAATGCAACAGTAGTCTCTTTCATTAGATATGAAGTAGGCGAAGGCATTGAAAAGAAAGAAGAAAACTTTGCTGAAGAGGTTGCTGCTCAAATGAAAGGCTAGTTCCTTACCTTTGAGATGTTAAAAAAGAGCGCTAAGGTGGTTTTTTTACTAAAAGCGAAGAGGCGCTAGCTCAATCGCTTAACGTGGATGCTAATTACTTAGTGTCACGTGAGTCTACAGCAGCGTTAGTTTTAGCGTCTGCGTAACCTTTGGCGTATGCATCAGCTTGAGCCTTAGCAAAAGCGTCAGCTTGACCTTTAGCGTATGCATCAGCAACACCTTT
This sequence comes from Bathymodiolus heckerae thiotrophic gill symbiont, assembly GCF_900128515.1. Classification (GTDB taxonomy): domain Bacteria; phylum Pseudomonadota; class Gammaproteobacteria; order PS1; family Pseudothioglobaceae; genus Thioglobus_A. The sequence goes on from NZ_FQTP01000002.1 coordinate 49,013, forward strand.
AGCGTCAGCAGTTGCAACACCAGCAAACTTACCGTCTGTAGTAGCGTTAGACTTGTTAGAAGTTTTGTTCTTGTTGTTGTAATGGAAACCCCAATCAGAATCGTTGTTCATGTCGTTGCTGTTAGCAAAAGGACCCATGTTTTGACGCGCCATTGAAAGGACCCATGTTTGAACCACCGTTGAAAGGACCCATGTTGTTGCCGCCGTTGAAAGGACCCCAGTTAGAACCACCGTTGAAAGGGCCCATGTTAGAACCACCATCGAAAGGACCCCAGTTAGACATGCCGTTTGAGTTACCAAGTTTAGTTACCAAAACCGTTGTTGTTTGAGTTACCAAAGAAAGCTGAAGCTGAAGTAGCTGCTACTAATGTAGTAATTGCGATAATTTTTTTCATGTTAATCTCCTAGATTATTATGTTGTTCTAACACCTTCATTAGTGAGGTGTTTTAAAGTGCTGAACTGTTGTTCTGCATGGGGAGTATTATACAACAACAATATTAGAAGTCAATGATATTCTAATATAATTTTTACTAAATATTAAAAAAGCTACTACAACAGTACTTATAGAGGTAAAAAAATATTAAAAAAATGCAAATCAGTCAAATTTATAGACTAAATTACATTAAAAATCGATTAAAAGTCTATTTTTAAGTCTGTTTATGTATTTTTTATTACAATTAAACACCCTTGATTAGTAAAATTAAGAATGAACTCATGTAAACAAAAAATCGCCAATAATGGCGATTTTAATAAGACAAAACATTAATTAACAACTAATCAGACTCAATCCTTGATGTTGATGAGGCTGCAGGCGATAGTAGGTACCCTTGTTTGCCATAGATGCTATTTGTATTTCCATAATTCTGCATTTGCGCTTCTATAGCTTTGCGAATTTCCAAAGATTGGTCTTGTGTGCGTTGATAGCCTGCTTCAAAACTAACCGGCATCTCATTAACAAAAAAAACCTTGCTACCTGAATTTTTAATTTGCTTAAGTGTTTGACTAAAATCCGTATCCTTTAACCAATTGCTCGGCTGAACCTGATTAGGCGCAGCCATTGCTGAACTATTAGGTAAAAACCTTGGATCTTGACGATAATCTCTAAGAGAGTCTGGGCGTGCACCATAACGACTCATATTACGTGCATCATTAGCAGGCGAGTACCCAACGCCTGTGAACATAGGATTCCAATTAGAGCCTTTATTCCATGGAGCGGTGCTGTTGTAACCTATGCTGCCATTGCCAAATGGAGAAAGATTGTCTGTGTTAAAAAATGCGCTAGCGCTTAAGGTTAAAACACTTAGCAGAATAGCAGTTAGTCTTGTCTTTTTCATAATGTCAAAATAAATAATTTTCAATGTATATTATTATATCATAATATAGATAAAAATTCAAATTGGGCTAAAAAGATCGACTAATCGTTGCAAATATTCTGTCGTTATCCTTATAGGCATCAATGGCAAGATTGTCTCCGCCAATATAATCAATTACACCGCCACTAACCGCAGTCTCGTCGTCTATCGCATAATCAAGCGACACTCTCGCAGATCCGCCGTCTTGTGCTGATGAGCCCATCACACTAAGCACTACGCTCAGATCTAACGTCTGATTAAGATAAGACTGATTAAGGCGTACCACTTGCTGATACTCCTCTTCGCGCTTATAGCCATTTGCTACACCGCCAATTGCGGTTTCATAATCATGGATTTTTCTCAGTGCAACCTCATAGCCAATTGAGCCATCAGTAATGCCGTTATATTCAATGCCTAACAATGTATCTGTTCTAACTTTGGCATTGGTCACACCATTATACTTGACGGTGTCAAAATGTGCCGCCTCAGCTTTTAACAAAAAGCTACCGCTAACCTGATTGTAAGCCGCACCAAACATTTTTGATTTATTGTCGTAATTCAATGTTGTGCTACTACTAATCAAATAAGGCTTGTCAATATAAGTATCTGCATAATACAACCCTAAATCGTAACCTTCAAAAACACCTGTAAGACTTAACGCCGTACTTGTATTTTTTAAATTATCTTCAGGCTTATTTTCAGCTGCATCGGCAGTAGATTTAAAATCAGAACCAAACTTTGGATTTTCACTAAAACGATTTTCATGAATGGCAATAACTGACAAGTTTAAATTATCAACATAATAATCAAGCTTACTCATGGTTCGACCTAAGCGTAAATTCTTAATATCGACCAATCCTGGCGTTCGATTGTCTAATGGATTCAGGATATCCGTTATTCGGATAGAATCTGACTTTCCCCATACTACGATCTGCCTTCCTGTCTTAAAATCAAAATTTGAGGAAATTTCGAGCTCAATATTGAGTTCGTTTAGGTTAATTTCATTTTCGTAGCCATTTGGTACATCTCGATTTTCCAAGTCATAAGTGAAATCATGATAACTTTTTAAGTTACTGTTAACTTTAATGCCGTTATCAAATTTGTATTCACCAATAATATCTACCAAAGTTTTCAAAGATGAAAGATTCTTACCATTACTAATATTTTGGTGTGCTTCAATATCTATCGAACCATACAACACACCTTTAGAAATTGGGGCGCTTTCAATAACAATTTTTACAACTTCTTCGTCAAAGCCGTCATCGTCAAAACCATCTTCTGCATAAGCATTCAAAGGCAAAATCAAAATAATGCTGATTGGCAGCCACTTCATAATTTACAAGCCTTTTTCAATCATACGAACAGTAAATATATCACTGGAAATTTCTTTGTTAATTTCGACATCAGAATTAGTAAGGATGGTTTTGTGTAATGTTGACTTGCCTTGCTTAGTCGTCATCGTGGTTTGCATTGCCACCCAGATACCGTCAATTTTCTCTAGCTTACGAACATCCATGTACTTAACTCTTGAGCCTTTTTTCAAATAAAATTTAGCACGAGTAAGTACGTAATTATCCTTGCGGATATAAAGTGTGCTTTTGGTATATCCCGTTTCATCAATAACATCTTGACTCACGGGTGTTGATTCAATCACCCAAACTGGGACTTTACCTTCTTTACGCGTAATCGCTGTCTCTTTAACAAGCTTAAAAGTATAGTCATCCAATTCTTTATCAGTCATATCTGCATAAGAAAAATCACTGCCCATAAAAGCGGCATCTTTATCACTAGCAGGAATTCGCTTGGTTTTTTTCAACGCTGGCAAATACATCCACTGATCATCATCCTTATCATCACCACTGTAGTCGTAGGTTAAAAATGCAGTATTCTTAACATCGCTTGGTGATAAAAAGAAAATAGTTTTATGCTCAGTATTGGCGTCAATATCTGTTGAAAAAGTACGCATTTGTCGAATACGTTGCTTGCCTTTTTTGTCAATCAAAGTCATTTGCATGGTTGAAATAACACTAGACCCATCATCTCTTGCATCTACTTTTTCCATGATATCTCTTGCTTGGTTTCCGGCTACTACAGATGTGGCCAAAAATACACCCATGACAATGGTTAAAAATTTATTCATTATAGGTCTCCTTTATTGTGGATCATTAATTTCATGATAGCCGGCACCAAGAAGAAGTCGGCCATAAGTGCGATGAAAATAGCACTGGCAGTTAAAACACCAAAGTTAAACATTGAACTCATTGATGCAAATAACAACACCAAGAATCCAACTGATAGAACAACAGAGGTAACCACAATAGCTCTACCAGTTCCCATCAATGTTAATCTTACGGCTTTGTCTACATCGTTATATTCAAGTTCATAGCGCCTAAAATTGTGCATAAAGTGTACGGTATCATCCACCGCTAAGCCGAGTGCAATTGCACCAATAAGCATAGTGAACATGTCTAACGGCATATCGAAAACAACCATAATTGTAGATAAAAACAAAATTGGTAGCATGTTTGGAATCATACTGATTAGGCCAATTTTGACATTACCAACCAAGATAATCATCATGATAGAAATCAAACCAAAGGCGATCATATAACTAACTGCACTTGAATTAATGGATTTTTCCATAATAACTGCCAACAAGGTGGTTATTCCTGTGAGCGATACAGTTGCCACACCTTTAAATTCTTTGTCTAATTCTGTCTGAACCAGGGAGATAAATTCATTGTATTGTAGTGCATCAATGTAAGGCACTTTAACCGTAATTCTAGCCTTTGAAAAACTTGAATCTACAAAATCTTGTAAGTCATCACTGCCGCTATTTTCGAATAAAAATAGCTCTTGGGCGATCAAATCTTTGTCTTGTGGAATGGTATAAAATTCAGGTTTATTTTCATTTAACGCTCGGTTGGTTTCTTTCAAAACATCCACCAAACTAAGTGTTTTTCCAACAAAATAAGTCTCGGTTTGAATGCTGTTTAAGTACTCAGTAGCGCTTTCAATTTTATTAAGTATGTCCGGATTATATAGTCCATTTTCTTGGTGTGTGTCGACAATTACCTCAAGCGTTACAGAGCCCTTTAATTTGTCATCGACAATTTCAGTAGCCACTCTTGATACATGGTTCTCTGGAAACCATTCCAAAGGATAATGCTCAAAACGCAACTGCGAAGCAAAGAAAATAGCAACAATAATCATCACGCCACTAATAGCAACAATAGCTTTTGGATAGCCAGTAGAAATACGGCTAATGCCTAATAACATGTGATCCATGTTGGTATGCTCGTGCGCATCCTCTTTGCTTGATTTAACCTTGATCTTACTCATGCTAATTAACGCTGGAATCAATATCAAGGTAAAAATTAGCCCGATCAAAACGCCACTACTGGCGAAAACACCCAGGTCAGCAACTGGCGATAATTCTGAAAACGAAAATGACCACAGTCCGGCTGCCGTGGTTAAAGAAGTCATTACAATAGCAAGACCTGAATGGCCCATAGCATAACTCAAGGATTTTTTGACATCGTGCGTCTTGGCAAAATCCTTATAAAAAACAGAGAGTAAATGTATGGATCCGCCGGTAATCACTGCCAATAAAAATGAAGGCATAATCTGAGTAACAATGGTAAATGGTGCACCAGTAATAGCCATTAATGAGAGTACCACAGTAATGGTAAAAGTTACTGCAAGCAATGGCAAAATCACACCCGATGCACGCTTAAACAAAACTGCCAATACAACCACAATAGC
>NZ_FQTP01000003.1 GCF_900128515.1 Bathymodiolus heckerae thiotrophic gill symbiont
AGGGGTTTTTGTCATCAATAGAATACACACCTGGCAAATCAACAATTTGGTAGATTTTACCTTGGTTGTTAAAATCACCCTCTTTACGATCAACCGTTACACCGGGCCAATTTCCTGTGCGCTGCTTGGCGCCAGTTAACAAATTAAATAGCGTTGTTTTTCCAGCATTAGGATTACCAATTAAGGCGACTTTATCAAAACTCATAATTCTTTCACCTCGATTAAAGTGGCCAATGTTTTTCCTAAACTAATCCTAGCATTGCCCATGGCAATCACCATATCACCACTACGATTTCTAAGAATTGAAATCGATGCACCGGTATTAATACCTAGACCTAATAATTTGATTTTTTTCTGATTACTGGCATTTATTTGACTAATGACAGCCAGCTGACCTACATTCAATGATGATAATACTTTATTCGACATTATTAACCAAGTGCTCATAGCGCTTATCAGTCAATATATTCAAAAAAGCCACTAAAGCCCGCACCTTTCGATCGCTTAACTTCTTACCTTTTTTCAACTCATCATTATTGACCGTATTTGGCACTTCAGCATCTGCCCAAGGTTTGTTGGTTTCTGGATTGTTTATACGGTCTTTATTAATATATTTATCGTAAAACTCAATAACTGTTGATAATTCAGCAAACACACCATTGTGCATATAAGGCCCAGTGACGGTAATATTTCTAAGCGTTGGAACTTTTATCTTGCCATCATGTTCATTTGAACTAATTTGTGAATTGGACAATAAACCATGATCTATAGTCGCAGCATCTACGCCATTTTTTTGGCGTAAAGCTATATTAATGGGTACGCCGATATTATGATATTCATAGTTAGTAAATGTCTCACCTTTGGCATCATCACGACTTTTTAATTGGTGGCAGGCAGCGCAGTTGGTGTTGTTGTTAGAAAAGAACAATGAACGACCTAAATCCTCTAGATCTGTAAGCTCATACTGACCTTTTAAGTAGCGATCATATTTTGAATCAAACGGAGCAAAAGTGTCTGTTTTTTCAAATTCTGCAATACTTTGTGCCATTGCACCATAAGCTTTATCAGAATTATTGAAAATATCATCTCCAAAAATATCCTTAAATTGCTTGCTATACACAGGATGAAATTTCAATCGATCGGTCAGAGCTTGCTTACTAGGCATGCCCATCTCTACTGGATTGGTTGGCGGGCCACCTGCTTGTCCTGCTAGATTTGACTCACGACCATCGTAAAATTGCCCACCGATCCACTGCTTAGTTTTTTTATTGAAATGAAATTCTGGAGAAAACATAGCATAAGCTGCTGTTGGTGAATTACGATCACCAATACTCTTACCATCATCACCTAGAGATGCCATGCCTGCTACACCGTTATCTCGGTCATCAATAAAACCATGTGCTGGATTGTGGCATTGTGCACAAGACTGGGTGTTATTTTGCGAGAGAATCGTATCAAAAAATAAAGACTGGCCTAATGTGGCCTTTTGAACCTTTGTATCTTGAGTATTATCTGAGCATGCAGATAACAATAGAATTGGGAGCAGTAAAGCGAGTAATTTCATATTTTTAAGTGTTATTTATAATTAATGCAAATGATAATCATTCTTAAATGTAAATTCATTGATTCATATCAAGAAAGTACTTTAAAAAGACGTTTAAATTTATTAAAGATTGAAAATATAGGGAAAAATAGTAAATTTTGAATATTTCTAAAATTTTTCATTTCACTAGTCTTAATACCTAGCTTTAAACACTCTACCCCTTTGGAAAGCGTCAAAGTGCCAAAAATCCAGTCCCAAATGGCCAAAAACCCGCCAAAATTGGTATCTACATGATGTTTTGAGTGGTGAATTTGATGCTGATAAGGTGATATTAGAAATTTCTCAAATTTTTCACCAAATCCTAAGCGAATATGCGAATGCCTAAGGTTGGATCCAACAAGTGAAAATACAAACGCCAAAATATTTACTCCTAAAATATCGTAGATATTGATTAACGCTCCGAAAAAGAAAATAAATATGCCAGTTACTACTCCAATACTAAGGGCGTACCTCAGACCAAAGAGTAAAGATTCAATAGGATGTACGCGATAAAAAGTTAATGGATTTAAAACTTTAGCACTGTGATGAACCTTATGAAGCTCCCACAAAATAGGTGAGGCATGTAGCCACCTATGTAGCCAATAGCGCGTAAAGTCACTAATTACAAATAAGCTAATGGTGAACATAAGCATGATTTGCGTATATGAAAAACCTTCTAATCGGGTAAATCCATATTGATCCAATAAGACAGAATTAACCCAAAGTGCCACTTCTTTTGCACCGAACAAAATTGGCAAAATAACCAACACTTTGAAAAAAGCCATAAACACAAAATAGCCATAATCTAGCATTGCGCTTGGATGTAACCAAAGTTTTTTGGAAAAATTAATGCGCCTATCTCTTGGATTAATCCATAAATAGGCCAATGCAATTAACAGCGAACTTAATAGAAAAATCCAATAAATTCGTTTGTTAGGACTGAGTAAATACTCAAGCGGGTTAATCTCCGTCAGCATCTAAAACTTTAGAAACAAAGCCCAGTCTATCCATTAAAGAGATGTAATAAGATTTCATGAGTGCATTGGTAGCATTGTAAAGCGCTTGACCTTGAATGCCAACAAAATTTTCATCTTGTATTTTATTTGCGCTAGCAATGGATTTTTTAAGATTTCTGATGGCTGTATCTATTTCTTTATTTGCGCCAAACTCACGAGCAATATCGCCAAAATCTTTATATTTATTAGAATTAATTACTTGTTGATGAGTTGCTAAAATTGATTTAATTGCCAAAATGCTATTACCACTTAGTGCGTATTCTGCACGATGATTGTTCGGCTCACCTTTGTACTTTTTACTCAAACCTGCCACATCACCAATACGCCACTCTTTAAGTTTATAGGTGCCTGCAACTAATGCATTTAACAAAATTGCGCTGGCATATTGTTCATTCTTTAAAAACTGAGTTTGATGAGTTTGATAGCCATCCAAAATTTCTGTTAAGTAACTAGAAATAGATTTGGCCATGATAAGCGCAATGGCTTTAACTCGTGGAGTTGAAATATCTTTACTAAATAAAATATACTCCAGGGCGTTAATCGTTTTATGCGAATGCTTATAAATCGCATAAGATAAGTCATCATCACTTTCAATAATCAGATCCAACTGGGGTTTAATATCTTCGTTGTTACCATGAAAAATATCAATATATCTTGGCGTATCAAGATAGTCTTCATTAAGATCGCCTAATAAATAAGTTGCCTCTACTTTTTTCCAATCTCTAACTAAATTTGAAAAGCTTATTTTTGCTGCCTGCTGGTCACCCTGCTCAATCAAAATAATCAGATTGGTACTACTATCAATTGACTGATTAACATTGGCAATAATAACATTATTAAAAAAATCCTTATTAACTGCAGACGCATTAATAGACAAAAACAAACTTAATACGATGATAATTTTTTTCATATTTAATCCTTATAAATTATTAACAAATTTTAACAACTCTGAGCGCTTATTTTGATTCAGATTCATAAACAAAGCTTTTGCTTTACCTGCCTCTCCACCATGCCAAAGAACCGCTTCTTCAACACTTCTTGCACGTCCATCATGCAAGAAATTCTTTTGCTTACCAAGAATCTTGCTCACTCGATAAGTCTTCCATAAAGGCGGCGTTCGCCATTCAGAACCTAAAGCTAAGAATTCTTGCCTGCCATCGGCTAGCCCCCTGCCCATGTCATGAAGTAATAAATCACTATAAGGATTAATAATCTTTCCTGAAGAAAGTTTATAACTTGGCGTGTGACAACTACTGCAGCCTGTAGATTCAAACAAACGCTTGCCTTTATTAGCTGGCTTTGTTGAGCTTGGCAATACCAAATGAGTTAAATAAAAAGTAATAGCATTAAGCCTTGGCTCAGTTAGATCAAACTCAAAATAATCGCCCCTAGGAGCCTTTAAACACTTAACCTGTTTTGTTGTACAGTTTTCATTTGAATGAAGAGGGTTGGTAAGCCCCATGTCATTCACCGCAGCATTAGCACTTTGATGTCTAACCGTTGGCGCTGAAGCCTTCCAAGTGTAGCGGCCAATTTCCTCTCTATTGGTTTCTTGTGACCAAACGCGATTAGCCTTGCCAGAAATACCATCACCATTAATATCTTCAATGTCTTCATTGGCCAGAATTTGCTTATCCGTTATTTGCTCAAGCAACCCTAAACCAACCAATGCAGGTGCAATACGTGAAGTGGTAATTGTTTGCGAATGTAGTGCACCATAGCCCAAGTTGGTTAAGCTTAAGCTTGGTTTTTGAATAGTGGTGGCACTGCCATCTGGATAGCTAATATTAATATTGGTATAACTTACTTCCATCTTAGCTTCAAATGGAACACCGGAAACACCGTTAACACTGACTTGAGAACCATAAGTTGGCTCGGCAATAAAGCCTTGTTTTTTTATAGTTTCTTTATGTGCTTGGGTGTCGTTATGAGGAATTGAAAGCCTAACCACATGTGAGCGATCAACCACATTTGCGTGGTCATAAACCTTACCACGGCCATTTTTACTATGGCAATTAACACAAGTGTTGGAATTAAATAGCGGGCCCAATCCATCACGCGCGGTAGTTGCTGTTGGAGACTCAACCCAGGGAATTCTAAAGAAACTTTTGCCCAATATAAATTGATCAATTTGATTATTATTAAGGTCCTTAATTGGCGTTAAAAAAGATTGATCAATATTTTTGCTTAACGATAAGGCGTGGCCACTAAATAGCCAAGTAAATAGCAATATTGCATTACTAATTTTCATAAAACAGTCCGGAATAACATTTTTTTTATTTTAGAAATATACTTTTAAAATAAAAAACCCTTGTCACCACTGCGGTTAGTGACAAGGGTTAATTACTAATTTAAAGCTTTCATTTATAGTTTAGTTTCTTCACCGTCAGTTACATCACCAACCGTTAAATCAATACCATTTGCACGAGAAACATAAATCATTTGATCGCCAATTGATCTTAACTCATTCTTAAGCTTTTTAATTTGCTTAGCTTGTGAATCGTTAGGACGAATCTGATGATCAAAATGACGAGATGTTTGCGCCAAAGCATTCATTTGATTTACTTTTGTATCTGCAGATTTAATCAATGCCATTAAAGTAGACTTATCTTTCATTGCATCAATCGGTGCAGCACCAAAGTCAACACCATTGTACGTACCAAAGATTAAGTTTTTAAAGCCTTGGTAGTTCTGTGTAATGTCTCTATGTGTATTATCAGAAAAACAACTATGCTCATCTTCTTCAGAAGGTGTTAACACTGCTACAGCAATACGCTCATTAGCAAGTTCGGATTTAATAAACACACCTAAACCAGAGAATATTTGCGATAAAGCCGTCTTCTCATCAATGTTTTTAGAGCTATCAGAGTTGTTACCTAACAATGCCGCTTTATAGTTTGTGTCATCTCCATCAGCCCATGCAGCAACCATTGCCTCAAGATCAGATACGATTAATGCAGATGCTGCATTTAAGTATTGCTTACGACGATCAGCATTTTTAGCCGTTGTGTAATCAGCAACCGTTCTTTGACCAGCAACCAATGCGCCATTGGTTACGCTGTCTTTCATAAAGTTAGCGTAATCTTGGTCTTGACCCCACAGTAAGAATTCAATTGCGTGATAGCCTGTTGCAACGTTAGCATCTCCACCATTTTCATTCAATGCAGCAAGTGCATCAGAAGTGATAGTAGATACATTTACAGCAGTTGGGTTTTCACCGCCTGGGTTAAACATACCAGCTGTATCAATAATATTGCCAGAAGTTGTATTACCTTTAGCATCAGTTGTGTAGTCAATCATGTTCTCATCTAGAGGCCATGCATTAAGTTGACCTTCAGGAGCGCCATATGACGTATGCCAGCCCTCTTCTACATCAATTGGACCATTAGACAGTCTAAATGCTTCTGTTGTTCCATAAGACTCACGAGCGTTTAACCAAGCTGCTTTAGCGTTAGCCATTGAAGCCGATGTTGGATTGTTCGTAAAACCTTTTAAACTTGTCTGCAGTGTTTTGGCATCGTTTAATGCATCTGTGTAGTTTGCTGTTGCAATATCTGCATAGGTTGTTAATAGTGGATTAGCTTCGTTATTACCCCAGAATGCTTGTGCAGTCGTTACCGCCATTGCAACCGTTAGGGCAGCCGAAACTGCAAATCTTTTTTGTGCTTTCATTGTTACTCCTTGTTGTTGTGAAAAACGCTCGCCATAAGCGAGCGACTTATTAAAATTCATAGGTTAGTTTTGCTGTATTAACTGCTGATACGCCTTTAACTTTATTACGCTCAACGGCAAACGTTACACCTTCAGCAGGGGCTACACTATAAGTAAAGCCAGTTTGGTCACTATCGCCAGCTGCAACATTTTGATCACTCTTAGCAACTGCTAAGTTTGCATCCATACCGGCAACAGCGTGTGCATAGTTTGCCTCAAAATGAGTTGCGGAGTGATCAGCGCTTGAGCCTTGATCAACAGTTACTTTTTCATAAGCAAGACTTAAACCATTACCCATATCAAAACCTGCACGAACTGCATTTGAACTGCTGTACGCTGCCGTACCATCGTTAAAATGATCATAACCAACGCTAAACATGTCGTTAGCATAGCTCAGTGTTACACCACTATCATTGTCAGTAGCTTTGTAAGTATAGGCTGTAATTTCAACACTACCCAATGTAGTTGATAGAATTATCATATCATGAGTCCCCAGGTCTCCTAAATCAGTTGTTCCATCAGTTTTAGTTAAAGGGTCTGTGATCATACTTGTAGAGAAGCCACCAAATGGCGTTCCAGTTCTACCTACTGATACAGTAAAGTTTTCATTATTGTAGTTAATTATTGATTCATCAAGTGAAATTGTATCATCAGCATTTCTCTTGATAGTTGCCGAACCATCAAACTGATCGTTTACAACATGCGAAATTGTAACCTTTGTATCATCCCAGGCAGTTTTTCCTGTGCTTGTATAACTAGCAGCTAACTCACCACTAATAGTCGTTGCTGATGCAGCTGTTTCTAGTGCTGTAATACGGTCTTTTAATGTGTCCATTTCTGTACCTGCAAATGTTTGTGTTGTTACGCCCACAGCTAATGCGCTTAGCGCTATAATGTTATCTCTTTTCATAGTGTATTCCCATATATTGTGTTAAGAAACGCCGCAGCCCTATTCCAGTAGAGTTGCGGCGACTTTTTTCTGATGTTTTCACATCGCCTTTAAATTTACCTTTTGTTCTTTATTTGGATAAATTTTCAAGTTATGTAAATGATACCTATTATCATTTGCGTTATCAATTAAATATTATAGTTTTATGTGAAATATCACTAAAGTCTTATATAAGATTTATTTTCTGAAAGTTAGGGAATAGTCGTAAAAGCTCATGATAGTCCAGCAAGCCGTTATACATTTTGATCTTATTGTGACGCACAAGGTTTTGAATCAGGCGTCTATGAATATTCATAAACTCGCAAATAAAACAAGATGATATTAACTTTCGTTGAACCCCTCTAACTTCAATATGGGGAATCATCTCATTAATATCAATCTGCATAATCTAATATCTAAAGATATTGTCAAGCAAGCGAATTTCTTCCATGTCTAATTCATTTTCCACCAGTAAAGAATCGTTAAATCCACGCAAGAATTGTGCAATACTATTGACCATTGACAGTTCAATTTCTCTAGTCGGTGAGTTTAAATATATTTTGTCAAATCCCATAAATTTCTCCTAATTACTGTAAATTTTCAATAGATTCTTGCTTAACCTCCTCAAGCAAAATTTGCTTGATCATTTGTTTTGGTAAATTAAACCGCCTCATTGAATCAAAACTAACTTGGTTATGATGACGCAAGTAACTCAATTTAGTTTGTTGCCAAAAGTTATACATCAGCCTTACTTTTTAGATTGCCCGCCACACTCACCGCAACAACCATCACATCCGTCACTCGATGTGTTAATTGCTACTGGTGCTTTGGCTTGTAGTTGTTTCATGATGTGTATGGCCTGTATAACGTGCTTTTTTTCGATTGTCATGGTTATATCTCCAGTTAAAATAAGTACCCCTTTAGGCAAGAGGACAGCCAGTATCACCAGTCTGCTTTAAAGTTTGAGAGAGTGAAAACCAGACCGGCAATATGTTCATTTCTCTTTTTAAAAAGTTTGCCCTATAAGGAGAGAGTCTTATAAGACAGCATCAGTATTAAAATTTGTTATTATCATGAAAAGGAGGCTCCACTCAAATTTCAAATATTAATACCAATGTCTAACCTGTTGTAATAAGTGCTCCAAAGGGGACTAAACTCCGGAGGCTTTTGTTGAAACTGATCGTTATAATGACTTAAGAAGAGGGATTTACAATCAGTTTCTAACCTTGTGTGCTAATTCGAATATTTGCCCAAATATTCAGCTACTTGATTTTTTGTTAATATTAAATATCCTTTTTCCCTCTGGATTGCTACGCTTATCATTTCTTTATTCCCCTCAAATTTATCTACAATTCTTGTAAGCAACCTTTTCCAAAGTTCTTAGATGCAAATGATACTGATTCTCATTTGTAATTGCAAGCTATTTATTCAAATATTATGTTTTATAGGAAATATCAATCAATATTTTTCACTGAATTTATATAAAAAGTGGATAACAACAGTGTTTTAATCTGATTTTAAAAATTTGCTAAATTTTTGAAACTAAGTCAGTTGGGTCTGATTTTAAGGGCTAAATAGACCTAAAAACCTGATAATTAGTGTCTTTTTGACACTTTAGAGCCGATAAAAGCCATTAATTACAGTCCATTTGTAAAATTTGGTAAAATTTAGACAAAAAATAGCACGCAAAAGCGTGCTATTTCTTAATCCCTAACTGAGTTAACAGCTAAATTTAGGTATCACATTTGAGATTGAATGTAGTTTTGTAAACCTACTTTTTCAATTAAGCCTAATTGCTTTTCTAACCAGTAAGTGTGATCTTCTTCAGTATCTTCAAGCTGGCCACGTAACATTGTACGAGTTACATTTAATAATCATGTACATTTGCATTTGCAACGCCGTTACCGACAGAGACATTCAAACAGCTATCGACAATGGTGCCTGCTCGATGAATGATTTATCCAAGCAACTTAAAGTTGGAACTTGTTGTGGCCGATGTAAAGATTGCGCTAAAAAAATGCTTAACCAATCAAATCCACTTCAAATTCAAACCCTAACAATTCCAAGCTTGGCGCCTGAAATTGCATTTGCATAATCTATAAACATCCCACTATAGCTCTCAGGATTTAGTTTGTAAATACAATCACTTGATTTTTATCAAATATTAATGATATTTCACCATTTTTTATAGATATAAAAACCTAAATGCAACTCATTAACAAACAAGAAATCATCCAAAAGTTAAATGAGAATCATTATAGTGAAGCGACTATTAGGGTGTACCAATCATGGATTGAACGTTTTATGAAATATCATCAGATAGAATTTGATCAATACAGCATTAAACACATCTCTGAATATGTATCCAGCTTATCTTTAAAAAATCTTAAAACCTCAACTTACAATCAAGCCCTAAATGCCATTGTATTCTTCTACAATAAAATCCTTAAACTGCCAATTAGCAAAGCATTTGTTTCTGAACTAAGACTGTCAAATCATGAAAATCTGCCAGATACTTTAACCAAAGAGCAGATTGATTCTATTGTTTGCCACTTAAAGGGCTCGTATCAATTATTGGTTTATTTACTTTATGGCTGTGGACTTAGATCAAGTGAGGCATTAAATCTTAAAGTTAAGGATATTGATCAAGTAAATAATCGCCTAACCGTATCCAATCAAAAATACTTTAGAACCCTGTCCATTCCAACTAAGATTTCTGGTGAGTTAAATAATCAAATATACTTTGTTTCTAAAATGCATGCCAAGGATAGTAAAAGTAAATTTTTTAGTAAAACTGATGTTAATAATAGTTACCTATTTCCAATGAAGCAACTTTGCAATAATCAGGATGGCTTACTTATCAGAATGTCTATTATTAGTAATACACTGAATTACAACATCTCGGCAGCAACTAAAAAAACCAATATAACGCCTAAAGTAACCGCCCAAACCTTTAGACATTCTTATGCAGTTCGTCTTTTGCAAAATCAAATTGATATTAAAACTGTGCAAAAACTATTGGGCCATAAGCATGCAAGTTCAACTTTAATATACACTTATATTGCTCAAAATATATCTCAAAGAAAATCATTATCTCCACTTGATCTTAAATAAAGGTTTTGTGATTTAACGGTTATTTAAGGATAAATGACATAAAATACAAGCATTATTACTGATGATTTTTGAAACCGTGAACCCTACTAGTCGCACCAAAGCAACTCAAAAAATAACCATTATTGGCGCTATTGTTGATTTATCATTAGCAATATTAAAAATAATTGCAGGTGTTATTGGCAATTCTGGCGCTTTAATTGCGGATGGTATTCACTCATTTTCTGATCTACTTTCTGATGGCATTGTGCTGTATGCAGCCAAACATTCCCAAGAAGATGCGGATGAAGATCACCCGTATGGACATCAAAAATTCGAAACAGTTGCCACGCTAGGTTTGGCGGTTATATTGGCACTGGTTGGCGTGGGGATTATTTTTGATGGTTTTGATCGACTCAACAACCCAGCAGCTTTAACTCACATTAATTTATTATTAGGTGTTGCGGGTATTTCTATTTTTACCAAAGAAATGCTATATTGGTATACCTTAAAGATAGCTAAAACTTACAACTCTGACATGCTTAAGGCCAATGCTTGGCATCATCGATCTGACGCGCTATCCTCAGTGGTGGTATTTGCAGGCGTTTTAGGCACAACCCTCGGCTTTATTTATCTAGATGCGGTTGCTGCTATTGTTGTGGGCTTAATGGTTACCTACATTGCTTGGGAGCTCGGCACTAACGCTACCAAAGAATTGGTCGATACTTCTATTGACACTGATCAAATTGAAAAACTGCGTTATGCCTTGGGTCAAATTAGTGGGGTAAATAATGTGCATTCGTTACGTACGCGTAAAATTGGCCATACTATTTCAGCTGACGTACATGTGCAAGTCGATCCTTTTTTAAGTGTGAGTGAAGGCCATATGATTAGCGTTAGTGTAGAGCGCGTGGCTAAAGAGTGCCTTGAGAATCTAACCGATGTAACCGTACACATTGATCCTGAAGATGATGAAATGATTGCACCTTTCAAAAATCTACCAGAACGCGCCGAAGCCTTAGGAATTTTAACCAAAGCCTTGTTTAATAATAAATGTGATGGTGAGATTGATAGGATCCAACTGCATTATTTAGATGGAAAAATTCATGTTGATTTTTACCTACCTTTAAGTTGTTTAGTTGATGATAAAAGTCATCAAGAGATTCTGATCAAGCTAAAACAAACGGTTGAAAATCTAGTGGTATTTGGCCATATTAAAGTTTATTTTGGCAACGACTAAAGGCAATGATAAGCATGGCACATAGCACCTGCTAATGCATCTGCCGCATCTTCTTGTGGCGCTTTATTGAGTTTTAAAGATTCACACACCATATAAGACACTTGATCTTTACTAGCATGACCCTTGCCCACCACTGCTTTTTTAATTTGATTTGGGCTGTATTCAACCATGGCAATGCCATTCATACCAGCAGCAGAAATAATCGCACCACGTGCATGGCCAAGCTTGATTGCCGCATCTGGGTTGGGTCGATCAGGACGCATAAAAGCACGCTCAATAACAACCACATCGGGCTGATATTTTTTAATCACTTGATCGATTTCTAAAAAAATAGTAGTAATACGGTCTGTTAACTCACCCTTAGTACGAACGCAGCCGCTCGCCAAATAGGTAAACTTTAATTTGTTCGCTTCAATCAAACCAAAACCGGTTATTCTTGAACCTGGGTCAACACCAAGAATTTTCATAAAAAATATTTTACCAGTTACTGGCTTTTTCTAGAATATATAAGTGTTGTGTGATATACTTAGTTTTTTGACTATTTAATAAGGAATTACCATGGCAGTTTTAGAGCTAAATAAAGATAATTTTGATGATACTATACAAAATAATGATATTGTTATTTTGGATTTTTGGGCGCCATGGTGTGGTCCTTGTAAATCATTTGCACCAACTTATGAAGCCATGAGTGAAAAAATTGAAGGCGTTACTTTTGCTAAAATCAACACTGAAGATGAGCAGGAATTAGCGGGTAAATTTCAAATTCGTTCAATCCCAACATTAATGATTTTCAGAGATCAAATCGCTATCTTTTCTCAGCCGGGTGCAATGGCTGAAGCTGATTTAGAAACAGTTCTCAATAAGGCTAAAGAGTTAGATATGGCTGAAGTTCATAAAGAAATTGAAGAGCAGAAAGCTAAAGGCTAAATAAGATCTGAATAGCTTTTTTCGCTAAACCCAACTCTTATACTGGCACCTGTTACCAATACAGGTCGCTTAATAAGGGTTGGGTTTTTTAACGTTAGCTCTAAAGTGATATTATGCTTTTGAGTATCGGTTAGATTTCGATAAGTGGTTGAACGCTTATTAATCAAGCTATCCCAACCAAGCGTATTAACAAAGCTCTGAAGTGTAGATTCATCTAAAGGCTGATCGCGAAAATCAATAAATTCAAACTTGATGTTATGTGCGTTTAAAAACTTTCTTGCCTTTTTAATGGTGTCACAATTTTTGATTCCATACATTTTCATACTAACACCCTATTGATTGTAAAACTCAAGAACCTCTTTATGCTCAGCATCAACAATAATGCGTAAGCCTTTTTGTGGGTAGTGCCAATAAGAAACACCTTCATCAGCAAGTTCAATTGTATCTGGCTTGCCAAATAAATTCTCAATCATGGTTTCTTCTAAATTGGCGCCTGGAATAAAGGTCAAAGCTCTAATTTTAAGATGAGACATGGCGCGCTCACCTTTGGCAGTAAATGTTGTCTTTGTTACCCCAGATGGCATACGCATAGATTCATCAATATTGTTTGATAGTATGTCAATAATCTGATTATCCAAAACCAAATTTAAAATAATTTTGGCACTAATGCCACCTATTTTGGTGCCAGTAAAAAATACTTCCAACTCAGGCTCTGAAGCTTCATCTTCAAATAATGAAGCTTCAATCTCTGTACCAAAATAACTTGCCGCATCAATAAAGCGACTTTTGCCCATGGTTAGATTAAAGACCACTGTTTTGTGCTCATCAACATAACTTTGCCATGGCATAGCCTGATTTTTAGGCATTTGTATATCGCGTGTAAACAAGAAAATAGCCAAAAAAGCTAGAAATCCGCCTAATATAGTATAGGCAACTATGTGTCTTTCTTTCATCGAGTAAAGGGAGGTTTGTCAGCCTTATTGCGCAACCAAGTAAGTGCTTTATAAGTTGGATTATGATTAATTAATTTAAGTTCTAATTTTCGTTTTCCTGGAAATTCCATTAGAAATAGTCCTAATAAAATTGAGATAACACCCTGTCCAGGCGTAACTAACATAATAATTCCGGCTAAAAACAATACCAAGCCAATTAAAGTTTTTACTACAACAATAACAACATGTCCAACATGTTTAATCTCTAACTTGTGTGGATTTTCACAAGAAAAATAATCTTCAGGAATCAAACCCAACAAATAAGGTGTTAACAATAGAGTGACAACAAAAATAATGGCAGAAATAACACCCACCATTACCAATAGGTCCTCATATTGGCTAATCAGGTTTAATACATAGTCTAGCATGTCAATAGAAAAGTAACCGGGCCATCATTAGTTAATGAGACTTGCATATCTGCACCAAATTTACCACTTTGAATATTACCATGCTGCTGGGAGATTTGAGTTAAAAAATACTCATAAAGTATATTTGCTTCAGCAGGTAGTTTTGCTGTTGAAAATCCAGGGCGAGTGCCAGAATTAGTATCTGCTGTAAGGGTAAACTGAGAGACCACTAAAATACCACCATCGACATCTGTGACGGATAAATCCATCTTACCATCTTCATCGTAAAACACACGGTAGCTTAATAAGCGCTTGATCATCTTATCAATTTTCGGCTTTTCATCGTTTTTCTCAATGCCGATAAATACCAATAAGCCTTGGTTAATCTCGCCAACAGTGGCTGAATCTACTTCGACTTTTGCGCTTGATACACGCTGAATTAACGCTTTCATAAATTTAAAATCTAGCTTAAGTGAGAAACATCTGCTACTGACAAAAACAAAGACCTTATCCAATTAATAAGATTCAAACGTGCTGCCTTAAGCTGCTCGTCTTTTGCATTGACCATTACCTCATCAAAGAAAGTATCAATACTAACTTTAAGCGCGATCAACTGCTGCATATTATCAATATAGTTTGTTGACTTGGTAAGCTTGGCTTCCACTAGTGTTGCTGCCTCAAATAAAGCCTTTTCAGCCGGCTCTACCAAAATTGACAAACTAACCTTTGTAGATAGGTTTTGATGATCTTTAAGCATATTAGCAATACGCTTGTTAGCTTCAATCAAGCTGGCTGAAGCCTCATCCTTGGTAAAAATGTCCAACGCTTCCACGCGAAGATGGAAATCAAATGGTGATTCTGGCTGAACTGCTAATACCGCCTCAAACGCTTTGGCACTGAGTTTTTGTTCTTTGTAATAAGCGCGTAAACGATCCATCATAAAAGTGTAAATTACTGGTGCACAATCTTTATTCACATCAGTTGAATGAGCTGACAACGAGGCTGAGATTAATGCTTTAAGATTTAGCTTAAGCTTACTCTCCACCATAATTCTCAATAAACCTAGTGCCATTCGTCGCAAAGCATACGGATCTTTAGAGCCTGTAGGGCCTTGGCCAATACCATAAATTCCTGTAATTGTATCTAGCTTATCAGCAATGGCAACAACCAAACCTTCTGGTGTTGACGGCAATGTATCGCCTGAAAATCTTGGGTGATAGTGCTCACTAATAGCAGTTGCAACTGCAGAGCTCTCGCCATCATTTAATGCATAGTATCCACCCATTACACCCTGTAGATCAGCAAACTCACCCACCATTTCAGACACTAAATCAGTTTTACATAATAAGCCTGCACGTTTTGAATCTATTTCATTAGCACCCATCATGCTGGCAATAGAACCAGATAACTCTTCAATACGCTTGGCCTTATCACCCATTGAGCCTAATGATTTCATAAATAGCACTCGGTCAAGTTTTTCTAAACGAGACTCTAAAGTTTGACATTTATCTTGATCCCAGAAAAATTCTGAATCAGCCAATCTTGGATGAATAACACGCTCGTTGCCATCGATGATAACTGAAATTTCACTGGATTCAATATTAGCAACCGAGATA
The DNA here is from genome assembly GCF_900128515.1 of Bathymodiolus heckerae thiotrophic gill symbiont. Taxonomy (GTDB): domain Bacteria; phylum Pseudomonadota; class Gammaproteobacteria; order PS1; family Pseudothioglobaceae; genus Thioglobus_A. The sequence goes on from NZ_FQTP01000003.1 coordinate 15,450, forward strand.
AAACTCGGCAATAATTTGCCATCTGAATCAAGCATATGGAAATATTTTTGATGAGATTTCATTGCTGAAATTAACGCTTCTTCTGGCACAACTAAAAATGATTCACTAAAGCCGCCTGAAAAAGCACATGGATACTCAACAAGCGCGCACACTTCACTTAAAAGTGCTTCATCGATTACGGCTGTTGCTTTATTGTCATTAGCCACTTTTGTGACTTGCTGGCGAATCATTTCTTTTCTAAGATTAAAATCAACTTCAATCTGCGCTTGATCCATCATTGTTTGACGATAATCTTTCGCCTGATCAATGGTAAACTTTTGCTTGCCTGTAAATCGTAATCCACGAGTTGTGTTGCCCGCAGTCAAACCCGTAATAGTTGCTTCAACAATTTCACCACCCAGTAACATCACTAGCCAATGGGTAGGTCGCACAAACTGCATATCTGAGCTTCCCCAGCGCATCGGTCGAGCAATTGGAATATTTTTGATAGCCGTATCTACAACCACCTGCAACAGACCTTTAGTTTCTAGACCTTTTTGCTCTTTACTAAAAAAGTAATAATCTGCTTTACCAAAAGACTTTTGTTGTAGATCAGATTTTGATACACCACATGATTTTGCAAAGCCATCAACCGCTTGATCTGGCGCACTAACCGATGGGCCTTTACGCTCAATAATTTGATCTTCTTGCTGCAACTCTAAGTCATGCACTAATACTGCCAAACGACGCGGCGTTGCAAATGATTCAACAGATGAAAAACTCAACTTTAAGCTTTTTAGCTCATTAACAATATTATCTGTTAATGCTTGTGAGAGTTTTGGTAATAACTTAGGTGGCAGCTCTTCTGTACCAAGCTCCAATAAAAAATCTTGTGTTTTCATAATAGTTAATATTAAATAATTTGGAATCGAAGTTGGTCATTAACCAAATCGATTATAACGGAACGAGTGTAAAGTTTTGTTGGCACTACATCAAATTTTTTGTATACACCAGCAATAGACACCAATTCTGCATTAAATTTTTGTACAAAAATCGTAGCTTTGTCGTCACCTTGAATGCCGGCAAATAAACTACCTTGAACCTCTTTATAAGCTGATATAGAGCCAAAAGACATAATATCAGCACCTGACTTAACCCTTTCTAATAAAACCAAATCTCTATCGCTTGCAATCACTTGCTGAAATGAATAGACCTTGTTGGTAATAATTTTTGGCGCTTGATAAGTTTTATCTTGATGTGGATTGGGCGCATCAACTGCTGGCCGCTGAATTTCCTGAACTTTAATTTTGCTTTTGCTACTAGGCGATAATGATTTTCCAAAAACCGCCAAACCAGAAAATTTAGCAAAATCAATCAATTCTTGCTTGCGTGAGCGAATACCCACAGCAACCATTTCATTTTGCGCCAAAATTTCAATCAGCACAGCTAAATCATTAGCCTGAAAATTACGACTCTCAATTTCCAAGATAACCGGTGCATGTTGAAATTGTGCTTTATTATTTCTAGCAAGTAGATTGATTTCTTCAACCAATACATCGGTATTATTGGTTAAAACCCTTAATGTGTATAAGGCTTCTGTCTGAGTAATAACTTCAATTTTATTCAACTACGCCACCCTTGTGTGCAATCAAGAAAATGCCAAACACGAGTCATGCCCGATTCACCGCTAAGCATAAGTTCTAAAGGGGTTTTGTGTTTGAATTTTTTAACATTACGCTTTAACCAGACACTCGCATATTCTTTATTGGTTGGAAATGTTGTACCTAATGATTCATCGATACCTAGAATCATTTTTGCGCGTTTGACCATATCATTATCAAACTCAAATGCTTTATCGCCACGGCGATACATGTATAGATGTCTTGGCTTTAGCACTTCTTCAAGATCTAAAACATTTAGCTGCTGAGCATCTTCAAGCTTCCAATTTTCTAAAATCTGACAAAGCTGAAAAGTTAGCTGGTTTTTTTCATCATCGTTTAAATCAATGCTAATTTCATCGATATTGGTTTTATTTGGCAGCATTAATTTACTCTAAAGTGGAATAATATTTCACGATCAAATACGCTTTTATCAGGCGCATGCGGTAAAGGTGAAGCTTTATAAACTGCGCGCTCAATAGTTTCTTTAAAAACTCTCTCTTCTGCGCTATTGCTAATATTGCAAGATTGTATGTTAACACTTTGCACTTTACCGTTTAGATCTTGCAGGATGTAAACATCACACCCCCAATGATCCTTTGCACTTTTTTTGGGGCGCCATTTTTCTTTCACTCTTGAAGCAATTTGATTAATGTAGTTTGCTTTTAACTCATTTAATATGTCTTCTTGAGCAATAGATCTTTCTTGATCTTCCTCAGCTTGAATTTCTTTCTTTAAAGAGCGGTTATCTTGCTCTTTTTCAAACTTATTAGCTTCGGCTTGGCGCTGATTTTCAATTTTTTTCTTATTCTTTTCAGCAGCATCGGCTTTTCTTTGTGCTTCTTTAGCCTTCTTTTCAGCTAGTTTTTTCTTCTTCACTGCTTCTTTTGCTTTTTTCTCAGCAACTTTCTTTGTCTTTAATGCTTGCTGGATTTTTTTCTCAGCTATTTTTCTACTTTTTTCGGCTTTCGCCTTAGCTTGTTTTTCTTTTTTGGTTTTGGCTTTTAATTTTTTAAGACGCTGTTGCTCTTTATAGCGTTCGTTTTCAACGCGTTTTTCTGCACGCTTAAGCTCTACCAAACGCTTTTCACGCTTTTGTTTGATATCAATCAGACGCTGCTTTTCTCTTTTTATTTCAGTTAGGTCGATGGTTACTGCTTTAGGCACTGCGGTACTAGAAGATTTTGCTGACTGCTTTGGAATTTCCCAGCGCTGAACATTGGTAAATACCAAGCCGATAACCAAAGCCACGTGTAATACAATTGCCGCCCAAAAAGCAAACGGATGTTTTTTTGCGATTTTTGGTAGTTTGATTTTTTTAATTAAATCGGCTTTCATTAGTTTTCAGCCGATTCAGTAACAATACCAACCTTATCAACGCCCTGCTTTTGTAAGAATGACATCAGTGATACAACAGAGCCGTAGGCTACATTTGCATCACCTCGTACAAATACTTTCATACTTGGATAGATTTCTAATCGAGCACTGACACGTCCAGCAATAATACCAAGTGGCAACCTCTCACCCTGAGCAACATCAGAATCATCTTCATTTAGTGAATTAATAAAATATTCACCATCTTTGTTGATGGTGATAATGGTTGGCTGCTGTTCAGTAAAATCAACCATTTGGGCATCTGCCGTTGGTAAATCCACTTCAATACCTTGTTCAATAATTGGCGTTGTCATCATAAAGATAACTAACAATACCAACATGACATCGATATACGGCACAATGTTGATGCTTGCATCAACACTAGGTCGGCGACGTTGTGGTAATTCAATCATGAGTCAAGCTTATTTTTGTCTTTGGAAAGTAACAAACAACTCTTCCACAAAAGACGTGTATTTGTTATTAATCTCGCCCACTTGTGTAATTAATCGATTGTAAGCAATGGTTGCTGGAATCGCTGCAAATAGACCAAATGCTGTAGCAATCAGTGCTTCAGCAATACCCGGCGCTACAATTGAAATCGTTGCTTGCTTAACAGAAGCAAGGCCAATAAAAGAATGCATGATTCCCCATACTGTACCAAACAAACCGATATAAGGACTTGATGAAGCAATCATTGCTAGCACACTTAAACCATGATCCAAGCGATCTACTTCATTATTAACCGCTGTGTTCATTGAACGATAAGCACGCTCAGAGTTCATTACCAAAGCTTGATTTGAAGCCGAAGTGGAGTGGGTGAATTCACCATAACCGGCGTCAAAAATATGCTCCATAGGGGTGTGATTAGACACTTGATCAGGAATTTGACCATGTAATAAAGCCAGATCTGTATCTGCTAAAAAGTTATTATGAAAACGCTTAACATCTTTATTAGCATCCATCAGCACCTTCTTTTTAGACATGATAATCGTCCAAGAATAGATACTCATTAACACTAGGATAAACATAACCACTTGCACGACAAAACCAGCGCTAAGAATTAGGCTTAAAATTGATAAACTATTGTCCATTTATTTTCTCCAGAATGTTGCTTGGAATTGCACTTGGCTTAAAACTTTGTGCATTCAAACAGGCAACGGTAATTTGTGCTTTAAATAATACCTTATTTTGCTTAAGATCCTTGATTTTCTGCGAAAAAATCAAGCTAGCATGTCGAGTTTTTTCCACTTCGGTATGAATACTAATTAAATCGTTAAAACGAGCAGGTGATAAGTAATCTGCCTGAATAGATTTAACCGCAAAAATAATATTTTGCTGAATGATTAATTGGTCCTGTTCAAAGCCCATCTCGCGTAAAAACTCACTTCGACCACGCTCAATAAATTTTAGATAATTGGCATAATAAACCACGCCACCACTATCGGTATCTTCGTAATAAATCCTAACCTGTAAATCACTCATTAAAACAAATCTTGGTGATTAGAGGATGTTGCTACACCTAAATGCTCATAAGCCAACTTAGTTGCACTTCGCCCACGAGGGGTGCGATGTATAAAGCCCTGCTGAATTAAATATGACTCAACCATATCTTCTAAAGTGCCTCGTTCTTCACCAATGGCAGTCGCCAAAGTATCAAGACCAACAGGTCCACCTGAAAATTTATGAATCATAATTGACAAATAATCACGATCAAGTTGCTCTAATCCTAGTGCATCCACCTTCAAAATACTCAATGCTTCATTGGCAATTTGCTGATGAATAATGCCATCTGTTTTTATATCAGCAAAATCTCTAACACGACGCAACAAACGGTTGGCAATTCTTGGGGTGCCACGTGAACGCCTGGCTATCTCGTACGCACCACTTGATTCAATTTCAATGCTTAATATTTTGGCAGAGCGCTCAACAATCACTTGCAAGTCTTTATTATTATAAAATTCCAAACGCTGAACAATGCCAAAACGATCACGCAGTGGTGAGGTTAGCATGCCGGCGCGCGTAGTTGCACCAATCAAAGTAAAGGGTGGAAGCTTAAGTTGAACTGAGTGTGCAGCTACACCCTCTCCAACCATAATATCAAGCTTAAAATCTTCTAAAGCTGGGTAAAGAATCTCTTCAACCACTGGATTAAGACGATGAATTTCATCAATAAACAAGACATCATAAGGCTCTAATTTCGTTAAAATTGCGGCTAAATCACCCGAACGCTCTAGAACTGGGCCAGATGTCTGTTTTAATCCTGCACCCATTTGATTGGCAATAACATTGGCTAGCGTGGTTTTTCCAAGCCCTGGCGGACCGTAAATTAAGCAATGGTCAAGTGCATCACCACGCTTTTTAGCCGCCTCAATAAAAAGTGCCATTTGAGATTTGACATCGTCTTGTCCAATATATTCAGACAAGGTATCCGGACGAACAGAAGTTATAACAATATCTTCGCTACCCTGATCTGTTCCGCCTACTAAAGAATCTTCTTCTATCATGCTAATTTAATGAATTTTTCAATCATTTTAACTTAAGGGTTAATCCAAAATAGGGGTTATTTCTTTCAATAAGAGTTTGACTTTTATGGGTTTTCTTTGATGTGTCAACCTAACTACTTTAGCCACACTTGTTTCTCTATATGGCCCATATTTACTAATAATAACCTGCCAGTTATCGTCAATATTTAGCTGATGCAGAAATACTATATCTGCAAGTTTTTGTAAAGGGAAGTGCCAGCCTAGTTCTTGATCCATCCATTGCTTTAAACTCAATGATGATATATTTCCATCAATGTACAAGCCACCCACTTGTGAAATAATATTAACCTGACCTAAGCCCAAAGCTCCAGTTAACGCTAAATCAAACGCCTGTTGTTGAAACTTAATTTTAAAACTAAAATTTTGAGCCTTGTCCTGTGTAACAACACCGATACGACCCTTTAGCTGCCACTCACTAGGAATATCGCTAGATATTATCACCTGTTGTGGGTAAATTGGCTGGGTAGCACAACCTTGTAGAATGAGTAAAAAAAATAGTGTTAAAAGCCGTTTCATAAGTGGACACATTCTAACATTAAGCTCAATAGCTAGTGCCTAAAAAAGCTCTACTTAGGTATAATCAAGCGCTTATTTATATTTGTTATTTGGGTTTATGTCACGCATTGCTATTTTAAGTGTTAACCACGCAAAAGCGCCAGTTGCAGTGCGTGAGCGTGTCGCATTTTCACCCAACCGACTAACCGAAGAGTTACAAAAATTAAATACCATCGATGGTATTGAAGCTTGCGTTATTTTGTCTACTTGTAATCGTTCAGAAATTTATACAGTTGTCAATGATGACAATGCTAAAGAAATTTTAAGCAACTACCTTGCAAAAACACACGATATTCCTAGAGCAGAAGTCGACCCTTATTTGGTTTATTTTGAAACAGATGATGCGTTATCACATATCTGCAATGTTGCTTGTGGATTAGACTCATTAGTACTAGGTGAGCCACAAATTTTAGGCCAATTAAAAGACGCATACCACGCTGCCAAACAAGCTGGAACTTTGAATAAAAAATTAGAAAAGCTATTTCAACATGCTTTTTCAACTGCTAAAAAAGTTCGTACAGATACTCAAATTGGATTGTCACCTGTGTCTATTGCCTATTGCGCTGTCAAACTTAGTGAAAAGATTTTTTCTGATTTATCAGAACAAACAGTTCTACTAATTGGTGCCGGAGAAATGATTGAGCTCTGTGCTCAACACCTCAATCAAAAAGGTGTTCGAAATATGATCGTTGCCAATAGAACCATTGAAAATGCCAAAAAAATTGCCGAACAGTACGGAGCACAGTCAGTCAGTCTCAAGCAATTTTCAAGCGTTATTCACCAGGCCGATATTATTATTTCATCAACAGCTGCGTCGGTACCCATTATTGGCAAAGGCTTAATTGAAAGCGCACTCAAGCAGCGCAAGCATAAACCAATGTTTATACTTGATATTGCCATCCCAAGAGACATCGAGCCTGAAGTTGGTCAGCTGAATGATGTTTATCTTTATACTATTGACGACTTAGAGCAAGTAGTGAGCGACAATATTGGCTCGCGCGAAAAAGAGAAAGTGTTAGCACAAGAGATTATCATTAAACAATCGCAAGTTTTTAACAAATGGCTGTCTATTTTGCCAAATGAGCAGCTGGTTCAGAGTTATCGAAGTAACGCCAATCAGATTAAAGAAGATGCAGTAGAAGATGCTTTAAAACGTCTTAAAAATGGTGGTGACAGCGAGCAAATTATTAAGAAATTAGGCGATCAATTAACCAATAAAATACTTCATACTACTTTTAAAAACATTAAACAAACTTCTCACACTGATTTAGACCAGTGCAAAGGCTGTATTCCAAATATTAAAAAATAATGAACGAATCCATTCTTACCAAATTAGAACAAATGTCCATGCGTCTTGAGGAAGTTGGCGCCATGCTCAGTGATCCAGATGTTGCTAGTGATGCAAAAAAATTTAGAGAGCTATCTATTGAATATTCACAACTAACACCAGTCAATGACCAGTATCAAGAATACTTGTTAACGGTAGAGAATCTTGAAGATGCCAAGATGATGCTTGAAGAGGATGATGCTGAAATTAAGGCAATGGCTAAAGAAGAGATTGGCGATGCTAAACAAAATTTAGAGCGTCTAGATCTTGATCTTAAAAAATCTTTACTACCTAAAGACCCTAATGACTCACGCAATATTATTGTCGAAATACGTGCAGGTGCCGGTGGTGATGAGGCCTCTATTTTTTCTGGTGACTTGTTTAGAATGTATTCTCGCTACGTAGAAAAACAAAAATGGCGGGTGGAAATCATGAGTTCAAATGCGGGTGATCATGGTGGTTACAAAGAGATTATTGCACGCATTAGTGGTACCGATGTTTATTCAAAACTAAAATTTGAATCAGGCGCTCACCGAGTTCAACGTGTACCAGAAACTGAATCTCAAGGTCGTGTACATACTTCAGCTTGCACAGTTGCAGTAATGCCAGAAGTTGAAAATATTGAAGAAGTTAATATTAATATGAGTGACGTTCGTGTTGATACTTTTAGAGCTAGTGGCGCAGGTGGTCAGCACGTTAATAAAACCGACTCTGCCGTTCGTGTTACCCATATTCCTACGGGTACAGTAGTTGAGTGTCAAGATGGTCGTTCACAACACAAAAATAAGGCTCAGGCAATGTCTGTACTTGCATCCAGAATTTTGGATGCACAGCAACAAATCCAACATAAAGAACAAGCATCAACCCGTAAAGAGCTTGTTGGTAGTGGTGACCGCTCTCAAAGGATTCGTACTTATAATTATCCGCAAGGACGCATTACTGACCATCGAATCAATCTAACTTTGTATAAGTTGGCAGAAATTATGGAAGGTGATTTAGAAGCAATTATCGAACCACTGGTTGTCGAGCAGCAAACCAACCAGCTAACTGAACTAAACGATGCATTGGCTTAATTAGCTTACTCTTCTTGGTAGTAATTGCGAGATTACAAATAATACGCCCAAGGCAATAACAATCATTGGGCCTGTGGCCAAATCATAAAATATTGACGCACTCAAACCCATTAGTACGGCCGCAATAGAGATACCAATTGACTGTAGAGCCATACTTGTTGGTGTGTGTGCAAACATTCTAGCAACTGCTGGTGGGATAATTAACAACGAAGTAATTAACAACACACCAACAATTTGTACAGAAACCGATACAGTTAGTGCGATCATCAACATAAATAATAACTGATAAGCTGTACGATTAAGCCCTTGAGAAACGGCTAATTCTTCGTTCAATGTAAGCAATAATAAGCGCTGCCAAAATACCATCAACAAACCTACTACAATAATCAACACGGTATAAATCCAAATAATATCTAGATTGGTGATTGATAAAATATCACCAAATAACAGCGAGAAATAATCTGTATTCGCGCCACCTACAATGCTCAAGACTACAATACCTAGTGATAATGCTAGATGAGAAAATATACCCAATATAGCATCATTTGATAAGATTTTTCTTTGCTGTAAAACAACAATTAGTCCTGCAAAAATTACACCAATAACCACTAAGCCAGTATGAATACCTAAGCCAGTTGCCAATCCTAAAGAAACACCCAACAAAGCTGAATGGGAAATAGACTCAGAAAAATAACTCATACGCTTCCAAATCACAAAACAACCCAACGAGCCCGCAATAACGGAAATTCCGAGCGCTGCAATCAGCGCTCTAACAATAAAATCATCCATGATTAGTACTGTTTAATTATTGACAATCTTTACACAGGCCATATAAATATAAGCAATGATCTGTTAATTGATAGCCGTATTTTGTTGCAATGTCATGCTGATGCTGCTCAATCACTTCATCATTAAATTCATCAATCTTGCCACATTTAATACACAATAAATGATCATGGTGTTCTGCATTCGACAACTCATACACACTTTGACCGTTATCAAAATTAAGCTTATTGATCATACCTGCTTCTTCAAACTGAGTTAATACTCGATAAATTGTTGCTACACCAACCTCTTCACCTTGCATTACCAGTGCTCGGTAAATATCTTCAGCACTCATATGGTGTTTTTCAGCCTTCTCTAAAATCTCTAAAATTTTAAGTCTAGGCAGGGTTACTTTCAGGCCTGCAGTTTTTAAATCTTGAGCATCCATATTCTCATCCTTGAGGTAAAATCAGTTAAATAATTCTTAATCATTTTAACCAATTAATTACAAATGAACAAACTAACTTTGATTGTATTCTCATTCTCATTACCATTTATATCTGCATGTTCGCCTTCTATGCCTAGCATGCCTGAACTTCCAGACATGCCAGATATCCTTCCCGATTTATTATTACCGACATTTTATAAGGATGATATTAATCAAGGCTCAGTTTTAGATCGCTTTAAAATTAATCAACTTAAAGTTGGCATGTCTCAAGCACAAGTAAAAGATTTAATCGGTTCACCAAGTATCGTTGATCCGTTTCATAATAATCAGTGGGACTATATCAATCATTCAACGCTACATGAAAAAGATGATATTCACTATCGCCTAGCACTAACGTTTAACAATAATAAGCTGGCTGATATTAAAACCTCAGGAATTGATAGCTTGCCTGCGTTAACCGATAAAGAAAAAGAATTAGAAGATAAACGCATCGCCGAAGAAAAAGCCTCAATAGAAGCGGTCAAGCAAGCCAAAGAAAAAGCACAGGCTGCAGAAGAGCAAAGAATTGCCAATGAAAAAATTGCTGCAGAAAAGGCTCAAGCTGATGCGTTAAAAAAAAAGATTGAACTAGTACAAGCCAAACAACAAAAAGCTGATCAAAAAAGTACTATCAAATCAGTCAATTCTCAAGAAATTAAAATAAAAGAGCCTGTTCAAAAAACTCAACCAGCTACCAAAGAAGTGTCTGCAGAGACAGATAGTCCTTGGTACAAATTCTGGTAGACATTAACCGATCATGTCATCACTTGTTATTAATGACTTAAGTTGCCAAAGAGGCTACAACCAACTCTTTAGCAACTTATCTTTCCAGGTAAATGTCGGTGAAGTGCTGCATATTACTGGCACTAACGGCAGTGGCAAAACATCATTATTAAAAATTCTAGCTGGCGTTAGCGCTCGTGAACATGGTGAAATTAGCTGGAATCAGCACTCAGTTAAATCCGAAGAATACCGACAAGAGGTTTTTTATCTAGGCCATCAAGCAGCCCTTAGTGGCGAGCTTAGTAGCCTTGAAAATTTAGAATTTCTAAGCGCTTTAAATAAAAGTACTGATCAACAGCAGCTGATTCAAGCATTGGGTGATATCGGTCTTAAAGGTTATAAAGATGAATACTGCGCCAATCTTTCTGCGGGGCAAAAGCGTCGCGTCATTTTGGCTGGATTATTCGTTTCCAAGGCTAAGATATGGCTATTAGACGAGCCTTTTACTGCACTTGACCCTACTGGCGTAAAAATCGTAGAAAGTCGCATTGAAAAGCACTGTAATAATGGCGGCTTGTGCTTATTTACCACCCATCAAGATTCAGCTTTGGCTAATCAACGAGTGTTGGCATTATGAATATTTACCTACAAACACTCAAGCGTGATCTACGCGTTGCCCTGCGCAACCCTTCTAGCGTACTTAATCCTTTATTATTTTTTATCATTTCTGTTTCCTTATTCCCTTTAGCTATCAGTCCAGAAGCGGCTGTATTATCACAAATTGCAGCAGGAATTATTTGGGTAGCAAGCATGCTTGCGGTGTTATTGTCGCTTAACGCATTATTTCATCATGATTTTGAAAATGGCATACTGGAGCAAATGATCACATCACATCATTCACTACCCTTACTAATATTATCCAAAATCTTTGCACATTGGTTACTGACTGGCATCCCAATTATTTTGCTATCACCTTTATTAGGGCTTTTTCTATTTTTGGATGATGAAGGCATTAAAATATTGATGATCACCTTACTGCTTGCAACCCCAAGTTTGAGTCTTATTGGTAGTATTGGCGCTTCACTTGTTGTCGGTATTAAAAACTCCGGCATGCTATTGTCATTATTAATTTTGCCCCTTTATATCCCGATTTTAATCTTCGCTTCAAGTGCTGTATCTCAGGCGCAATTCGGTTTAACGATTGATGGGCAGCTATATTTTCTAGCCATGTTTTTAGTCTTGAGCTTAATAAGTGCGCCATTCGTCAGCGCCATTGCTCTAAAAATAAGTCTAGAATAAATACTAACTTTTGTTATAATACCGTCAAACGCTGATTTATCCCGATTGCTAGCGTTACTACCTAGAGTAGTTAAATTAAGCTAAAGTAGGCGTCCTCCTTCACTGGAAACCCTTCTTAAAAATGGTTTTTAACATTCACAAGGAGAGCAAAAAATGATATTTACTTCCGAATCTGTTTCAGCAGGACATCCTGATAAAGTTTGCGATCAAATTTCTGATGCAATTTTAGATGCTGCACTAACGCAAGACAAAAACTCTCGCGTTGCTGTTGAAACTTTAGTTAAAGATAATCACGTTGTATTAGCCGGTGAAATCACCACGGGTGCTAAGATTGATTATGAAAAAATCGTACGTGAAACCATTATTGGCATTGGCTACGACAAAGAAGAATACGGCTTTAATGGCCATACTTGCGATTTAATCAACCTTCTGGGTGAGCAATCACAAGACATCGCTATGGGTGTTGATGAATTTACAAACCACGAACAAGGTGCGGGTGATCAAGGTCTGATGTTTGGTTATGCGTGTAACGCTACTGATGTTTACATGCCTGCACCAATTTTATACGCTCATCGTTTGGTTGCCAAACAAGCAGAACTAATGAAAAACGGCGCATTACCTTGGTTACGCCCAGATGCAAAATCTCAAGTATCTTGTATTTATGAAGGTCATAAAATCGTCGGCATTGATGCAGTGGTATTATCAACTCAGCATGATGAAGATATTTCTTTAGATGATTTACGCGAGGCGATTTTAGAAGAGGTTATTAAGCCAGTATTGCCTAGCAAATGGCTAACAGATTCAACCAAATTTCACATCAATCCAACAGGTAATTTTGTGATTGGTGGCCCTGTGGGTGATGCAGGTCTTACTGGTCGAAAAATTATTGTTGATACTTATGGCGGCATGGCGCGTCATGGTGGCGGTGCTTTTTCAGGCAAAGATCCTTCAAAAGTTGATCGCTCTGCTGCGTACGCAACTCGCTATGTGGCTAAAAATATTGTTGCTGCAGGTTTGGCGCAACGTTGTGAAGTGCAAGTGTCTTACGCCATTGGTGTGGCTGAGCCAACTTCAATTAGTGTAGAAACTTTCGGCACTGGTACAATTTCAATTGAAGCAATTGAAGCGCTTGTACGTGAGCATTTTGACTTGCGCCCTAAAGGTTTAATCGCAATGCTTGATCTTAAGCGTCCAATTTATCAAAAAACTGCAAGTTACGGACATTTTGGTCGTACCGAAGCTGACATCACTTGGGAAAAAACTGACCGAGTGCATTTATTGAAATAAAATTATATAAATCAAGTTTGGTATAATAGCCAAACTGCCAAGGAGCGTTGCATGGATTTGATATCCATCAGGCTTGGCTATCAAAACAAAACGACGCTCATTTTTTTAAATTTTCTAAAGGAGAAAAAATGAGTAATCCGACAATTGATAACAACGACTATAAAGTAGCTGATATGAATTTGGCTGAATTTGGCCGTAAAGAAGTAGAGTTAGCAGAAGCTGAAATGCCAGCACTAATGACACTGCGTGACAAATACCGCAACGAGCAACCACTTAAAGATGCACGCATCTTGGGTTGTATTCACATGACTATTCAAACGGCAGTACTAATGGAAACATTGGTTGATTTAGGTGCACAAGTTCGCTGGTCAAGTTGTAATATTTTCTCAACACAAGATCATGCAGCAGCAGCAATGGTTGCAGCAGACATTCCAACATTTGCCTGGAAAGGTGAGACTGAAGAAGAATTCTTATGGTGTATTGAGCAGACTATTTTAGACAATGGCAAGCCTTGGAATGCCAACATGGTGCTTGATGATGGTGGTGATTTAACCCAAATGCTGCATGAAAAATACCCTGAAATGTTAAACGATATTCATGGCATTAGTGAAGAGACCACAACTGGTGTTCACCGCCTACTTGAAATGATGGAAGAAGGCACGTTGAAAGTACCTGCAATCAACGTTAATGACTCAGTAACCAAGTCAAAAAATGACAACAAATATGGTTGTCGTCACTCATTAAACGATGCAATTAAGCGTGGTACTGACATGCTAATGTCGGGCAAAAAAGCATTGGTTATTGGTTACGGTGATGTGGGCAAAGGCTCTGCTCAATCACTTCGTCAAGAAGGCATGATTGTTAAAATCTCTGAAATTGATCCAATCTGCGCCATGCAAGCTTGCATGGATGGGTTTGAGATTGTTTCTCCTTACAAAAAAGGCTTTAATACAGGAAAAACCACTGATATTAATCAGCGCTTATTAGCTACTACTGATCTTATCGTCACCACTACAGGTAACTTTAACGTTTGTGATTCTGCCATGCTACAAATGCTGAAAAAAGGTTCAGTGGTTTGTAATATCGGCCACTTTGACAATGAAATCGATACACAATTTATGCGTGACAACTGGCGTTGGGACGAGGTTAAGCCGCAAGTTCACCGCGTCTTTAGAAGTGATGACAAATCTGATTATTTAATCTTATTATCTGAAGGTCGTTTAGTTAACTTAGGCAATGCAACGGGACATCCAAGTCGTATTATGGATGGATCATTTGCTAACCAAGTATTAGCACAAATGCATTTATTTGATGAAAAATTTGCTGACAACGGTGGCGATATTTACGTAGAGGTTCTACCTAAAAAACTTGATGAAGAAGTTGCAGCTGGAATGGTTGGCGGTTTTGGCGGTGTATTAACAACACTAACAGACGTACAAGCTAAATACATCAATGTACCGAAAGAAGGCCCATATAAGCCAGAGTCTTATAAGTACTAACCAACTTTAAGTTAAGATTAAAAATGCGAGATTTATCTCGCATTTTTTGTGTCATTTTGATTAATTGCCAAATTTATACAAAAATAATACAGACTAATATAACCAAACATAAGTAACATTGTCTTGAATAATTTAAAAACTAAAAAATATGAATGAATTAATAAACTCCATTAAATTAAACCTTTACGACAAAGCGACCAGTCCTTTATTTGGCTACTTCTTTGTTTCATGGTGTGCATGGAATTATCAATTTATTTTAGTGGTTTTCTCGTCAATGAAGATTGGTGAAAAAATCATTTACATTGATAAAACTTTTTTTCAAAATAATTGGTATTGGGATTCGACACTTGTCTTTCCTCTTTTGACAACACTTGGTGTCATTTTTATATTGCCTTATCTCTCAACTCCTGTTTATAAATTTCACAAAAAGAGGCAAGAAGAATTAGTAAACCTTAAACAAGAAATTGAAAACAACACCTTGCTAACAAAAGAACAATCTATCAATATTAGAAGAAATATTAAAGAAGTAAAATTTGAGTATGAAAGTGATTTAGAGGGAAAAGATGCTGAAATAGAAGATCTTAAAGCATTATTAAATAAAAATAATAAACAGAAGACGAAAATAAAAAAAATTAAAGAAACGGATGAAGAGTTAGGATTAGAGAAGGATTTAATTGATGTTTTACTCATTATTTCAAAATATGGAAAAATTGAAGAAGAACCGTTAATTTCTAAAATTCTCGAAAAACTCCCAATCAATTCAAAAACCAAAGCTAAGGTTTATATAGAAAAATTAGAAAATAACAAATACATTCAAATGATATACTGGTCGGCACCATATACTCTAACAAATAAAGGCAGGAAGTTTTTAGTAGATAATAATTTTGTTGATTAAAAATACTCTAATAATGCAGGGCTTGTACAAATGAAATAAAGGTAAAATTTATTTCATTTGTATTGATTAAATATGTCAATTTCAGACTTAGACGCCACAGCATCTTTTCAAAATTTAATTTTAAAATTACAAACTTTTTGGGCCTCCAAGGGCTGTACATTATTACAGCCGTTTGACATGGAAATGGGTGCTGGAACCTTCCACCCTGCCACCTTCTTGCGAGCCATTGGCCCTGAGCCTTGGAATGCAGCCTACGTTCAGCCCTCACGCCGCCCTACTGATGGTCGCTATGGTGAAAACCCAAACCGCCTGCAACATTATTATCAATTTCAGGTAATCCTAAAACCTTCGCCTAAGAATATTCAAGATTTATACTTAGAGTCTTTAACCGAAATTGGTATTGATTTAACCAAGCATGATGTACGCTTTGTTGAAGACAACTGGGAGTCACCGACTTTAGGTGCTTGGGGCTTGGGTTGGGAGATTTGGCTAAACGGTATGGAAGTATCACAATTTACTTATTTCCAACAAGTTGGCGGTCTAGCTTGCAAACCAGTTGCCGGTGAACTAACGTATGGTCTTGAGCGTTTAGCCATGTACTTACAAGGCGTGGACAGTGTGTTTGATTTGGTTTGGACGCAGGGTGTGAGTTATGGCGATGTATTTCATCAAAATGAAGTGGAGCAGTCAAAATATAACTTTGAAATTGCTGATACCTATGTACTATTCAAACAGTTTGATGAAGCTGAAGCTATGAATGAACAATTAATTGAAAAAGCCTTGCCTTATCCAGCTTATGAACAAGTCATGAAAGCCTCGCATTTATTTAACTTACTCGATGCACGCCACGCCATTAGTGTGACTGATCGAGCTCGTTTTATTCGACGCGTACGCGGTATGAGTCAAAAAGTAGCAAAAATTTATCTTGACTCACGCGAGGCACTAGGCTTCCCAATGTTAAAAGATAGTTAATCCTGCATGCAAATTTTTTCCAAGATCTACCAAAAAACACTAGATTGGGCGCAAAGTAAATTTGCTGTTTACTGGCTATCTGGGGTAAGTTTTTTGGAATCTAGCGTACTACCTTATCCACCACCCGATATTTTATTAGCGCCAATGGCGTTAAAACAACCCGATAAAGCTTATTCATTCGCCTTAATTGCTACGGTTTTTTCTGTATTGGGTGGATTGTCTGGCTATTTACTCGGCGATATTTTATTAAACTTCTTACTGAGCTATGAGCTTTTAAAGCCAGAATCTATTGATTTGATTAAAGGTTTTTTTGATGAGTATGGTATTTGGGTTGTTGGTATTGCTGCCTTTAGCCCTATTCCGTACAAACTGGCCACCATTAGCGCAGGTAGTATGGCGATGCCGTTATTGCCTTTTATTGCTATCTCCCTGATTGCTCGTGGCGCAAGGTATTATTTAGTTGCTGGACTGGTTAAGGCTTATGGTGGTGCTTGCGACCAATGGTTGAAAAAATATATTGATCGCTTGGGTTACGGACTTATTGTTATGGTTATTTTTGGAGTTTGGTATGTGGGTTAAATTTCTCAGTATTACTGTTATTTTGTCATTAACAGGTTGTTATTCTCAATCACCCAAACAAGCCGTGATTGTGATTGAAAAATCCTCTCATCTCGAAAATATTAACCATCAACGCTTAAATAATAAATCTACAATTACGCACAAAAGTCGACGAGTGACTGACAGTACAGTTGCAAAAACTAGTCAAAAATCTAGAAAGCCAAGCGCTAAAAGTCAAAAAAAATCCTCAAATTGGCATATTCCAGTTAATGCAAAGGTAAGTCAAACTTACTCTAAAAAGCACTCTGGTTTGGCGTTTAACACCCATAATGGACAAGAAATTCGCGCTATTCGGGACGGAAAAATTATCTATATTGGTGACAAAATGAAAAGCTACGGTCAAATGATTATTATGCGTCATCCACTAGGATTTAACTCAACTTACACTCAAACTCAGGCTCTTCGAGTTAACTTAGGCGATCAGGTTAAAAAAGGTGAAGTAATTGCCAGTACAACTAGCCAGCCTTTTTACTTTGAAATGAAGAAATTTAATCAAGCAATTAATCCACTCAAATATCTTAAATAAGCGCTAAAATATTGATTATGAATGAATTTTTACAGAACATGACTCCTTACCAGGCTGCTGGTATTTTATTTGCCGTAGCGCTAGTTGCTCATATTGTCTTAGGGTTTATCATAAGTCAAGTTGCCAAGCACGCTGGAAAAACCAAAAATCAACTAGATGACCACTTAGTCAAAGCCATCTCTGCACCGCTAAAAGTACTGATTTGGTTTGGTTGGTTGTATTTTTCTATCAGTGCTTTTAAAGATCAAATTACCGCACTTACAACCGTTGTAGAATACATTGATATTACGCCAATATTTATCATCACCTGGGGTGTAGTGCGCGTTATATCAGGTGTTGAAAACTATTTGGTTGAGGCAGATAATAGTGTAAATAACGACTCTGTACGCCTATTCACACGACTCTTTAAAATCCTAGTAGTTGTAGCCATTTTACTAGGCATTGCACAACATCTAGGATTTTCAATTTCAAGCTTGCTCACCTTTGGTGGTGTAGGTGGTATTGTGATGGGCTTTGCCGCTAAAGACATGCTCTCAAATATTTTTGGTGGACTGATGATTCAAATGGATAAGCCTTTTTCAACAGGTGATTGGATTCGTTCAAGTGAGTTTGAAGGAACAGTTGAGAAGATCGGCTGGCGCATGACTCGCATTCGCACCTTTAGTAAAAATCCGGTTTACATCCCAAATTCAATCTTTGCCTCTATTCCAATTGAAACCCCATCGCGCATGACCAATCGTCGCATTAAAGAAGTGGTTGGCATTCGTTATGATGATATTAAGCAAATGCCGGAGATTGTTGCTGACGTTGAAAGCATGCTTAAAACACATAAGGATATTGATAAAACTCAAGCTCTACGTGTGTACTTTAATTACTTTAACGCTTCATCGATTGATTTCAATATTTATGCTTTTACCAATACCACTGGAAAAGGCGAGTATCAAAAAATAAAGCAAGAAATCTTACTTGAAGTGGCTAATATTATTGATAAGCATAATGCTGAAATAGCCTTCCCAACACAAACATTGCACATTCAGAAAACCGCTGAATCTTAATAGTCAAAAACTCCATTATGAATAAATTACACATCCGCACTTTCGGTTGTCAAATGAATAAGTACGATTCCGACCAAATGGTTAATGTGCTTAAGCATTCTCACAATCTGTCTTTAACTGACAAGCCGGAAGAGGCTGACGTATTATTACTCAATACCTGCTCTATTCGTGAAAAAGCACAAGAAAAATTGTTTCATCAATTAGGTCGTTGGCGCAAACTCAAAGAAAAAAATCCAAAATTAATTATTGGCGTTGGCGGTTGTGTCGCTTCACAAGAAGGCGAGCTTATTCTTAAACGCGCCCCCTATGTAGATATTATTTTTGGCCCACAAACTTTGCATCGCTTACCCACTATGGTTAATGAGGTATTGGGTGATAAAAAAACCAGTATTGATATTTCTTTTCCTGAAATTGAAAAATTCGACCACCTGCCAGCGCCTGAGTCAAATGGTGTTAGCGCCTTTGTTTCTATTATGGAAGGTTGTAGTAAGTACTGTACATTCTGCGTAGTTCCATATACGCGCGGTGAAGAAGTTTCTCGACCATTTAATGATGTTATTAAAGAAGTAGAAATTTTGGCAAGCCAAGGCGTTCGCGAGGTTAATTTATTGGGTCAAAATGTAAACGCTTATCTAGGGCTAATGGATGATGGTGAACATGCTGATTTAGCTTTATTAATTAATATTGTTGCACAAATTGATGGCATTGATCGCATTCGTTACACCACTTCTCATCCAGTTGAATTTTCAGACAGCTTAATTCAAGCTTATGCTGAGGTACCCGAACTGGTGTCACATTTACACTTACCTATTCAAAGCGGTTCTGACAAAATCCTAGGCCTAATGAAGCGTGGCCATATGGCTATTGAGTATAAATCTAAGATTAGAAAATTACGTAAAATTCGCCCTGATATTTCTATATCGTCTGATTTTATCATTGGTTTTCCAGGTGAAACTGATCAAGATTTTGAAGATACCATGAGCCTAATTAATAATATTGGATTTGATAAATCTTTTAGCTTTATCTATTCAGCACGTCCTGGTACACCTGCTTCTAGCTATCCAGACGATGTCAGTATGGCAACTAAAAAACAACGATTAAAGTGCGTTCAAGAAACTATTAACACTTCTACTGAGATAATTTCAAAGTCCATGGTAGGTAGTATTCAAAAAGTACTGGTAGAAAATAAAGCCAGAAAAGACGACAATATGTTTGGTCGTACAGAGAATATGCGCAATACTCACTTCAAGGGTGACGAATTACTAATTGGTCAAATTGTTGATGTCAAAATTACAGCTGCACGTGGCAATTCGCTTATGGGTGAACTTCATTTTACAAATATTAATTAACGCTGATGCAATTAACCTTAGAGATAGATAGCTCTGATCAGTTAGCATGCATTTGTGGCTCTTTTGATCGAAACCTAGAGGTTATTGCTAGAAGTTTAGATGTAGAGATTAATAACAAAGCTGAGGAATTTGTTATTCGTGGTGAAAGCCAACATCTGGCTGCACGAATACTTAAAGATTTATGCGTTCTCGCTAGGTCTCAATCTATAAGTATTCACGATGTAGAAATGAGCATTAAAGCCTATACCCAGGATGACCAACCAAATGAATCAGTTAATATTAAAACTAAACGTAAGTTTATCCATGTACGTTCACTCAACCAACAACTTTACGTAAAAGCCATTAAAGATCAAGATTGTACGTTTGGGATTGGCCCTGCAGGTACAGGAAAAACCTACCTTGCAGTAGCGCGCGCTGTTGAAGCGCTAGAAAAATCTGATGTACGTCGTATTGTATTAGTTCGACCTGCGGTTGAAGCCGGTGAAAAACTTGGTTTTTTACCAGGTGATCTTAGTGAAAAAATAGACCCTTATTTACGTCCAATTTATGATGCTTTATATGAAATGATGGGCTTTGACAAAGTCACAAAATTACTTGATAAAAATGTCATTGAAGTAGCGCCGCTTGCTTTTATGCGTGGTCGAACCTTAAACGAAGCATTTATCATTCTAGATGAAGCGCAAAACACTACCACCGAACAAATGAAAATGTTCTTAACGCGACTGGGTTTTAGCTCAAAAATGGTAATTACTGGTGACGTCACCCAAATTGATTTAGCACGACCAAGTCAATCAGGCTTGCTGCATGCGATGAAAGTGTTAGAAAACGAGCCAAAAATTTCATTCTGTCATTTTCATTCTAGAGATGTGGTTCGACACAAATTAGTTCAGCGTATCGTTCAAGCGTACGAAATCTTTGAATAAGTCAGAAAAAATAATCGTCGGATTGTCAGGAGGTGTTGACTCATCCGTTGCAACCTTGATGCTATTAGAACAAGGCTATGAAGTGGAAGCCCTGTTTATGAAAAACTGGGATGAAGACGATAATGATGGCTATTGCACTGCAGAACAAGATCTTACAGATGCGCAAAAAGTTGCTGATAAATTAGGTGTTAAGTTACACACTAAAAACTTCTCAGCAGATTATTGGGAAGATGTTTTTGAAGATTTCTTACAAGAGCATAAAAAAGGCAGGACTCCAAATCCAGATGTTCTATGCAATCAAAAAATCAAATTTAAAGTGTTTCTTGAATATGCACTTTCGCTTGGCGCCGACAAAATTGCCACTGGCCACTATGCCAGAATTACACATAATAACAACCAGTATCAGCTAAAAACTGGTTTAGACAACGATAAAGATCAGAGTTATTTTTTGTATTTGCTGGGTCAATACCAACTGAGTAAAAGTCTATTCCCACTTGGTAATATTAGCAAAACTCGCGTTAGAGAAATTGCCAATCAGTACGACTTAATCACTGCCGATAAAAAAGACTCAACTGGCATTTGCTTTATTGGCGAGCGTAATTTCTCTGAATTTTTAGAAACCTATTTACCAAAAAATCAAGGTGATATTATTGATGAACAAGGTCAGTTCATTAAACATCATCAAGGCTTGGCTTTTTATACTATTGGTCAAAGAAAAGGCCTGGAGATTGGTGGTGGTTTTAGCGATTTTCCAGAGCCTTGGTTTGTTGCCGATAAAAGAATTGATAGTAACGAGCTACTAGTTGTACAAGGCGATCATCCACTACTATATCACAATAGTTTAAGCACCTCAAATAATCACTGGATCGGTAACGAGCCAGATTTCCCATTAGATTGCCAAGCCAAAATTCGCTATCGACAAGCCTCTCAAGATTGTAAAATCACTAAGGATGGTGATAGTATTAAGATTATTTTTACCAAATCACAAAGGGCTGTTACCCCAGGGCAATCCATTGTTTTCTATCAAAATGATATTTGTCTAGGTGGTGCAATTATTGAAAAACGAAGTAATGAATAAAATAAACAACCAAACTCTAGCACTTACTGGCGTTTTACAAAGCGCCACACTAGTTGATCAACTTGCTTCAAATGGCGATTGTGATACAGATTGTTCAACAGCAAGCTTAAAAAGCATTGTATCTTCAAGCGTTAACGTCTCTGAGGTGTTTGATTCTCATGCGAAATTATCTATTGGCATGGCTGCTTTACGAATTGCACTGGGAAAACAAACTAAGTCTATTCAGACTGTGGTTTTTTACGCTTTATCATTAATTAACCTTGAGAAAAAGTTAATGAAAAATCCAGCCTTGCTAGATACCATTACTGCTGAAATTAACGCTTTAAACAAACAAGAATTCTTTGAAATAACTCATAGTAATTCAATTGCTAGACTAGGTGAGCTTTACAAAACCACGCTGGGCAAACTAAATCCAAGAATTATGGTTAAAGGCGAACAACTACATTTATCTAATCATCGTACTGCTAATCATATTAGAGCTCTTTTACTATCAGGTATACGCGCCGTTTCACTGTGGAAATCCCAAGGCGGTAAAACTTGGCACTTGATTTTCAATAAACGCAAAATATTAAATGCAATCGATGCATTGGATTGTGTCAATGGCTAATTTAAATTTCAAATTACCCCTAGACTTTTAGCAACTAAGACTTTATAATTACGCCTTTAATAATTTAACTCTTAAAATCAAGATGGCTAATTCAGCAGGTTCAAAAAAACGCGCAAGACAATCAACAAAACGTAACAAGCATAACTCACAAATTCGTGCTAAAGTTCGTACGTTTATCAAGAAGGTAACTTACGCATTAGAAACTGGCAACAAAGAAGAGGCGCAAGGTGGTTTTGCAGTGATGCAAAAAATGATGGACCAGTCAGTAAGCAAAGGCTTAATGAATAAGAATCAAGCTGCTAGAAAGAAATCTCGTTTAAACGCACAAATCAAAGCTCTGTAAAACTTTTAGTTAACATTGCTATAATTAAGCCCTCTTTTGAGGGCTTTTTTAATGCACAAACAATCATGATCAACGACGAAGATAAACGGCTATTTAGAGATAGCGTTGATACTAGCGCGCCAATCGATAAAGATGGTCAACAGCAAACCAACCAAAGAATTAGTCGAGCAGCATTTACCGCCTATAGTTACATCACTGAAGCGCGCTTAAGTGGATCTAAAATAGTTGCTCATGCTAAAAATGGCCTTTCTCCTAAGCTGATTAAAAAAATGAAACATGGTACTATTGATTTTGCGCCAACACTTGATCTTCATGGCCAGACTGTAGTGGAGGCTTGCGAATCTATGAGTCAGTTTATGTATCATCACCAACATGAGGAATTTATTCATATTATTCATGGCAAGGGTTATCACTCTGACAATAGTATGAGTATTTTAAAAACTCAAGTGGTTAGTTTTTTAAGCCAACACCCGCAAGTGATGGCATTTAATTCTTGCCCTGATAAAGACGGCGGCACAGGCGCTGTGTTCGCCCTACTCAAGCAATAATCAATGTTTAATTTAGATGAAATCTACACAGTCTCTGATTTTTTGTCACTGTGCAATAAAACCGTTGAGGATAATATTCCTAGCTGTTGGCTCCAGGGTGAAATCTCTAATTTAGCTCGCCCCACTTCTGGACATTGGTATTTTTCACTTAAGGATAATCGCGGTCAAATACGCTGCGCACTGTTTAGGCTGAATCAACGCAATATTAAATTTACACTAGAAAATGGCATGGAAATATTAGTCCGTGCTGCGCCAACACTATATGAAGCGCGGGGTGATTTTCAATTAATCATTCAACATATTGAACCCGTTGGCGTTGGTAATCTTAATTTAGCCTTTGAACAGCTAAAAAATAAATTATCTGATGAAGGCCTGTTTGACACTGAACATAAAAAACTTTTGCCATCAGTGGTTAATACTATTGGTGTTATCTCTTCATCCTCGGGTGCGGTTATTCAAGATATTATTAGAGTTCTATATAAGCGCTATCCTTTTGCTGAAATATTATTATTTGACTCTGTGGTTCAGGGTGAAGGATCAGCTATAAAACTTGCTCATGCTATTGAAGCAGCTGATCGATCTAATCGTTGTGATGTGTTAATTTTGGCACGTGGTGGTGGCTCCATAGAGGATTTGTGGGCTTTTAACGAAGAGTCTTTAGCTCGAGTTATTTTTAACACCAAAACACCTATTATTAGTGCAATTGGCCATGAGACAGATACCACTATTGCAGATTTTGTCGCTGATGCTCGTGCACCAACGCCAAGTGCTGCTGCGATGTTGGTAACACCTGATCGATTAGAATTGTTATCGAACTTAAAAAAACTATTTGGATTGTTGCAGCAATACACGCAACAAAATCAGCAACAAAAACAAGCGCGACTTGATCAGTTAAAACTGAGAATATCAACACCGAACAAAACCATTAATATACTTTCCCAGCAGTTGGATTATTTATCACACCGACTTGCTTTGAGTGCCAACCAACAAGTGATAAATTACAAGTCAGCACTAACAACTTTACATGCAACTTTAAAACAACATTCACCTAAAGAACATATTCAACATTCAATTGAGTTGAATAAACTTTCTGTTGATCGACTTTATCAGCACATACATAGTGTTATTAGCCATAATACCGATGTGCTAAATTTACTCAACGCTCGACTAAAAAATGCAAGTGTACAAATGATTGTTCAATATCAAAATACACTGGGCGTGCGTGCTAACACACTTAATCTTTTATCACCACTAAATACCCTTTCTAGAGGTTATAGCATTACCACAAATGTCAAGAATCAAGTATTATCATCAATCGATAAGATAAAAACAAATCAGATAATTAGCACTCGTTTGAATGGCGGTATTATTCATTCCAAGGTAGAAAAAATTGAAAAAAATTAATTTATTAGTATTGCTATTTTTAACATTTCCTGCGCTAGCCAGCCTTAGTGTTAGTAATATTGCCATTCCTGGTGGTATTGCAGTGATTGATTTTCATACAAATCATGCCAATCCAAAAGCTTCTTATGGCAATGTTCCGGTGTATACACAACGCATCAAAGACTCTCATTGGCAGGCCTTGGTAGGTATTCCACTATTGGCAAAGATTGGCAAGAAGCAAATAATAATTAAAGATTTTTCCGAACGAAAAATAGACTTTACTGTCAAAGACTACACTTACCAAGAGCAGCACATCACCCTAACCGGCAATAAGAAAAAATACGTCAATCCAAATCTTGCACATATGGATAGAATTAAACGCGAGCGTCCAATTTTATCCATAGCACGCAGAACTTTTTCAACTCAAGAATTTAACAACCAAAGTTTTATTCGCCCCATTTCTGGGATTACCACTAGTCCTTTTGGCTTTAAACGATTTTACAATGGCGAGCCAAGACGCCCTCATACCGGTCTAGACTATGCTGGAAAAATTGGTACAGTTATTCAAGCTTCTGCTACTGGAAAGGTGATTGTCAGTGATGAATTTTTCTTTAATGGTAACGCTATTTTTATCGACCATGGACAAGGATTAATTAGTGTTTATATTCATATGAATGAACGCATAGCAAAGCTTGGACAAATTGTTAAACAGGGTGATATTATCGGCACTATTGGCCAAACTGGTAGAGCTACAGGGCCGCATCTACATTTTGGTGTATATCTTAATCAAACCGTTATCAACCCAAATATTTTAATCAAGGGCACTCTAAAATTATGACATCTAACGTCTCTTTAGTGCGTCGATTAGGCGCTGTTGTTTATGATATTTTTATCGCTTTTTCGGTAGCATTTTTTGCTGGCCTAGCGGCCAATGCTTTATTTGAAAATATGGGTGATGCTTTTTTCTATCTAATCACTCTACCTAGTGTTTATTTATATTTTATTGTCTCTTGGGTAAAAGGTCGTCAAACCATCGGCATGAAAGCTTGGAAGTTTCAAGTAATTCAGCATAATCAAAAAAATATTACTTATCAGCAAGCTTTTATTCGAGCCAGTTTTGGATTGATTTCTTTTATATTTTTTGGATTAGGATTCTTAACTCAATTATTTAATAAGGATAAGCTCTCCTGGCACGATAAACTTTCAAATACCTTATTGATAAAAAATTGATTTACGTCAATAAAGTAAAAAAAATCTGTGATATAATATTTTTAATAAATTTTATGAGTGTGGGAGAGTGGTATGAGTTCAACAGTTAATAACAGCGGTGTAAAAGGTAATATTTTAATGATCAGCACTTTAGCTATCAGTCTAGTAGCGCCACTTGCTTTAATTATCCTTTCTTATATCGGTATGATTTCTGGAACTGCTGAATATATTGCTGCTTTTGGTGTAATCGCATCAACAATCTACATTATTGGTGGCTCAATTTGGATGTTTTCTCAAGATGTCAAAGACGGTAAAAATCTTGCTGATGGTTAATTTATAGCTTGAATATACAATCTTATTTACGCTTATCTAACAAGCGTAACAAAAAGCCAAATAATTTATTTGGCTTTTTTTATCGCTATTGGATTGGTATTGTTTTGATTATTATCTTAACAAGTTTAATTCGTCAAAATTTTATTAGCAACAACTTCCCTATTGATATTTATAACAAACAAGCTTTACTTCAGCAAAATATTACTGAAAACCGACAGCTTAATCAAGGAAACCAGCACCTAAAATTAGAGCTAGCGGCCAAGTCTGATCAAAAATTAGAAATTTTAGAATCCATGGCGAGACAAAAATTTGGACTGATCAAAGCAGGTGAAAAATATTATCAAATCCGTGTTTCTGAACAAAACTAACCATCTTATTATTGAGCATTTTTAGCGCGCCTTAAGCTTGGTATAATAAAACCAATCTATCTAATTATTAAGCCTTATGTCAACTGATTATTGCTATCTTATTGTACCTGCTAGTGGTATTGGATCACGCATGAAAGCAGACACTCCCAAGCAATATTTAGCACTTGATAATGGCCTAACCGTACTAGATCAAACTTTAAAAACGTTACTCAATATTGAGAAAATAAAAGGCTGTGTTATCGCATTATCCAAGCATGATTCACATTTTAAAGACTCTCAATTTTCTCAACATCAAAAACTATTGGCGCTTGCTATTGGCGGTCAAGAGCGATATCATTCTGTAATTAATGCTTTAAACACCTTAAAGCCTTTTGCTAAAGACTCTGATTGGGTTTTGATACACGATGCTGCACGCCCTTGTATTGACCCCGCTGATGTTAACCAACTAATTCAACAACTTAAAGATAGCCCGACTGGTGGACTATTAGCCACCAGAGTTGTAGACACCATTAAACAAGCTGATGATACATTGACCACTGCAACTATTGATAGAAGTAACTTATGGCAAGCACAAACACCGCAAATGTATCGATTTGGTGTATTATTAAATGCATTAACATCAGCTTGCGAGCATAAAATCAATATAACCGATGAAGCTAGTGCAATTGAACACATAGGTTTACAATCATTATTGGTTGAATCTTCCAGGCGCAATCTTAAAATTACCAATCCAGAAGATTTAGCACTGGCAAACTTTTACCTAACTACCAACTCACATGAAATTTAAAACCGGACTAGGGCAAGACTCTCACGCTTTTGAAAATAATAAAAAACCGTTATTATTAGCAGGAATTGATTTCAATTATACACAGGGTCTTGGGGCAAATAGTGATGGCGATGTACTGTTACATGCATTAACTAATGCAATATCTTCACTCACCGGGGTTAATATATTAGGCGCCAAGGCAGATGAATTATGCCAACAAGGCGTCACCGATAGCCGTGAATATTTAAAACTAGCCTTGGCAGAATTGCAAGACTGGGACATACAGCATGTGGCTATTTCCATTGAGTGCTTAGTGCCAAAAATATCTCCAAAAATTGAGAATATGAAAAATAACCTTGCTTCGCTATTAAATGTATCAAATAGTGATATTGGCATTACCGCTACAACAGGCGAAGGATTGACTGCTTTTGGTAGAGGTGAGGGCATTCAAGTATTGTGCATTATCAGCGCAACCCAATCATGAAAAATTTAAGGCAAGTTTCCAAATCTAGAATTAGTAAAATTCATTTTATTGGTATTGGCGGATCTGGCATGAGTGGTATTGCTGAAGTCTTGCACAACTTGGGTTATCAAATTTCAGGTTCAGACGTTAGTCAAAGTGGCGCTACTGATAGACTATCAAAAATGGGCTGTGAAATAAACCTTCAACACCATCAAGATAATATTAAAAATGCACAGGCTGTGGTTGTTTCAAGTGCCATTGGTCCGCTTAATGTAGAACTTGTTAAGGCCAAACAACTACACCTACCGATTGTTCCAAGAGCCGAAATGCTAGCAGAAATTATGCGTTTTCGTTTTGGTATCGCCATTGCTGGCACCCATGGAAAAACAACAACTACCAGCATTATTGCCCACATTCTTAATCAGGCAAAGCTTGATCCAACCTATATTATTGGTGGCATTTTAAATTCAAATGGTGTTAATGCAAAACTTGGTGAAAGTGATTATTTAATTGCTGAAGCGGATGAGTCAGATGCATCATTCCTACATTTGCAACCCATGCTTAGCGTCATCACCAATGTTGACGAAGATCACATGGCCACCTACAACAATGACCACCAACAATTAAAAGATGCTTTTGTTAGTTTTACTTCCAACCTGCCTTTTTATGGTGCCTGTATTCTTTGTACAGATGATGCAGGTGTAAATGAACTTGTGAATGATATTCATCGACCAGTTGTTAGCTATGGATTTAATTCGAAAGCTGACATACGTGCTATCAATGTTAAACAAACGGGTATGCAAATGCACTTCGAGGTGACTTGCTCACATAATAAAAGCAAGTACAGCCAACCCTTTAAAATTCAATTAAACCTAATTGGTCGACACAATATTCTCAATACCTTAGCAGCAATTGGTATTTGCTGTGAATTAGATATTAATATCGATATTATTCAGTCAGCACTAAATGATTTTTCAGGCGTGGCTAGAAGGCTTGATTACCATCAACAGCTAACCATTAACAATCAATCAGTTGAATTATTTGATGATTATGGACATCACCCTGTTGAAATTTCTGCTATTTTCGACTCACTTAGAAATACCTATCCCAACAAGCGTTTAGTGGTTGTTTTTCAGCCACATCGTTATTCACGAACTCGTGATCTTTTTGATGATTTTGCTCGAGCCTTGTCCGGCGTAGATAGCTTAATTTTATTGGACATCTATCCTGCTAGTGAACAACCCATTGCACAAATTAGCAGCTCAACTTTGGCAGAAGCCATTAGAAAAAGATCAACTTTAAATCCAGTTGTTATCAAAGATACGCAAGAGATATTAAACGTACTGCCGAACTTGATTAATCAAGACGATGTGTTATTAACTTTAGGTGCAGGTGATATTCATGTATTGCCTGAGCTGTTAAAAACTCATTATCGCTAACAACCAACATGTTAAGCCATAACGAGTCAATGTCCTCACACTGTTCTTTACGAGCTGGAGGCTTAGCACAGGTTTTTTTCATACCTAATAGTATTAAAGATCTTACTGAATTTTTAACGAAAAACGAGCTGTCTATTTTATTTATTGGATTGGGGAGTAACCTCTTAATTCGAGATCAAGGATTTAAGGGTGTTGTCATTAAGCTCACTCAGATCAACTCTATAGTTATAGAGGATAGAGGTATTAACGTAGATGCAGGTGCAACACTAGCAAAACTATCAAGACTTTCGCTAAAAAATAACCTTCATGGTGCAGAATTTTTAAGCGCCATTCCGGGCACTGTTGGTGGTGCTTTAGCAATGAATGCTGGTGCTTTTGGTTCTGAATTCTGGCAGTTTGTTGATAGCGTAAAAACCATTAATAGCACAGGAGAAATTTTTGAGCGCCAAGCCCAAGATTTTGATATTAGCTATCGAAAAGTCATAGCCAAACATGCTGATGAATACTTCCTTTCAGTAAAACTAAGATTCAATAGCACCTCATCAAACCAAGATATCCAGCAATTATTAAGCGCAAGGAATGCCACCCAACCCATTGGATTACCAAGCTGTGGCAGTGTTTTTAAAAATCCAGAAAAGCATTATGCAGCTGAGTTAATTGAGCAATCGAATCTTAAAGGTTTTTGTATTGGGGGCGCTTGTATTTCTAAAAAACATGCTAATTTTATTATCAATCATAATCATGCTAGCGCTAGTGATATTGAAAATTTGATTCTACACATTCAACAAGTCGTAAAATCAAATTCAAATATTAATTTAGAAACCGAACTTAAAATTATATGATTGCTGTACTAATGGGAGGTAACTCCGCTGAACGAGAAGTCTCTTTAATTAGTGGTGAAGCCGTTTATCAATCGCTAATAAAACAAAAAATTGATTGTTTTAAATTTGACTGGCAAGGCGAAAACCTAACTGAACTTTGGGATAAAACATTTGACTTAGCCTTTATTGTATTACATGGTCGTGGTGGTGAAGATGGCACTATTCAAAAGCAACTTGAGGCTCGAAATATAGCCTACACAGGCTCTAATTCTCATTCAAGTGCTAATGGTATGAATAAATACCTAAGCAAGGAGATTTGGAAAAATTCCAAACTCCCACTGGCTCCTTCTGTATTGATAGCTACTAAAGCGCCCACACCAATTATAAACTTCGCCCTACCTTGGGCGGTAAAGCCAGTTTGCGAAGGCTCTAGTATTGGCATTAGTAAAGTCACTCAAGCTTCTGATTTAAATCAGGCATTAGAATTAGCCTGGAAGTATGACGATCAGGTATTAGTTGAGCAATGGATAGAAGGAGATGAATATACAGTTACTATTTTGGGTGACACGCCTTTGTCTGTTATTAAAATTGTTACTGACCAAGATTTCTATAACTATGAATCTAAATATCATTCTAACACCACTCAATATCTGTGCCCGTGTGGCTTAAGCATACCTAAAGAGTTGCACTTACAGGAAATAGCACTTAAGGCTTTTAATGCTATTAACGCAAATGGATGGGGGCGAATTGATTTTATTGTGGGTGAAGATAATCAGCCTTATTTATTGGAAATTAATACTGTTCCAGGCATGACTGCTCACTCTCTAGTACCAATGGCAGCGAAGAGTAATGGTATAAATTTTGACCAACTGGTTAAGTGCATTATTGATGAAATTTAAAAAAGTAAACAAACGAAAACTCTCTACCGCCCAACAAATAAAGCGCTGGTTTAAGCCGTTTTCACTACTACTTGCACTTTCAATTATCGGCTGGAATGTTTATCATTACAACCCTAGTGAATTGCTCAAAGTTTCAGTAAATTGGACAATTGACAACACCCTATTGGTTGATCAAAAAACCTTAGAAGAGCAAATTAAACCAATGGTCAATAAACTACACCAATTGGATTTACGCAATATTAAAAATGAATTAGAAAGTCATTCTTGGGTTAAAAAGGTTCAAGTTAAACGCTTATTTTGGGACACGATTGATATCAATATTAGCACTCATAAAGTTGCCACTCATTGGCAAAATATTGCTTGTGAAAAAAATCAGTCAAATAATAATTGTCAAGGCTATATCACCACACAAGGAATACTAATTACACCAAGTAACTTGTTTTATCATCAGCAAAATCAAACAGGCTCTAGCGCTGTCGAGCTGCACTCTGCTTACAAGCCAAACGAAAGTAATTTATTATTCAATGATTATCTGACTTACCAGCAAACACTAAACAAAATGAAAATCCGAAAATTTATCAGGAGTAATATTGATAGCTTAATTATTGATCCCAATATTAGCGTGATATTAGGCTACAACCAACAGCAGCAACGTTTGAATAATTTTATAAAAATTTATGCCAAACTAAGAAAGAAAATCTCACTTAACAAACTTAATAAAGCTAGCTACGATATGCGCTATTCAAAGGGATTTACTCTGAAGTATTAGCTGTGATTAACTGATAACACATAGCTAAATTAACCAAGCTCCAGTAAAACACAATAACTTTTACTGCCCATACAAAGAAATCAGGCAAGCCAATTGCACTAAATAAGACTGTAACTATCATGCCGATTAAGGCGGGAATAATAGCTTGCAATAAAAATAAATTAGCCTGAGTAACAAAATTTAAATTCCATCTATATTTAGAAGGTTGTTGAATGGCGATATTAACAAAATTCAAGGTAACTGGAATGATTAAAAAATAAGCAATTAATTGCAAGAAACCAATACCGGTTACCATTACCGGAACTGTTGTTACAAAGCCCACAATCAAAGTTAATCCAATAAAGCGGCCAATCTGATTTAGATTAAAAATAGGGGTTTTGATAGAAACACTTTGATCGCCCAAAATCACCAAACGGTACAAGTTGATTGACAAGCTTAAATAGCCATACAAAAACAATACTAAATAAAGAAGCATACTTTCTGGCAAAACGATATCAGCCACCTGACCACCTTTATATACAACCTCCATCAATTCAAACACCTGTGGAAGGATAAATAAAAATGGCAATGATACTGCTATTGGAAGAATTGAAATTTCGACAATTTTTTTCCAGTGAGTAAGTGCAAAAGCAAAGCTTGCTAAAATTATTTTATTAATAGGGAGTGCATTCATAAGATTTATTTCATATTTATATTCATAACGTTAACCATAATGGTTAATTTTTGCCCAGACTGTAGCGTCTTATTAGTGAGTTTATTCCATTGTTTAATTTGCAACACACTAACGCCAAACTTCGCAGCAATAACGGACAAATTATCGCCACTTCTTACTCGGTAAGAAACTTTTCTATCAATATTAATACCCAGTGTTGTTATCAATGACAAATCTTTAGTCGCTTTAGCTTTAGGCTGCCATATAACCAATTTCTTGCCAAGCTTTAAAGACTCTGAGCGCTTTAAGTGGTTCCATTTAACTAAGCTATTAATACTCACTTGATAGTTTCTAGCTATTAACCATAAGCTATCACCAGATATCACACTATGGATAACCTTACGATCTGATCGATTTGAATTGAGGCGTGATTTTTCACGTTGAGATTCTGACAATGAATATTCATTACTGTTCTTTTGTGCAATAGGCACAATCAAATAATCGCCCACTTTAATCAAATTATCATCAAGATGATTAACGCTACTAATTTGACTAGCAATAGTCGCATGTTTTTGTGCAATCAAACTTAAGCTATCGCCAGATTTAACTTGATAACGAACCCACTTAAGTCTTTCAATATTTGGGTTATCTTTCATTGCCTGCTTAAATAAAGCCATATTTTTATTCGGCAAAAGCATTGTATACGAACCCTGACTAGGGGTAGCCCAGCGTTTCAAACCTGGATTCAAAGTATATAATTTTTCTATTTCAAGCTCAGACCATTCAGCAATTAGTGCAAGATCAAACTGAGTTTTTAGCTTAATTGACTTAACAGAAAGTTGACTAGCCACTGGGGTAATTTTTTGACCATATTTTTCTGGATTTCGAATTAGTTCAGTGACTGCCAACAATCTTGGTACATAACCCTTGGTTTCTTTTGGTAGTTTTAAATGCCAAAAATCTGTTGGCTTGCCTTGGGCTTTATTGGCTTTAATTGCTTTTTGAACACGGCTAGGGCCAGAATTATAGGCAGCAATGGCGAGCAACCAATCACCCTTAAATAACTTATTTAAATTTTTAAGATACTTAACAGCCGCCTTAGTTGATGCCAATACATCTCGACGCCCGTCATACCACCAATTATCCCTTAAGCCATAAAGCTTTCCGGTTGAAGGGATAAATTGCCAGAGCCCTGAAGCAGTACCATGCGAATAAGAGAAGGGATAATATGCCGATTCAACGATAGGTAGCAGTGCTATTTCCAATGGCAGTCCTGCGCGCTCAACCTCTTGAACCACTAAATACAGATACGGATCAGCGCGCTTTGTAATACGCGTTAAATAATCAGGATGCTTTTTAAACCAGTCTATATGCCAATATAACTGCTTGTCATTAGTGGCGCTTAATCTTGATCGATTAACAATATAACGCCATAGATCTTTCTCAATTTCAGCTGTCGGTTTGAATGATGATGACTGATGATTAGTATCTTTTAACTGGAAAGAGTTGGCATTACTTTGAGTGCTACAAGCGCCTAGCAGCAAAAAAATAGAAAAGAATAAGTACTTGCTAAATCTTAAGATTTTGATCCGCCTGCACATTGAGGAGAAGCTGGCACCCCGCCTTTAGCCCTCCATTCATCAACTGTATACGTATGCATTGCTAAAGCATGAATATGACTCAACTCTTCCTTAAATAACTGGTTAATAAAACGATGCCTTGCAATTAAGGCTAAATCATTGAAATAATCACTCACTACAATCAACTTAAAGTGAGACTCTATTGCAGGACCAGAATGATTAGCAGATTCATTAATAACTTCCAGATAACTTGGTGATAACGCCACTTCAAGCTGTTCAGTTAAATGTTGTTGCATTGAGGATGGTGTACTCATGATTCACTCGCTTGATAGGCAAAATCAAAACTATCGTTGTAAAAATTATTTTCAAACATACCTTTTTTAACAAAAGTATTAGCGGCTGATCTTACCATTTGTGGAGGGCCACAAGCATACACTTCATAATTCGTTAGCGTTTTAAAATCCGCTAAAACAGCTTCATGAACATAGCCTGTTCGACCCTTCCAAGTATCATCTGGTATTGATAATACCGGTGTAAAACCTATATGATCAAATTCTTCAGCCCATTCATTTGGTAAGTTCATATATAAATCTTGCTCACTTCTAACACCCCAATAAATGTGGATTTTTCTTTGACTGTCAGATTCAAGCGCATGTTCAACCATTGCCTTAACTGGGCCGAATCCTGTGCCACCAGCCACCATAATCATGGGCTTGTCACTACTTTCTCTTAAATAAAAACTACCCTTAGGGCCTTCTATTTTTAGCAAAGATTTTTCTTGTAATTCATTAAAGACAAAATTTGTGAATTTACCACCAGAAATTAAACGCACATGAAGCTCGATAATGCCAGTATTATGTGGTGCGTTAGCAATAGAGAATGCCCTTGGCTCAAAATCAGGATGAATTAAATCAAGATATTGTCCTGCCAAATACTGCATTGACTCACTACCAGGAATCTTTAAAATAACTTTAGCAACATCTGCATTAAGATGCTCAATCTTACTCACTTTGCAAGGTAATGTTTTAACTTCAATATCAGCAACACTCTCCAACTCAGTCACTACAATTGACAAATCCGTCTTAGCAAAGCACTTACAAGGAAGGATCATATTATCAGCAGCTTCTTCGGCGCTTAATCCTGGTGGGACACCTTCTTCATAGGCGACTTCACCCTCTATTAAGGTAGCCTTACATTTGCCACAAAACCCATTTCGACATCCATATGGAAAGCCAATACCATTACTCATAGCACCATCTAAGATGGTCTCACCCTCTTCAATTTTAAAGTGGCTGCCGCTTGCTTGATTTTCTACTATAAACATGACTTTATTTTCTAACTATTTTGAATGTTGACATTATAATCTAGGTAGTTATGATAAATGCTTACTAATACAAGGATCTTTGTGTCAAACCCCCCTGCCAATACTGTACTTTTTTTAATGGGTCCTACCGCCTCTGGAAAGACTGATTTAGCCATTGAAATTAGTCAGCATATTAACGCCAGATTAATCAGTGTTGATTCTGCCTTAATTTATAAACAAATGGATATTGGCACGGCAAAGCCCGATACTCAAACATTACTTGATCATCCGCATCATTTGATTAATATTTGCAATCCTAAAGATTCATACTCAGCACAAAATTTTGTTAACGATGCCAATAAACAAATTGATCTGGCCTTTGCTAATAATGAGCTACCTATTTTAGTTGGTGGCACTTCATTTTACTTTAATGCCTTAGAGCACGGCTTATCTGACTTACCTGAATCAACCACAGAATCTAGAGAGAAATTTAATCAGCTACTTAAAGAAAAAGGGTCAGAGGTATTACATCAAGAGCTTGAAAAAATTGACCCAGTGGTCGCTAAAAGAATTCATCCAAATGATGCCCAACGGATAACGCGCGCTTTAGAAGTATTTAACATTGGCGGTAAAACTTTAACCGAACTACAAGGGAAAAAACAAGGCGGGCTTAATTGTCATATTAAAAAAATCATTCTTATGCCTGATCGCGCTTTGCTTCATCAACGCATAGAAGCTCGCTTTCACGTCATGATAGATCAAGGGTTTATAAATGAAGTTAAAGCCCTAAAAGAAAATAAAAATCTTCATCAAGATTTACCCTCAATTCGCTGCGTTGGCTATCGTCAGGCGTGGCAATTCTTAAATGGAGAAATAGACGAGCCAGAAATGATTAAACGCTCAATCATTGCCACTCGTCAACTATGCAAACGCCAAAGTACTTGGCTTAGAAATGAGACAGAAGGATTAAGACTTGAAGCGGCGAATCTTGAAAAGTGCTTAGATTTTATAAATCTTTAGAAATATTGTTAACTTCTAGGCAAGTCTAAACTTCAGAAATAACTTCAAAATCATTCAAACTACCTGTAACCGCAAAACCAACAACGCTTTGCGTGTGCTTTGCTTGTGTTAATTTACAAGCAATTTGATTGATACTGGCGCCAGAGCCAACCGCATCATCGATAATTAGTGTTGTTTCAAATTTTGCTTTATTTTTAACAACAAAAGTATTTTGTGCATTTTCTATTCTATCTTCGATTTTTTTTAAGGTTTTTTGTGGCACTCTAACATCGCCAATAACCTTAAGAACATCAACCTTTGCAAGACTAAGCGCCAACTCAAATTCTAGTATTTTCATAAATTGAATTTGCCTTGGTACAGTTGGTGGCACAAAAACCACCGAATCAATATTTTGGCTTTTGATCAGGTTGATAATTGCTGGTTTGATAGAGGTGGCAATTTCTTTCATCTTTGTCCTATCTTCACCTTATTTTGCATACAATAACTTTTGCCCCATTTTAGTTTTTCCAAAAATTTCTACTGCATAAAATTCAAAATAAAACAGTCTATTCACACAGCAATTTTTACCAAAAGTTTTGCTCATTTTATAACTAGCATCCAATAAATCATCAGTTTTTCGCTTTTGGTATTTTTCAGTCACTTTTTTAAATTCTTCGGCTTTTTTACTGATATCGAAGTTGCGTTTTTTACACCCCTTTTCAAAACTGAAGCTCCCCCACTTGACTGGACACCAAACTAATATTTTACGCATTATTTTTCTGTATCAATAATCTTTTTTGAGGTTTGCACCCAAGGTCAGGCTACGAAGGAGCAAAGCCCCAACTTGGAACTTGTTCCAAGCCCTAACTTAAGCCTTAAAGGCTTAATGTTAAGTTAGGGAATATTGTTGCGATAAAACCTCTTTTCATAATCATTAGGCGAGTAATAATCAATCGTTGAATGTCGCCTAATTTTGTTATAAAACACTTCAATATATTCAAAGATAGCACTGCTTGCTTGTTTCCTAGTTTGATAAATTTTCTGATTGATTAACTCTGTTTTTAGGGTGTTAAAAAAAACTCTCAGCGACTGCGTTATCATGGCATTCACCTTTTCTGCTCATGCTTTGGGTGATGTTATTTGCTTTGAATAACTTAAGGTATTCATAAGCTCTGTAGGTTGAGCCTTGGTCAGAGTGTAGTAGCACTTTTTGTTGTTTTGGTTTGTTTTTGATTGCCATTGATAATGCGTCAATGATTAATTTTGTATTGTTGTTCTGATTCATTGACCAGCCAACAACTCTACGAGAATACAAATCAATCACAGTGGCTAAATACAGCCAGCCTTGTTTGGTATGAACAAAGGTGGTATCACTGACCCATTTGCTGTTGGGTGTTGCAGCACTGAACTCTCTGTTGAGAATGTTGTTGGTAAAATTCACATTGTTTCTAGGTATTTTGGCTTTTTTGTGACAGATGCTAAAATGAGCGTAAATGTTGT
>NZ_FQTP01000004.1 GCF_900128515.1 Bathymodiolus heckerae thiotrophic gill symbiont
ACTTTCTTAAACCCTAAGGCATTGATTTATATTTCTGCTTTATTGCCACAATTTATCAATGTTAATAATTTTGAAATAGTGCATCTGCTTACTATTTCTTTAACCATTGCCTTAGTGCAATTTATCGCATTTTCCTTGTATGCCATGCTATCTAGTAATATTCAAAGGTGGTTAAAAAATAAGAATAATCGTCAAAGGTTTAATAAGTTGAGCGGCTCAACCTTTATAGGATTTGGTATCGTTCTAGGTTTGTCTGATCAATAAGTAGATTAGCGTAAAATTCATTGAATATTAATTAATGGTAGTTGTTGTGAGTGATCTTGATTTTTCATCTTTAAATTTAGAGCCTAATCTTTTAAAAAATTTAAGTACTTTGGGTTACAACTCAATGACACCGATTCAGGCGTTAAGCTTGCCGCCGATTTTGTCTGGCAAGGATGTTATTGGTCAAGGTAAAACCGGCTCAGGAAAAACAGCTGCATTTGGCCTGGGGTTGCTTAATAAGCTAGATGTTAAAGCTTTTCGCGTTCAATCAATTATTTTGTGTCCAACTCGTGAATTGGCGGATCAAGTAGCAAACGAGATCCGTAAATTAGCCAGAGCTGTGCATAATATTAAAGTATTAACTTTATGTGGTGGCGCACCATTTGGTCCGCAAATTGGCTCTTTAGAGTATGGTGCACATATTGTGGTTGGCACGCCTGGACGTATCGAAGAGCATTTGCGCAAGAAAACCTTAAAACTTGATCATATTGATACACTGGTATTAGATGAGGCAGATCGTATGCTGGATATGGGCTTTCAAGATGCGATTGATGATATTATTGAGAAAATTCCCAGCAATCGACAAACCTTATTGTTTAGCGCTACCTTTCCACAAGAAATTGAAGACATCGCTGAGCGTGTGATGAAAAACCCAACTGTGGTGAATGCGCCTTCAACACATGAAGAATCTACCATTAAGCAATATTTCTACCAAGTTAATTCTGATGATGAGCGTATGAATGCGTTACGCTTATTACTGGCTAAGCACAAGCCTGATTCTGCGCTGGTTTTTTGTAACACCAAGCGTGATACTCAAGATGTGGCCGATGAGTTAATTTACTATGGTTTTTACGCCTTGGCGATTCATGGTGATCTTGATCAGCGTGAGCGAGATCAAGCGTTGATTCGTTTTTCTAATAAGAGTATTTCAGTTTTGGTAGCAACCGATGTTGCTGCTAGGGGTTTGGATATTGATGCATTGGATCTAGTGGTAAATTTTAATATTGCTCATGATCCTGAAGTGCATGTGCATCGTATTGGCCGTACTGGACGAGCAGGGCGTAGCGGTATTGCCGCCTCTTTTTATAGCGATAAAGAAACTAGAAAGCTTGACGATTTAGAGATTGAAATTAGCACGGATGAATTACCAGGCGACACTCTGTTGGATAAACCAATTAAAAAACCAACCATGACCACTTTGAAAATTGATGGCGGTAAAAGACATAAGCTTCGTCCTGGTGATATTGTTGGCGGACTGACTGGAAAAGATGGCATACCTGGTGACAAAATTGGAAAAATTACAGTTTCTAGTAATTGGTCTTATGTGGCGGTAGAGTCAAGCTTGGTTAAGGTTGCACTAAAGAAAATTCAAAACGATAAGCTTAAAGGCAAAAATTTTAGAGTGAGGATTTTGTCTTAATTTACAATTGTTTTTAGCAATAAGATAGTTTGATCCATAGCTGCATTTAAATTTTTAAACAATTCAGCTTCGCTACTATGATTAGCATCATCAGAAATACCCTTGATTAAGCTAACAGGTATGTCGTATCTGTTAGCCACATAAGCAACAGAAAAACCTTCCATATCAACCATATCAGCATTATTATTGATCATTGAAGTGTTGGTGATGAAATTGATCGCCCGTCGTTAAAACCATGGATTTATTGGTATGCTCGGGTACATAGCAATCAATGCTTTGATACAGGTCTTGTTGATAATCATCAAAAGGGATAAAGGCATCATGCTGAGTGACTGAGCTAACAAAATATGCGCTTCCTGCAGGAAGTGAATTGATAGCACCTGCTAGGCCAATATTAATCAGTCGGCCAATATTGAATTTGTCAATCAGTATTGCTACTGCAAGTGTACTGGCTACTTTTCCAATGTTGGATTCAATTAGAGTAATGTGATTTTTTTGATAAATTTTGTAATCTAAGTGGCTATCAATTTGAACCAGCCCATAAGCAGTAATGATTTTTTCAACCTCTTTGCTCATAGCGCAAACAATGCCGATTTTAGTCATAGTTTATTTGTGCATTGATTTGTATATCAAGATTTTTTCTAGCATTTAAAAAGCCTAGTTCGATAACACATTCAAGCGCCACAACTTCGGCATGCAATGTTTTGATTAATTGGCTAACTGCTTTAACTGATCCGCCAGTTGCTAAAAGGTCATCAACAATCAATACTTTATCGTTAACTGAGATTGAATTTTCATGTAGTTCAAAGGTGTTTTGACCGTATTCTAATTGATAATTAATACTAATGCATTGGTCTGGCAGTTTACCTGGCTTGCGCACCATGACAAAAGGTACGCCTATTTTGTAAGCAACAGCAGCACCAAAAATAAAGCCTCTAGCATCTAGCCCAATAATTTTATCAACAGAGTTTGTATTGTATTTGTTGGCAATGTTGTCAATCACATGGGCGAATGCTTTTGGATTAGCTAGCAGTGGCGAAATATCTTTAAAGACAATGCCTTTTTTTGGGAAATCGACAATATCTTTAATATAAAGATTAAGGTCCATAATTAATTCTTTAGTGGTGTAATTTCAAGAATTTCCCAAGAATCAGAATCATAGTTAACCTTGTAGCCAACCAAAGCTTCTTCTACTTGATCTCTAAGTACTAAGGGAAGCTCCCATACACGTGTACAGCCCGGGAAGCCAAAAATATCATGATAAGTATTGTCTGAAATAGTAATGTGTTTACTTAAGCCCATTTGCGCAAAGCTACCCATAACATCCTCAATAAAAGTAGGTGGCGCTAAAGGGTAGAATTTAATTCTTTCATACATCTGAACGGTAGCAACAGCTTCCAATAAATTTTGCCTAACACCTTCGACATCGTTGATGTCTTGAACTAATTCTGTAATTAGGTCATTTTCCTTGTCGACGGTAATCGAGTGGATCATTGGAAAAACTTCCATTGTTTCAATTGACATAACAGCTCCTAATGTTTGAAGTGACGCATACTAGTAAATACCATGGCAATACCATGTTCGTTAGCTGCTTCAATAACCTCATTGTCACGCATAGAGCCACCCGGTTGAATGATGGCCTTAATGCCAGCTTGCGCTGCTGCATCAATGCCATCTCTAAACGGGAAGAATGCATCTGATGCCATTACTGATCCCTCTACCACAAGACCTTCATCAGCAGCTTTAATGCCAGCAATTTTGGCAGAATAAACACGCGACATTTGCCCTGCACCAACGCCAATTGTCATTTCATTTTTAACGTAAACAATGGCATTTGATTTAACGATTTTTGCAACTTTCCAAGCGAATAATAAATCTTTGATTTGCTCAGCTGTTGGTTGAATATCACTCACACATTTAATGTCGTTCTCAGTGATAACACCTAAATCTTTATCTTGCACAAGTAAGCCGCCGGTAACGCGCCTATAGTCAAGTGAAGGTTGTGCAGTGCTTAAATTGCCACACTCTAATATACGAACATTTTGCTTGACAGAAAGCACTTTTTTGGCATCTGTATCAACACTTGGTGCAATGATCACTTCAACAAATTGCTTATCCATAATATCCTGAGCAGTGTCTTTATCCAATGGACGATTAAAAGCGATGATGCCGCCAAAGGCGGAAGTTGGATCAGTTTTAAAGGCGTCTAAATAGGCTCTGTGAATGTTAGATCGAACAGCAACACCACAAGGATTGGCGTGTTTAACAATCACACAAGCAGGCTCATCAAAACTGCGTACGCATTCTAGTGCAGCATCCGCATCTGCCATGTTGTTGTATGACATTTCTTTGCCTTGAAGTTGTGAACTAGATGCCACACAAGCTTCTGAAATATTTTTCTCAACATAGAATGCTGCGTTTTGATGTGGGTTTTCACCATAACGCATTGACTGAACTTTATGAAACTGAAGGTTCATTGTGTTTGAAAATCCATCTTCATCTTTGCCTAGATAGTTAGCAATAGCGCCATCATATTGCGCTGTATGTTCAAAAGTTTTTAATGCTAATTTTGTGCGAGTTTCAAGTGTGGTGTTACCAGAGTTATTGATCTCATCAATAACAACTTGGTAATCAGATGCATCAACCACTACGGTTACTGATGCATGGTTTTTAGCGCTAGAGCGCAACATGGCAGGGCCGCCAATATCAATATTTTCAATTGCATCTTCTAGGGTGCAATCAGGATTGGCAATGGTTGCTTGAAAAGGATAAAGATTAACCACAACTAAATCGATTGGATTGATATCATTTTGTGCCATGACATTTTCATCGAGCCCGCGACGTGCCAAAATACCGCCATGAATTTTTGGATTAAGCGTTTTAACACGACCCGCCATCATTTCAGGAAATCCGGTGTAGTCTGATACTTCAATCACTGGAATGCCTTCTTCAGCCAATAATTTTGCTGTGCCACCCGTAGAAAGAATTTCAATATTTTTACTGCTTAAAAATTGAGCAAGCTCAGTAATGCCAGTTTTATCAGAAACACTGATTAAAGCGCGTTGTATAGACATGTTTTCCTTTGAATTTTGGAGTTAAATTACAAAGGTTATTATAGAGTTTTAGAGCTTATAGAGTTCTATTTTTTTCTTTAGCGTGCCACGATTAATGCCAAGCACTCGAGATGCCTCACTTTGATTGTTATCAACTAAGTTTAGAACAAATTTAATGACAATTGGCTCTACTTCGTTAGTGACCATTTTATGCACGCCAGACGCTTGCTCACCACCGAGTCGCTCGAAATAGCGAGCTAGTTTTGCATTGATACAAGCGGGTAAATCTGTTGAGCTCATAGTCGGCTTAAATAGTCCTTCAAAATGTTGAATTGTTGTTTTCGTTCAGTGATTTTATTGATGGTTT
This sequence comes from Bathymodiolus heckerae thiotrophic gill symbiont, assembly GCF_900128515.1. GTDB lineage: Bacteria > Pseudomonadota > Gammaproteobacteria > PS1 > Pseudothioglobaceae > Thioglobus_A. Next base: position 5,105 of record NZ_FQTP01000004.1, read on the forward strand.
TCCAAAAATCTTGAACGTGATTTTCATCAAGGTGCGTAGCATACCAAAGAATGTGTTTCCTGGCGAGCCTCAATCCCAAAAAATCTCCATAAAAACTGTGAATTTGTTGAATATGATGGAGAATGGTGGTTTTTTTAACTTCAAGTGGTACTGGGTCAGAAATTTTTCCTGTTTTTAGATAATGATTAATTTCGCTAAAAATCCAAGGGTTTCCTTGAGTAGCTCGTCCAATCATTACACCAGAAGCTTGAGTGTAATCCAGCACTTGTTGTGCTTTTTTAGCATTGGTAATATCACCATTAGCGATCACGGGAATGTTCACTTGATTAACAACTGTTTTAATGGTGTTGTACTCAGCCATGCCATTGTACTTATCTTCTTTTGTACGCCCATGTACACTGAGCATTTGAATGCCGGCTTGTTGTGCAATTTGTGCAATGGTTGGTGCATTTTTATTGTCAACACTCCAGCCTGTGCGCATTTTTAGTGTAACTGGGATATCTACTGAACTAACAACTGCTTCTAAAATATTTTTAACTAACTTTTCATCTTGCATTAATGCGGATCCTGCAGCTTTGTTGCATACTTTTTTGGCTGGACAGCCCATGTTAATATCAATAATATCAGCACCAAATTCAACTGCTTTTTGCGCAGAAATAGCCAATTCTTTTGCTTCAGATCCTGCTATTTGAATACTTATTGGGGTTAGTTCGCCTTCAAAATTTAGTCGATATCTTGATTTATTAGTATTGAGTAGGTGTTCTTGGATAACCACCATTTCAGAGGTAGTAAGCCCAGCACCCAAAGATTTACACAATATTCTAAAGGGTTTATCGCTAGTGCCTGCCATTGGCGCTAGTAGCACTGATGAGTCTAGGTTGTAAGGTCCAATTTTAATTGCCACAATTTTAATTTATTTTTGAGCTTTACGAGTTTTTTCGAGCAGACGTCTTTGCTTTAGTTTGGACAGGTGATCAACAAACAAAATACCATCTAAATGATCAATCTCATGTTGAATGCAAACACCCAGTATTTCTCCTGCCTCTAGCTCAAACTCTTCGCCTTTCTCATTGAGAGCTTTGATTTTAATATGATTAGCGCGAGTAACACATTCGTAATAATTTGGTACAGATAGACAACCTTCATCCCATTCTAGTTCGCCATCTTTTTCGATGATTTCTGGGTTGATCAAACATAATGGCTGCGATTTATCTTCCGAAGTGTCAATTACAATTAAGCGAATATGATGATCTACTTGGGTTGCTGCAAGGCCAATACCAGGTGCTTCATACATAGTTTCAAACATATCTTTAACTAAGCTGCGAATGGTATCATCAACCTTCTCGATTGGAATGGCCTTGGTGCGAAGGCGTTTATCTGGATAATGTAGAATGGATAATAACATAACTATATTATAGTGTTTTTTGCAGTTTCAGATTGCTGTGGATGATCTTCATTAAAATGCAAGCCGCGGCTTTCTTGTCTAGAAAGGGCTGATTTAATAATAATTTGTGCAGTTTTAACCAAATTTCTAAGCTCAATTAAATCGCTAGAAATTACATATAAGCTGTAGTATTCATCAACTTCTGTTTCAATTTGCTCGAGCCTATGCTTGGCATAATTAAGTCGCCTATCTGAGCGAACAATACCAACAAAGTTCCACATAATTGAACGAACCTCGTCCCATAAATGAGAGACAACCACCTTTTCTTTAGAAGCTGCAACTCGTGAAGCATCCCATGGTTCTGATTGAAAAAAAACATCATCCAGTGTTTGTTGGTTAATATCATGTGCGCACGATTTGGCAAATACAATGCATTCTAAGAGTGAATTGCTGGCCATGCGATTTGCACCATGAACACTAGTATGCGCTACTTCACCTACGGCGTATAAATTCGTAAGATTGGTTTTTCCGGTTAGATTGGTATCAATACCACCGCAAGTATAGTGCGCTGCAGGAACGATAGGGATTGAAGTTTTGGAAATATCAATACCAAAACTTTTACACTTCGCATAAATAGTCGGAAAATGTTGCTGAATCCAATCCTTGCCTTTGAATGATATATCAAGATAAGCACAATCAAAACCGCCTGATTTCATCTCGGAATCAATCGCTCTAGCAACAACATCTCTGGGTGCTAGCTCGCCACGTTCATCATATTTGTGCATAAAGGTTTTACCATTTTGAAGGTGTAATTTTCCACCTTCACCACGAATAGCTTCAGAAATTAAAAATGATTTTGCATGCGGATGATAAAGACAAGTGGGGTGAAATTGAGCAAATTCCATATTAACAATACAGCAACCTGCACGGCTTGCCATGGCAATGCCATCACCTGTCGAAGTATCAGGATTTGATGTATAACGATAGACCTTTGATGCACCACCAGTTGCTAAGATAGTCTTGTGGGTGACAAAATTTTCTACTTCATGAGTTTTTTTATTGAGAATATAAGCACCAAAGCACTGGCCGTTATTAACAAGTAAATCAATGGCAATATAATCTTCAAATAGAGTGATGTTGTCACGCTGTTTGACATTATCCAATAGATTTATCTGGATAGATTGCCCAGTTTTATCAGCAACGTGTGCCACTCTCCGGTGGGTATGTCCACCTTCGGTAGTTAGATGGTAATCGTTATTGTCTTTAGTAAAGTGAACGCCAGATTCTTCTAATGAAGCAATAGCTGCAGGTGCATTTTCCACCATAAAACTTACTGCTTTTTCATCAGCCAAACCGCACGCTGTTGATAATGTATCAGTCACATGTGCTTTGAAATTGTCATGTGCATCTAAAACCGCTGATATGCCTCCTTGTGCATAAAAAGAGCTACCTTCTAATAGGTCGTCTTTAGCAATTAGTGCTACAGATAGATTGGTTGAGAGTTGCAAGGCACTCATGAGACCAGCACTTCCTGTGCCAATAATTAAAACATCAAATTGATACTGTATAGACATGGTTTTGCGTAGATTAGATTTTTGGTTTCACCATTAAAATCAATTTTGGCAACAGCGTTAGATTAGCCAGTAGCGCACTGAGCATGGCAATAGCCGTAAATATACCAAAATAAATACTTGGAATAAAGTTAGATAGTGCCAAAATTAAAAACCCTAAGGTAACCGTAATTGATGTGTAGAACATTGCAAGCCCGATACTAGCATGAGATCGATACATGGTTTTTGTATAGTCACCATCTTTCTTAAATTCAGTTTTAAAACGATGAATATAGTGAATGGCATTATCAACACCAATACCAATCGCAATAGCAGAGATGGTAATGGTCATCAGATCTAATGGGATATTGGTCCAGCCCATAATGCCGAGGATAAATAGTGATGGCAACGTATTTGGAATGAGGGCTAAAATAGATAAACTGATTGACTTGAAGATGAATAAAAACATAACAAAAATCATGCCAAAGACAACAGCAATGGTTTTTATTTGGGAGTCAAATAAGCTTTGTAACATATTGTTATAAAGTACTAACATGCCACTTAAGCGGAAGCTTTCAGGACGAAAGCCTAATTCTTCAGAGATATGATGGTTGATTTTATCAATCAGCTCACCACGTTTAAGTTCTTTGTTAGTTTCTCGGATACGAATCACCATGCGTAGCTGGCCGCTTTCCTCTGAAATATAAGGATCAAGTACGTGTTGTTTGGCAGATTCTGGAATTTGACCACGAACAATATTTAAGAAAAATCCATTGAGTGCCTGGCCATCGTTCGCCTGAGTTAAGATACTCATGAGTGTGTCAATAGAAAGCACTTTTCCAGTTTCATCTAGGCTATCAAGATATTCATGCACTTCGTGTATTTCTTCACGCAGATCTTCATCGAACCAATAGTCTTCCGCTATATCATCGAAAATAATTTCTAATGGGATGGTACCGCCTAGTTTTTCATCAATTAAAGTTAAGCCTTGATTGATTTCAGTACTTTCTTTGAAGTAGTCAATAAATCGATTTTCTACACTAAGCTTGTTGATCCCAACAGCAGAGGCACCAATAAAAACAACTAAAACGATTAATAGATGATTGCCAAAGCGCTCTACAAATTTAGCCAATGTTGTGGTGAAGCCTAATTCAGTTTTGTGGGTAGCAATTTTAGCTTTTGGCAATAGTGACATAATCATTGGAAATGCCAAGAAAGACAATATCAGTGCAATGGTAACGCCAATTGACATCATCCAGCCAAAATCAATAACAGGGCGAATGCCACTAATTAATAGTGATCCAAATGCAGCAAAGGTTGTTAGTGTGGTGAATAAACAAGGCTTGAACATTTGGGTTAAGGTGTCTTTGATTAGCTGATCAGAGCCAAATTCAGGATTGAGTTGAGATAATTCTCGGTATCTAACGACTAAATGAATAATGACTGATAAGGTCATTACCAGTAATAATGAGAAAAAGTTGCTAGAAATAATAGTCACTTTCCATTCTAAAAATGCCAGTAATCCAGTCATGATTAAGGCGCCAGTAATGCTAATAGCAATGGGCATAATCACCCAGCGTAAGCCTTTAAAAATAAGTGCTAGAATTAGTGTCATTAGTCCAATCACTGCCAAACTGAAAACAATCAAATCACTACTGATATAGCTAACGATATCAGTAGTGATCATTGGCAATCCACCTAGGAATAGGCTGGCTTTATCAGAGTATTTGAGGATTTGTGTGCGAATTTGTGTGATGGTTTGAGCTTGTTGATCGCCCTGAATGGTTGCATTGCGTAATACTTGTCTTTCAATACTTTTAAGCTTGGCTAATTGTTCAGTATCAAGGGTTTTATTAGCTCGTTGAATGCGCATTTGATCGCGAGACTCTCTAAGTTCTTCAAACCTTGGGTTGTCTTTTAAGCTAACTAAAATAGCGGTTGTTTTTCCATCTTTACTAACCAGATTATTTGCATATAAAGGCGATGCTGTAAACTCTTTAATGGCAAGAGTAAGATCGGCATTGCCATTTTCAATGGTAATATTTTCACTGCCTAAGTTTACTAATGACAGTGGCGGAGAGCGAAATAAAGGCACATCTAAAATGCTAGTAATTGATTTAACTTGTTCTATTTTCTCTAAATCTAGCTTAAAATTTTCTAAATGCGTTAATTGTGTAGGATCGAGAAGATCACCTTCTACTTGATAAGAAATAACCAAATAATCATCAGAGCCATAATTTTTCTTAATACTTTGGTAAAAAGCTAGATTTTCATCACCCTCAAGTACCAAAGAGTCAGAGGAAGCATCTAGTTGAAAATTTGGAATTTGAGAAACAAAAAACCCCGCAATAATAAGGAGCAGGGTTAAGCCTAAAAGTGATTTTTTTAAAACAAAATTAAAAAACATGTTCATAGTTTTGGTGTATTTTTTCTAAGTTAGAATTCAAATTTAGTGGATTTTTTCAAGCCCTGCATAACATCCAGCTGGGTTTCGAATAATGATTTGGTTTCCCACTTATGCTCACTAAGACGAGTGATAATTTTAGCACTCATGGCTTTTTCCGTACCTTCGACAACAAAAATGCGTCCACCAACATTGAGTAAGTGGAAGAATCGACCGGTAATTTTTGGTACTGAAGTGCCAATAACCACTACATCAAAAAAATCTGTAGATCGTTTCCAGCCTTTTGAGGCATCACCAACTTCTAGAGTAATATTGGAAATATTCAATTTTTTGAATTTTTGTTGAGCTGAATTACTTAATCCCTCATCAATTTCAATGCTGGTAATTGACTTGCATAATTTTGATAAAACAGCTGTTAAATAGCCGCTACCCGTGCCAACCTCCAAGACGGTTTCATTCTTTTTTATTTTAAGTGCATCAAGAAGTCGCCCTTCAACTTTGGGTGATAGCATTTTTGCTTTATCAGTTAACGGAATTTCAATATCAGCAAAGGCAAGGTTTTTATATTTATCTGGTACAAAATTCTCTCTAGGAATATCTCTTAAAGCGTTGTTAGCAATGTAGTCCAAACCGCCCCAAGGGCGAATTTGGTTATCAATGGCGTTTTTTCTAGCTTGCGATATGTCCATAATTTTTATCGTTTTTTAGGAGGTAATAAATCAGTAATTGTGCCTTCAGCCATTTCTACAGCAAAGGCAGTGGTTTCACTTAAAGTAGGGTGGGCATGAATGGTTAAAGCAATATCTGACATATCACAACCCATTTCAATGGCTAAAGTGGCTTCAGCAATGAGTTCACCTGCATTGGTGCCACAAATTCCCATACCTAGAATTTTTCCAGATTTTGCATCGAATAAACCTTTGGTTACGCCTTCAGATCTACCAATACTTAAGCTTCGACCGCTTGCAGCCCAAGGGAACACACCTTTTGTATAATCAGCACCCTCGGCTTTAAGCTCTTTTTCTGTCTTGCCTGTCCAGGCAATTTCAGGATCAGTGTAGGCAACTGATGGAATGGTAAGAGCGTCAAAGCCAGATTTGTGTCCACAAATAACCTCAGCAGCAACTTTAGCTTCATGAACTGCTTTGTGCGCAAGCATCGGCTGGCCAACAATATCACCAATGGCGTAGATGTTTTCTACATTGGTTTTCATTTGTTTATCAACATTAATAAACCCCCAGTCATCTACTTCAACACCGGCTTTATCAGCATCAATCAATTTACCATTTGCTGAGCGACCAATCGAGACTAGCACTTTATCAAAGGTGTCAAATTCAGGTGCTTTTTTACCTTCAAAGCCAACTTTAATGCCTTCGTCTATTGCTTCCATGCTTGCTACTTTGGTATTAAGGAAAATATTAGCGTAGCGTTTTTTAATGCGTCTGAATAAAGGGTTAACAATGTCTTTATCAGCACTGGCAATAAGCTGATCTGATAATTCCACCACGGTGATCTCACTGCCGAGTGCTTCATATACAGTGGCCATTTCTAGACCAATGATGCCACCACCAACAATTAATAAGCGCTTGGGAATATCACTTAATTCTAGCGCATCTGTTGAATCCATAACTCGCGGATCATCAAATGGAAAAGCTGGGATTTTGGTTACACGAGATCCTGCAGCAATGACACACTGTTCAAATTCAATAACTTCATCGCTATCATTAATAGCAATTTGATTATTAGAAATAAATTTTCCATAGCCAGTAATAACTTTTACTTTTCTTGCTTTTGCAAGTGCTTTAATACCAGCTGTTAATTTGGAAACAATATTTTCTTTATTGCTGCGTACACCATTAATGTCAATATTTGGCTCGTTAAATGTCACACCTAAATGTGTTGCTTCTTCAGCCTCATTAATAACTTGAGCGGTATGTAGTAATGCTTTTGAAGGAATACAACCAACGTTTAAACAAACGCCACCAAGCGCTTCATAGCGTTCAATTAAAATAACTTCTTTGCCTAAGTCAGCTGCTCTAAAAGCAGCAGTATAGCCACCTGGGCCTGATCCAATAACAACAACTTGAGTTTTAGTAATCATAATAAAATTTCTCTAATATCTTGCAGAATTGAGTTTAAACCTCTTTGCCTAAGTCAGCTGCTCTAAAAGCAGCAGTATAGCCACCTGGGCCTGATCCAATAACAACAACTTGAGTTTTAGTAATCATAATAAAATTTCTCTAATATCTTGCAGAATTGAGTTTAAATCTGCCATAAATCTTCCGCCTTGTGCGCCATCAATAACACGATGATCATATGATAGGGCTAGGGGCAATGTTAGTGTTGGTATGAAGTTTTTTCCATCCCAGATTGGTTTAGTTTGTGAGCGAGAAATACCTAAAATAGCAACCTCTGGCGCATTAACAATTGGTGTAAATTGCGTACCACCAATACCGCCAAGACTTGAAATGGTAAACCCTGCACCTTGCATATCGCCCGGTTTAAGTTTTCCATCGCGTGCTTTAGCTGAAGTTTCAGCTAGCTCCGTAGCCAGTTCAGTGAGTGATTTTTTATCAATCTCTTTAATCACAGGAACAACTAAGCCTTTTGGTGTATCCATAGCAATACCTAAATTAAAGTATTTTTTAAGAATAAGATTCTCACCTGATTCATCCAAAGAAGCATTGAATCTTGGGTGATTTTTCAAGGCTTGAACAACGGCTTTCATGATAAATACAAGTGGTGTTAATTTAACACCCTTAGCTTTTTGCTCTTGTCTAAAGCCTTCCATTTGATCAATATTAACTTCATCAAATTGAGTGACATGAGGGATATTCAGCCAGCAAGCAGTTAGATGTTTACCTGAAAGTTTGTTAATTCTAGATAGTGCTATTGTTTCGGTGCCACCAAATTTTGTAAAGTCAATCACTGGCACTTTTGGCAATGCGCCGCCAGTACCACCAAAAGTAATAATTTGTTTAACATAGCCTTTTAGATCTTCGTCTAATATTCTGCCTTTTGGTCCGCTACCAGAGACGTTGCTTAAATCAACTCCTAGCTCTCTGGCTAATTTACGAATAGAGGGTGAAGCATGAGATTCACCTTTTGGTAAGGTTGATATTGATTGATTTAATGTTGGCTTGGAAGCTTTCGTAATAGGTGCAGTTGGGGCGAGTATAGCCGCTTGTACTACTTTAGTTGGCTCGGACGTTGTATTACTTGCAGTAGTTTCTATTGTTAGAATAAGGTCTCCTAAGGTGAGTTTGTCGCCTAGGTTGATACTAATATCGATTACTTTTCCAGCAATTGGAGTTGGGATTTCCATAGATGCTTTGTCACTCTCTAGAGTGATAATACTATCTTCTTTTGCGATTTCATCTCCAGCAGAAACTAAAATTTCAATCACTTCAACCTCGTCAAAATCACCAATATCTGGCACAATAACAGGCACTATTTTTGATTCAACTTGATCAGAATTGTTGGATTCTTCAGTGCTTGATTTATTGCTGACGACTGTATCTTCGGTACTTTCAATGCTAATTATTACATCACCTTGTTTAATTTTATCGCCAATATTTATATTAATAGCGCTTACTACGCCAGCACTAGGTGTGGGAATTTCCATAGAAGCTTTGTCGCTTTCTAAAGTTAAGATGCTGTCATCAACCGCAATTGTGTCGCCAACACTCACTAAAATCTCAATAACCTCAACTTCATCGAAGTCGCCAATATCAGGCAATTCTATATTTTTTATCGCAGACATAATCTAAATTTAACTACTCATTTAAAGGTGATAATTATCGCAAAAATAGGCCTTAAAGGGGGATAAATGTTAAAATACTTTCAACCAAACTTTTTAATGCTTGGGATTATTTTTTTATAGGACCTTATTACACAATGCCAAATGCGCTGCTAATTTCAAATTTAACAAAAACTTATGCCAATAATATATCAGCATTATCACAGGTTAATCTAAGCGTTGAACAAGGTGATTTTTTTGCATTGCTAGGTAGTAATGGCGCTGGTAAAACTACCATGATTGGTATTATTAGCTCTTTATTGAATAAAACTTCAGGAGAGGTGAGTGTACTAGGGTTGGATCAGTCGACCAATCTTAATCAAGTTAAACGCATGATTGGACTCATGCCACAGGAATTTAACTTTAATCCTTTTGAGCCAATTGAAGAAATCTTAATTAATCAAGCTGGCTATTACGGCATTGATCGTCAGTCAGCTAGGGCTAGAGCAGAGGTATTGCTAAAGCGTGTAGAGCTTTGGGATAGGCGCCTGAATATGGCAAAATCCTTATCCGGCGGTATGAAAAGACGATTAATGTTAGCTAGAGCATTAATTCATGATCCAAAAATTTTAATTCTTGATGAGCCAAGTGCTGGCGTGGATGTTGAAATTCGTCGCTCTATGTGGAAATTTCTAAAAGAGCTTAATGAGCAGGGAATGACCGTTATCCTCACTACACATTATTTAGAAGAAGCTGAATTGTTATGTCGTAATATTGTTATTTTGGATAACGGGCAAGTGATTGAGCAAAGTAGTATGAAAAAATTACTCACCAAGGTCGCTCATCAAGTGCTAATTTTAGAAAGTATTGAAACTTTGCCAGAAGTTTTGCCAGAGTTTGATTTTTCTATTGAAAGATTAGATAACAACTCAATTCAAGTAATATTAGATGGTATGAGTATTAGTCGGACATTGAGTGAATTAAGTAAAAAAGGTATTGAGATTGAACATGTCAGAAGTGCACAAAATCGCTTAGAAACTTTGTTTTTACGCTTAACCTCAAAGGGAAAATAATATGTGGATCGCCTATAAAACTATTGTTGTTAAAGAAATTTTACGTTTTTCACGTATTTGGGTGCAAACCATTTTTCCACCAATTATTACCACATCACTATATTTGTTGATTTTTGGTGGTTTGATGGGTGAGCGTATTGGAGACATGCAGGGGGTGGATTATTTGCATTTCATTATTCCCGGAATTATCTTAATGACCGTTATTCAAAATTCCTATGCTAATACTGTTTCTTCATTCTTCTTGGCAAAATTTAATCATAGTATTGAAGAGTTATTGATTTCTCCAGTGTCTTATTGGGTGATTTTATTGGGCTATATTTCTGGCGGAGTTGCCCGAGGATTTGCTGTAGGTTTGGGTGTTTTTATTGTAGTGTCGTTTTTTGTTGATTTGAAAATTTATAGTATTGGCATTGTTTTAATCACTTTCTTGCTAACGGCTATTTTGTTTTCTTTAGCAGGGTTTATCAATGCAGTTTTTGCTCAATCGTTCGATGATATCTCAATCGTTCCAACCTTTATCTTAATGCCGATGATTTATTTGGGCGGTATGTTTTATAGTATTGAAATTCTGCCAGAGTTTTGGCAGGTATTAAGTAAATTTAATCCGATTTACTATATGGTTGATAGTTTTAGAATGGGTTTTTTAGGTAGCTCCACAACTGATTTTGTTGTTTCTATGGTGGTGCTAATTTCTATGATTTTGGTACTAGCGGTGGTTGCTTTTTATCTACTAAAAAGAGGTGTCAATATTAAGACTTGATAGAGTCTTCTTCGCCTGAAATCATTCGTTTGATGTTGCTTCTATGAGTATAGAGAATCCACAAACTCATTAAACAAATGATATAAGTTGCTTTAAGATCACCACTTAAGAAAAAGAAAAACACAGGTGTTAATAGCGTGGCAATTAATGCTGATAGCGAAGAAATTTTTAGCACCTTGGCAACAAACACCCAAATCAATGTAAAACTTGCGCCAATAGTAAAACCTAGTGCGAACAATGCACCTAAAAACGTTGCTACGCCTTTGCCACCTTTAAAGCTAAAGAACACTGGATACACATGGCCTAAAAAAGCTGCTAACGCTATCCAAGTAGCATCAACTAAATCAAACCCCATATAAACAGCAAGTAAAACAGGCAGTGCACCTTTAAGGCCGTCACCTACTAAGGTAATGGCAGCAGCTTTTTTACCGCCAATACGTAATACATTAGTAGCGCCAGGATTATTTGACCCCTGGGTTCTTGGATCGGGTAAATTAAGCGCCTTACAAACAAGAATTGCGGTTGAAATGGAGCCGATAAGATAGCTAAGGATAATTGCAAAAGAGAACTCAGGTAACATGGTGGCTTAATTTGATAAAGGGATTAATTGCCCAGAATGTTACTATGGATATTGTATTTATACAAGGATTAAAAATTGATTGTGTGATTGGTATTTACGATTGGGAGCGTGAAATTCGTCAAGATATCATTCTAGATATTGAGATGGGATTTGATATTAAACCTGCCAGCAAGACGGATAATATTGATCAAACACTTGACTATAAGTTGGTTTCAAAACGTTTAATTGATTTTGTAAAAAACAGTGAATTTCAACTAGTAGAAACCCTAGCTGAGAAAATTTGCGAAATTATTCTTAATGAGTTTAATGTTGAACAGGTAAAGCTTACTTTGAACAAAGGTAAGGCAGTTACCGGTGCTCAAGGGGTTGGTGTGATCATTAATCGAACTAAAAATGGCTAAAATTCATATTAATATTGGCTCAAATCAGAATCGTGAGGCAAACATTGTCGGCGCAATTGATTTTTTAAGGCTTAATTTTAGCGATATCAAAATTTCCGATATTTTTGAATCACCTGCGCAAGGTTTTAAAGGCGATGATTTTTATAATGTCGGTATTAACGCCACAACTAAGCTAACACCTAGTGATGTTAATTTGGTGCTAAAAGATATTGAAAAAAAATTGGGACGTGAAACAACACAGCCTAAATTTTCATCACGTTTAATTGACCTAGATTTGGTGACTTATGACTTAGTTGTCAACCTAGATTTAAATATTCCCAGAGATGATATTTTAAAATATAATTTTGTCTTATTGCCTTTAGCACAACTTAATTCAGATGAATATCACCCTATTTCGGGTAAAACTTACCAACAATTGAGCACAACCATGAGGCAATTAAAATCGTATAATATTCAAATCTTAAATGGAGCAGAATCATGAAAAAAATATTATCAATATTGTTAATAACGCTAACCACCTTCACGAGCGCTAATTATGAAGCAGGCATGGATTATGTGGTATTAGATAAGCCAGTTAAAACAACGACAGGCAGTAAAATTGAAGTGCGAGAATTGTTTTGGTATTATTGCCCGCATTGTTACAATCTTGAGCCAACACTTAACGCATGGATTAAAAAACTTCCTAATGATGTTGAGTTTATTCGTCAGCCTGCAGTGTTCTCTCAGCGTTGGGAAAATGGCGCAATTTTTTATTATGCATTGGAAGAATTGGGCTTGATAAAATCAATGCATGGCTTATTATTCAATGCTATTCATGCTCAGAAAAATCGAATTAATTCTGAGTCAGATTTTGTTGATTGGCTGGTTGATATAAATAAAAAAGAAGACAAACAAGAATTTAAAGAAAAAGTTGAAAAAGCTTTAAACTCATTCTCAGTTAGAACTAAAGTTAATAAATCAAAAATTAATACGGTGAAATATCACACTTCAGGTGTGCCAGCAATTGTGGTTAATGGTAAATATTGGACCGATGCCACTCATGCAGGTAGCTCACTTCAGATGTTAAAAGTGGTAGATTATCTTATCAAAAAAGAAAGCAAAGTTGAATGATACAATTTTAGTTTTATCCGGTCTTGATCCTTGTGGTGGCGCCGGTATTGCTGCTGATATTGAAACACTTAATCGATTTGGGATAACGCCACTACCTATTGTAACTACGCTAACCGTGCAAAATACACAGCATGTTGAATTCATACAAGCAGTTGACTGTCAACTGATTGAAAAACAACTTAATACTTTAGCAGAAGATATTGATATCAATATTATTAAAATCGGATTGTTATCATCAGTTGAGCAAATCAATACTATCGCTAGTTGGATTGATGAAAATCATACGGTTATTCTTGATCCTATTATTAAGGCTAGTACCACGGATAAATTACTAACTCAACAAGTTATTGATGCACTCAAGCAAGTTTTGCTGCCAAAGGTGAATGTACTTACACCTAATGTATCTGAACTTGAAAGCTTAGCACCTGGACTTAGTGAACGAGAGGCGGTCGCTTCACTGCCTTGCGAATGGGTTTTATTAACCACCACTGATGTTTCTGAACAAATGATTGAGCATCGACTTTATCATCAAAGTGAACTACTAGAACGGTTTACGTATCATAAACTTCCTGGGCAGTATCACGGTTCTGGTTGCACATTGAGTAGCGCAATTAGTGCACTGATAGCCTCCAAGTTGGATGTAAATATTGCTGTAAAGTGTGCACTTAACTACACCTACCAAACTTTGCTAACTGCCAAGCAAATAGGTAAAATGCAATATCATCCTAATAGAACAACCCCCTTGATATGAGTTTTATTAATAATTGGCTAAGATCTAACATTCAAGAGATTAATGCATACCATGTGCCACCTGCTAGCGATGTAGTAAAACTCGATGCGATGGAATCACCATTTGCCTTACCTGAAAATCTGATTGAACAATATTTGGCTTATTTGGCAGAGTGTGAGCTTAATCGTTATCCGAGTCCTGGTGCAGATGAGCTCAATCAAACCTTAAGAGAATTAATGCAAATTCCTCAAGAGTTTGGTGTTTTACTGGGCAATGGCTCAGATGAGTTGATTCAGTTATTGGCATTAGCCTGTGCAACAAACGACACAATTTTGAGTGTTGAGCCAAGCTTTGTCATGTACGACATGATTGCTAAATTCACGCGTTTAAATTATCAAGGCGTAGCGTTAACATCGGATTATCAGCTAGATTTGGAGCTAATGCTGCAAACTATTTCTGAGAAAAATCCTAAGCTTATTTTTATTGCTTATCCAAACAATCCAACGGGCAACACTTTTAATAGGGCGGATATTGAAACGATTATTAAATCTACAGATGCGGTGGTGGTTTTGGATGAAGCTTACTATGCTTATGCAGGTGATAGTTTTATTGATGATATTGCTAAGTATCCAAATTTAGTGGTGTTGCGCACAGTTTCTAAAATCGGTTTTGCGGGATTGAGATTAGGATTGTTAATCGGTTCAAAAGAGACGGTATCAGAATTGGATAAGCTGCGTTTGCCTTACAATATCAATACACTAACCCAAGTGAGTGGTAATTTCTTGCTAAAGCAAAAAACAGAAATTAATAAAAATGCGGCTATTATTATTGAGCAGAGAGCGTTTTTATTAGAAGCATTAATTCAAGTTGGCGGGTTGACGGTATACCCATCACAAGCAAACTTTATTTTATTTAAAGCGCCTAGAACGCAAGCATTATTTGATTATTTAAAAGAAAATGGCGTGCTGATTAAAAACCTCAGTAGCTCGCCAAGGTTAATCGATTGCTTGCGTGTAACGGTTGGAGATCAAATTCAAAACCAACTATTTATGGCAATTGTTAATAAGTTCTACGTCTTACAAGAGGATGTAAATGATTAACAATAAAGAGTTGGAAAAATACATTAACAACTACTTAAATATTGCTAAATTTGAAGATTATTGCCCTAATGGTCTTCAAATTGAAGGTAGGTCTGATATTGGTAAAATTATATCTGGCGTTAGCGCAAATCAAGATTTGATTGATCAAGCCATCGATGAAAAGGCTGATGCGATTTTAGTTCATCATGGATTTTTTTGGAAGGGCGAAGAGCAGGTGCTTACCGGTATTAAAAAAAACCGTATCAAAGCTTTATTAGAAAATGATATTAACTTATTTGCTTATCATTTGCCACTTGATGCGCATCCGATTGTAGGAAACAATATTCAGTTGGCATTGCGCTTTAATATTCAAAATCCACAGCCCATTGGCGACACACTGGTATGGCAAGGTGAGGTTGAAGCACCGTTAAGCGAGGTAGCTCAATCAGTGATGAATATTACTTCACGAATGCCTTTAGTTTTTGGCGCTAAAGATAAGCAGATTAATAAAATCGCGTGGTGCAGTGGCGGCGCACAAAGCTACATTAAATTTGCAATTGAAGCGGGTGCCGATTGTTTTATTACTGGTGAAGTGTCAGAGCAAATTCCAGCCATTTGCAAAGAAAATAACATTGCCTTTATTGCTGCTGGACATCATGCCACCGAGCGTTATGGCGTGCAAGCATTGGCTCAGCATTTATCTCAACAATTTGAACTTGATTATCAATATATTGATATTGATAATATTGTTTGATGAAAATTACAAAATCGAAAGACCTCTTGCCAAGCAAAGCGTGGGATGCGGTGGATATTGCAAATATTAACGGCACTACGGTTCGTCTGCATTGGGCAAATCAGCCTTATAAATGGCATGTGAATAACGGGAAGAAGTGTTTGTTGTTCTAGATGGAGCCGTAGATATGCACTATATAGAACAAGGAAAAGAGCATTCCTCAATACTAGAATCAGGTGATATATTTTTTGCGTCAACGGGTACAAAGCGTGTAGCTCATCCCATGGGCGAAGCAAGAATCTTGGTTGTTGAAAAAGAAGGCAGTATTTAGATTTTTGTGTGGGCTTTAATCAGCCATGGACACAGAGTTGTTAAAGTATAATTAAGACTGATTTTTACAACTTTTATTTATTAAACTTATGAGCAAGGCAAATAGCATAAATCGCACTAAAAGTGCGACTAAAAATTTCAACGTTGCTGTTGTTGGTGCAACAGGTGCTGTGGGCGAAACCATTCTTTCAATTTTAGAGCAGCGTAATTTCCCTATTGATAACCTGTATCCATTGGCCAGTGCCAATTCAGCCGGCAAGAAAGTATTTTGTCAGGGTAAGAGCTGGACAGTTCAAGATTTGGACAAGTTTGATTTCTCTCAAGTGCAACTAGGTCTGTTCTCTGCAGGTGGCAGTATTTCTGAAAAATACGCGCCTATTGCAGCCGATGCTGGTTGTGTTGTGATTGATAATACTGCGCACTTTAGACGCGATGAAGATATTCCATTAGTGGTTCCCGAAGTTAATCCTCATGCTATTGCTGATTACACAAAGCGCAATATTATTGCTAATCCTAATTGTTCGACCATTCAAATGTTGGTAGCGTTAAAACCAATTTATGATGCCGTTGGTATTGAGCGTATTAACGTGGCAACTTATCAAGCGGTATCTGGTTCTGGCAAAGAAGCCATCTCTGAATTAATCAATCAAACTACTAAATTATTAGGTGGTGATACTGATGTAGATGTTGAAGTCTATCCAAGACAAATTGCTTTTAATGTAATTCCTCATATTGATGTATTCCAAGAAAATGGCTACACTAAAGAAGAGATGAAAATGGTTTGGGAAACAAAGAAAATTTTCGAAGATGAAGATATTTTGGTTAATCCAACAGCAGTACGTGTGCCGGTTATCTATGGTCATTCAGAAGCTATTAATATTGAAACTAAAACCAAAATTACTGCTGCTGAAGCGACTAAGATTTTGTCAAAAGCAAATGGCGTTACAGTGATGGATAAGCGCGAAGATGGCGGCTATGCAACACCATTTGTTGAAGCAACAAACCATGATGACACATTTGTTAGTCGTATTCGCGAAGACATCTCTCATGAGAAAGGACTAAACCTATGGGTGGTTTCTGATAATATTCGTAAAGGTGCAGCGTTGAACACGGTTCAAATTGCTGAAATTCTAATTGAAGAGTATTTATAAATAAAAAACTATGATTAAAGTCTCTAGAAAAACTAACGAAACTGATATTACTGTTAAGCTTAACTTGTATGGTACAGGTAAGGCTAATATTGATACAGGTGTGCCATTTTTAGATCATATGCTAGACCAGGTGGCGCGTCACGGCTTAATGGATATTAACATTAAGTGTGATGGTGATACTCAAATTGATGATCACCATAGCGTTGAAGATATTGGTATTACGCTAGGCCAAGCTTTTGCTCAAGCAACGGGCGATAAAAAAGGCTTTACTCGTTATGGACACTCTTATGTGCCATTAGACGAGGCATTGTCACGCGTGGTGTTAGACCTCTCTGGTCGTCCAGGCTTGGATCTTAATGTTAGTTTTACTCGTGCATTAATTGGCACTTTTGATGTTGATTTATTCTCCGAGTTCTTTACAGGCTTTGTTAATCATGCTTTAGTGACACTGCACATTGATAACCTAAAAGGGGTTAACTCTCATCATCAAGCAGAAACTATTTTCAAGGCATTTGGTCGTGCGCTTAGAATGGCAGTTACGCCTGATGAGCGTCAAGCTGGTGTTATTCCTTCAACTAAAGGCTCGCTTTAAAAGGCATTTATGCAGACCATTGCAATTATTGATTATGGTATGGGCAACGTGCGTAGTGTGCAAAAGGCCATCGAGCATGTTGCGCCAAACGACAACGTCATATTGACTAATAATGCAGATTTAATTAAACAAGCGGATCGCATTGTGTTCCCTGGTCAAGGTGCTATGGGTGCCTGTATGAGCGCACTTAATGAGCATGGTTTAGCGGATGTTATTAAGCAATCTGCCCATGAGAAACCATTTTTGGGTATTTGCTTAGGGCTACAACTTTTGTTTGACCATTCGCAAGAAAATGGTGGAACAGAAGGTTTGGAAATAATTTCTGGAAATGTAATTAAATTTGCAAAAAGCGATCTTAAAATCCCGCACATGGGCTGGAACACGGTTAAACAGACTGTTGATCATCCACTTTGGCACAATATTGATGATAATTCACGTTTTTATAGTGTGCATAGTTATTATGTTGAAGAAGTGGATGCTAGTGTGGTATCAGGTACGACCAACTACGGTATTGACTTTACTTGTGCGATTGCTAAAGACAATATGTTTGCGGCGCAATTTCATCCTGAGAAGTCCCAACATAATGGTTTGCAATTGCTAACTAATTTTGTTAACTGGACAGTTTAGATATTTTTGTAATTGTCTAGTTCGATAATTAGTCTAGTTTTGTCATTCTGAGCAACATCTATCCAGCTTCTATCTTCAAGTGCACCTGCTAATGCGTATAAAAAACATAAATGCGGCTCGCTCAATTTAATATAGGTAGGAATTGCACCTATTTTTTGTAAATCAGCTTTGGTATAAACTCCAATCTGATTTAATTGAAGTTCAGATTTTTTGCCCAAACCTTGTAATTTTGACAACTCACCCATTAGGCTTATCAGTTAATACTTTTTAAACATTTAACATACGCTTGATGATTCATTGGCGAGTTGTTTTTTTGTGAAGAGAAGATCATTTCTGCAATGCAATTCATTATTTGATGTTCAGCTTTATGAGGGTCACCAACTTTATTGACAATTTTTTGATAAGTTTCTTTAATACCAGGTGGTTGATTAATTGATAATTGCTCCCTAAGAGAGAGATGTAAGTTGATATGCAAAAAAGGATTAACCTCACCTTGCTCTGGGAAGTAGTCAGATTCAATATTTTTAATCAGTGAATGGTATTCTGGATGAATTTTAATCACTTGAGTTAGCTGAGTTTCTAGCGGATCAAGTATTTTTTTATCCAGAAATTTTTGCCAAGCATTGGCAAGAAATTTTCTTTGTTCAGATCTGTCTTGGGTGTAGAGCACCGATTTGCTCTAGTTATAGATTTTTTTCTTCGTATTCACATAAATCAAGCAAAATACATTCAGTGCATAATGGTGAACGCGCCTTACAAGTATAACGACCGTGCAAAATCATTAGGTGATGTGCGGGTACTCTAAATTCATCAGGAATGAATTTAACCAGTTTCTTCTCAACTTCAAGAACCGTCTTGCCACTAGCAATGGCAGTACGATTAGCGACACGATAAATATGCGTATCAACCGCGATAGTCGGGTGACCAAACGCGGTATTTAGCACAACATTAGCCGTTTTACGACCAACACCCGGTAGCGCCTCAAGTTCTTTACGAGTTTCAGGCACGTTAGAATCGTATTTATCGATTAGAATTTTACAAGCTTGAATGATGTGCTTAGCTTTTGAATTAAATAAGCCAATAGTTTTAATTGTATCTCTAAGTGTATCTTCACCTAATTCAAAAATTGTTTCAGGCGTATTGGCAATTGGGAACAATTTATCAGTCACCTTGTTGACACTTTTATCCGTCGCTTGGGCAGATAAAGTCACCGCTACTAATAACTCAAAAGGTGTCGTGTAATTTAGTTCTGTTGTTGGATTAGGTATCTTTTTAAGTAACCTTTCGAACATTTCAAAGCGTGTTTCAGCGTTCATTCTTCTCTTTTATTAATTCCTCAATAGCCAGAGATTATACCTTAATTCTGAATTAATAGCAAAACGACCTAATCATATAGATGTAAATATCTCTAAAAAAATGATTCCCCATAGCTTTCAAGCTGCTGCCAAAGGGATTCTTTTTTTGGATGTTGTTGACGCAGGATGTTTATTCGCTGAAAATAATCATCAATTGCTAAATAACCATTTTCGCCTGATTGAACCCTGCCTTGAATAGTTTCAAACCAATTCTTAGATTCATCTTCAGTTAGACTTTCCGGATAGTTTCTGGCTTTAAAGTGGATGAGTAGGGTGGCTAATTTATCATCTTTGAATTTAGGATGAAAATCCTTTAGCTCGTTAATATTAAGTACTTGTAATTGCTCGCCAATACGTTTGTCTGAATTGTCCATAAAGCCACCATATAGAGATTGATCAACATCTTTGTTGCCAGTAAAATCTTGATCATTACGATACAGATCCTGAACAACTTTTTCAATAGCTACTTGATTATCTTGAATAAAATTTAGGCGCTGTAAGCAAGACTCCATGTTGATTTGTAACTGTTCAGTAACCTTTGGATCAAGCTTATGGACATTGGGCACAAACATAGGGCTTTTATTAAAGATTAGATCCTTAATTTGCAAACGTTCAACTCCTTTGGGTAATTCTGATTGTTTGGTAAACATCAATTTTTTAAGCTCTTCAGTGTCTAGCGCTAACAAGATTGATGGATCTTGATCTAAATTAAAAACAATAGCTCGATCGTTATAAGTAGGGTGATACGCTAATGCGACAGATAGTCGTGTACAAGATTTTTCAGCCGCGTACATGCCAGAAGTGTGCAACATTGGCTCAAATAAATTAAGCTTAGATTCTACAAATTTTTTCTCACGCAATTTAAAAGCGTGATCAAACAGCCCAGGCTGAGTTTCTTTAATAATTTTAGCAATGGCGATGGTTGCGCGTACATCCGCTAGAGCATCGTGCGCATTGGCATGCTCAATACCATTAGCTAAAGATAATTGATCAAGCTTGAAAATTGGCTTGCCGTTATCATCATGTACCCACTGTAAACTGGCATCTTTTTTAAGCGCATAGCACATGCGTACCACATCTAAAATATCCCAGCGTGTATTGCCATTTTGCCAATGCCAAGCATAAGGGTCTAAAAAATTACGATACAACGTGTAGCGAGTAAATTCATCATCAAAGCGAATTGAGTTGTAGCCAGCAACACAAGTATTCGGTGTTGCAAATTCTACAAGAATTTTTTTAATAAACTTATGTTCAATCATGCCTTTTTGTTTGCATAATTGAGGTGTAATGCCTGTTACATTGCAAGCTTCTGGTGATGGCAAGCAATCGTTAGTTGGTTTGCAATAAAACATGTGTTCATCAATTATGTTAAGATTTTCATCAGTTCTGATGCCTGCAAATTGCGAGATTCGGTCTGTCTTTGGATTGATACCAAAGGTTTCGTAGTCGTACCAGTAAAATGTTTTCATGAGTTTATTTTAACGAATTTTAGACAATAAAAAACCCAGCATTGTCGCTGGGTTTTTTTCAATAATTTAATTAAAAATTACTGTGGATGTACGTTAGCCGCTTGAGGGCCTTTAGCACCATCTTCTAAGTCAAATACTACTTCTTGACCTTCTTCTAAAGATTTGTAACCGTCGCCTTGGATTGCACGAAAATGTACGAATACATCGTCACCATTATCTTGCTCAATAAAACCAAAACCTTTTTTAGCGTCAAACCACTTTACTTTTCCTGTTGTAGACATAATGTCTCCTTATAAGTTTAAAAAAATACCGTAAAAATAGACCACATTTATAACTTAGAGAGGATGTAACCATCAGTCAAAACAATATAAATAGCAGCTGTATACTTTACCAGCAAGTGTATTTTAACGTATTTTGTACCTATTGGCAGATTAAATGTCTATGATTTATTTTTTAGGCTTAGAGCGTGAGAACTTTGGCTTTCTATTTCCACCACCGCCATTGCCGCCGTCTCTGCCGCCACGTCCGCCGCCACGACTGCCATCCCTATCTCTAGAGCCACCTTTAGAAAACTTCTTGCGACCAAAGTTGCGTTTGCCACCTTGTGAGCCGCCAACCGCTGCCTTATTATTCTTTTCAGTTAGCTCAGCCATGTTTAGACGCTTGCCATTTACAACGACTTTCTGCAATACATCTAAAGTGTCTTTTGGCATTTCGTCAGGTAAATCTACCGTTGAAAAATTATCAAAAATTTGGATAGAGCCAATATATTCGCTATCCATGTCCGCTTCATTTGCAATGGCACCTAAGATATTGCCAGGCTTGATGTTGTTATTGTTGCCCACTTCAATTTTGTAGCGACGCATTGGAATATCTGGGTGGTTTTTAAGTGAGTTTGCCTCAACGGGTACGATTTTTTCTTCACCAGGTTTTTGATCTCTTCCAAAGCTTGGTTCTTTTTCAGATAAAAACAATGGCTCGTTGCCTTGTGCAATATGCGCGAGCGCGGCTGCAATTTTAAGGTGTGAAGTTTCTTCATTAGCTTCTTGAAACTCAGTAACCAATTTTTCAAAAACGTCCAAGTTTTGATTGCTAAGTGTTTCAGTAATTCTTTTCTTGAAAGTATCAACGCGCTTTTCATTAATAATTTTTGCAGTTGGAAGCTCTAGTGGTTCAATTTTTTGACGAGTTACTCGCTCAATATTATTAAGCATGCGACGCTCACGGTGCGACACAAATAATATTGCCTCACCTTCACGTCCAGCACGTCCTGTACGACCGATACGGTGTACATATGTTTCTGCGTCTTGAGGAATATCATAGTTGACTACGTGAGAAATACGCGGAACATCAAGACCACGGGCAGCAACGTCTGTTGCAACTAGAATGTCAATGCCACCTTTTTTAAATTTGTTAATAATTTTTTCACGTTGACTTTGTTGAATGTCACCATTAATGGCTTCTGCAGAAAATCCTCTGGCTGCTAGTTTTTCAGCTAATTCTACTGTTAAATTTTTGGTTCTAGCAAAAATAATCATTGCATCAAATTCTGTTACTTCAAGAATTCGAGTTAATGCGTCTAGCTTTTGACTTAAGCCACCAACTAAACAATATTTTTGAGTAATTGACGGTGCTGTTTCTGTCTTTGTTTTAACCTTTACGATTTTTGGATCGTTTAAGAAGTCTTCAGCAACACGCTTAATAACATTCGGCATGGTTGCAGAGAAAAGTGCAATTTGACGTTGTTCAGGAATGCGCTCCATAACCCATTTGATGTCGTCAATAAAGCCCATCTTAAGCATTTCATCCGCTTCATCAAGAACGAATGACTTTATATTGTCCAATTTTAAAGTGCCTTTTTTAATGTGGTCCATAACACGACCCGGAGTACCTACAACACAATGCACGCCACGCTTTAAAGGGCGTAATTGAATGTCATAAGATTGACCACCATAAATTGGTAATACATGAAAGCCTTTCATGCCACGAGCATAAGTCTGAACAGCTTCCGATACTTGGATTGCTAGTTCACGTGTAGGCGCTAAAATTAATAGCTGTGGTGCGTTCAGATTTAAATCAATATTGTCTAGTAATGGCAGAGCAAATGCCGCTGTTTTTCCAGTACCTGTTTGCGCTTGTCCAATAATATCTTTGCCGTTCAAAAGGTGAGTAATACACTGTTCTTGAATTGGAGAAGGGGTCTCGTAGCCGATTGAATCTAGCACTCCTAGAATTGAATCAGAAAGACCTAGGTCGCTAAATTTTTTGTGTGACGAGGCATCGGTTTTTTGTTCAGACATGTGGATTTATAAGACGGGCAAAGAACGCAATTATACCCGTTTAGTAATCTTCACATTAAATATATATTAGATATTTATTATATTTGGATGTTTAAATCCATTTAATAGAACAGCCCATTGATGGAATTTGATTCAAAGGTCCTTTGCCTGTTTTGGCTACTTGCTCCATAGCTTCAAATAGATCACGCTTAACATCTTTAGCAGCGCTCTGTTTACGTGATGCATCTAATCGACCTCGATATTGAAGCTTTAAATCTGTATTATAGCCAAAAAAGTCTGGGGTGCAAACGGCGCCATACGCTTTTGCTACAGCTTGAGTCTCATCAATTAAATACGAAAAAGTAAAACTCATCTCGTTAGAGATTTTCTGCATTTTTCCATCTACACCCTTAAGTTTAAAGTTGATTGCTAAGGCGCTAAATTCACAAATGGGAGTTTCTGTACTGACCATGTTATCTCTCCTTTTTTTAATTTAGGAGGAAGGTCAGACCTTCCTCTATTAAGATTTTAATAGAGTTTGGATGATATGACCTGCCATCATCAAACCAAAAATATTAGGCATATAAGAAATTGCACCATTAACCGCTCTGGGTCTGCCGGCAGGCACTGTATCGGTTTTGGTTACTGCTTTATGTGGCAAGGCTTTAATGGGTAATTCTGTAGAGTGAACCACAGGAAATTTCATTGAAGCACGGATATTTCTAAGTTGTTTTCGCATTTCTCTTGCCAGTGCACAATTTTGAGTTTTGTCCATACGAGATATTTTCACTTGCGTTGGATCGAGTCGTCCTCCAGCACCCATACTTGAAATAATTGCCATGCCAGATTTATTGCAACTGTCAATTAATACAGCTTTATAAGCAATTGCATCAATACAATCAGCTACAAAATCGTAGTTTTGATTTGTTGCAATTTTCTGCGCCTTTTCTCGATCGATAAATTCATCACGTTTGATAATAACCGTATCTGGATTAATGTCATGAAGTCTATTAGCCAATGCATCTACTTTTTTTAATCCTAAGGTGGAGTGAAGTGCAATTATTTGACGATTAAGATCGGTTATTTCAATGATGTCAAAATCAATCAAGGTAAGTGTACCAATGCCAGCACGACATAAACTTTCAGCACAAGCACCGCCAACACCACCCAAACCTACAATGACAACATGAGATTCAGCTAATCTTGCAAGGCCTTGTTGACCCAATAATATTTCAGTACGAGCGCAACTTCCAGCCATTATGTCAAATTGAAAAGTGTAATGGCGTTATTATCACATTGACTAATGACGGTGTCTATTGGTATTTGTTTAAGTAAGGAGATTTCTTCTGCAACTAACTGTAAATCATTTGGATTAGGGTGGTCATCTGTCTCGATTAATGTAAATTCTAACGGGCAGTTTTTTACAATTTGACGAATTTTGCTAGATTTTTGATTGATGATTTGCATGCCAAAGCCAAGATAAAAACCCATTTTAGTGAGTTGTTGGGCTTGAGCCTCACTGCCAGAAAATCCGTGTATTTCTCCTGTAACTTTAGGATATTTTTTCAGTAGGAAGATTACATCTTCAGTGGCCTTTACTGCATGAATAATAATAGGTAAGCCATATTTTTCCGCTATTGATAATTGCGATGTAAAAAAGTGTAACTGAGTTTCTTTGTCAGAATTTTTAATATAATCTAAACCGCATTCGCCAACAGCAACAGGGTTATTGCATTTAATCAAGTACTCTAAATGTTCTAGATCTTGCTGAGTGTGTATTTCCACTAACCAAGGGTGAATACCAAAAGCAAAATAAGGGTACATTTGTACGTCAGTCCAATTCTGATGGCCGATGCTAGGAACAATCGCAATTGCATTTTGTGCAATTGAATTCATACTGTCAAAATCTAGATGTGCGTGGGAATTAATCATTATGCGGATATAATAACCTTGATTGGTGAAAAGTGGTTTTTAAATAAAAAAGTTTTAAGACAAAATTAAACGATAAGCCAACATTCAGACATAAAAGTGATTATAATGGTCCGATTATTCTGATTGAAGATACACACGATTTACTATGAAGACATTTAGCGCTAAAGCACATGAAGTAAAAAGAGATTGGTTCCTAGTGGATGCCGATGGCAAGACGTTAGGCCGTTTGGCTACAGAAATCGCATCCCGCCTTCGTGGCAAGCATAAGCCAGAGTACACACCGCATGCAGATACAGGTGATTACATTGTAATTATCAATGCTGAAAAAGTTAAAGTTACTGGTAAGAAATTTGATGACAAAATGTATCATCACCATACAGGCTACGTAGGTAACTTAAAATCAATCGCTTTTAAAGATTTACAAGCTAAAAAACCAGAAGAAATTATCAACAAGGCTGTTAAAGGCATGTTGCCAAAAGGTCCTCTAGGCAGAGATATGTTTAGAAAAATGAAAGTATTTGCAGGTTCTGAGCATTCACATGCTGCACAACAACCGCAAGTTTTAGATATTTAAGGTAAGAAATTATTATGGCAAAGACAGAAATATTTTACGCAACAGGCAGAAGAAAAACATCAGTAGCTCGTGTTTACATGACTAAAGGTAAAGGTGTATTCACAGTAAATAAACGTCCAATGGATGAGTATTTTGGCCGTGAAACTTCTTCAATGATTATTAACCAACCATTAGATACAGTTGAAATGAGAGATAAATTTGATTTCAATATCATGGTTAAAGGTGGTGGTGATACAGGTCAAGCGGGTGCAATTCGTTTGGGCGTAACCCGTGCATTGATGGAATTCGATAACGATTTAAGACCTGATTTACGTAAAGCTGGTTTTGTTACTCGTGATGCTAGAATTGTAGAGCGTAAGAAAGTTGGCCGTAAGAAGGCACGTAAGAGCGAGCAGTTCTCAAAACGTTAAACCATTTTCGAAACACAATAAAAAACCCGCTAACTGCGGGTTTTTTATTACTTAAGATTTGTTAATAAGGTCAAATTTTGAGAGTTTGTTGTAACGAATGATAGATTGCACAGTCTCAACATAGTCATATCCAATTTCAGCATAGTTTTCCAAACCTTCGGAAAGTGCAATACCGGTAACAGGTAGTTTTTGATCGCGTTTGTTTTTGCGTATTTTTCTAAGGATGTCATAAGCTGAATTTCTATTAATAGAGCGCATGTAATATTCAATGTTTTTATCTAGAGAGGAAAATTTTGCCACTTCATGGGTGGCTTCTTTATTGCGCTCTAAAGGTACAACGCCACAGCCTTTTGTAAAACACCAAAGGCCAAAAAAGTTATGATAATGCTTGGCAAAGCGCGACCTTCCCCAATTAGATTCATAAGCGCCTTGAGCCAAAATAAGCGATGCAGGAATAACATCAACACGCGTCAAAAGGGTTTCCAAGTCACCCTCAGTGACGCTATAGTATCTATAAATTTTCTTTAGTTTGAATTGATTAATACTGTCAGTTTTTATATCATGACGTAGTTGAATAATCCTGGTATTTTGTTTATTAATAGCAGGCAATAGATAATTAAAAAAAGCCTGTTTTCGCTCATTAACATTTGTAATTTTTTCAAAGTTAGGTGTTTTAAGCGAACTCATCCAAGATTCAAGCCCCCAAAATTCATCAGCATGAATGTGTGATGCAAGCAAAACAACACTCAATAAAAGGGGTTTAAATTTCAAAATTTTCACAAGAAGCGTTCATGATTTCTATTGTAAACATTTTTTCGATGGGTAAATTAAGTAGGTGAGATTTAATTACTCTAATAACACCAGCATGGGCCACGATAAGTAAGCTATCTGTATTGCTAGTAATAACGGAGTTGAAAGCACTGATAACACGCTTTTGAAATTCATATAGATTTTCAGCATTTGGCGGTCGATTATCAATAGGGTTTTGTTTGAATGAATCAACAAGATCTTGCCCAATTACTGTGGCACTTAACCCTTGCCAATCTCCAAAGCCCAACTCTTTAAAATCATTAATAATTTCTAACTGAGATTGTTGTTTGGTTTGAAGGTATTTAGCAAAAGTCTGACAGCGTACTAAGGGTGAGCTAGCAATTAATGACCAAGACTGATCCTTTGTAGAATCAAGCATTTGTTGCCAACCTTTATCCGTTAGTGGATCATCTTGATCGCCCCGATAAATTCTACCGCCTACAGGTTCTCCATGGCGAAGAAGGCTGAGTTTCATTCGTCAATCTGTTCGCGCGACATCAAATGGTTAACCGCTTCAATTGGACTGATTTTTCCTTGGGTTACATAATAAACCTGTTCGCAAATTGGCATCTCAACCTTCTGCTCGGTTGCGATAGAAAGGATAAGATCTAGTGTATTTAATCCTTCAACTGTTGCACCAACATTAATGAGTGCATTTTGAACATTATGATCATTAGCAAGCTCTTTGCCAAAGCGTCTATTTCTAGATAAATCATCCGAACAAGTCAATACTAAATCACCCAATCCAGATAGGCCGACAAAGGTAGATGATTTGGCACCCATGCTTTTTCCCAAACGCGTCATTTCTGCAAGACCACGGGTGATTAAAGCGGCCTGGGTATTAATACCATAACCTAGGCCTGAGGCAATGCCTGCAGCGATGGCTAAAATATTTTTAACACTACCGCCAATCTCAACACCAACAATATCTTCGTTGGTATAAGCGCGTAATGTCTTGGTTCGAATTAAATCAGCCCAGTGTTTTCTAGTGGCTTTATCTTTAGAGGCAGAAACGAGCGCAGTTGGTTTGTTGCTTGCAACTTCAAAAGCAAAGCTCGGCCCTGATAAAACACAGCCATGATAATCAGGCAAAATACGCTCAAAACTTTGATATAAAAAACAATGAGCGCTAGTATCAAAACCCTTGGTTGCCCATGCAATTTGGTGTTTTTTGCTTAGCAAAGGCTTAAGGGTTTTTAATACTTCGCTAAATGCATAGCTTGGCGAAGCAATAAGAATATTATGACAACGGCTTATCGCATCATAGCCATGTACTATCTCAATATTACTTGTATAGGGCTTAGGCAGGGCGTGGTGCTGAGGTTTTAATGATTGAGACTCATCTTTAGTATGAGCGTGTAAATAGATGGTTTCAAACTTATCGCTTAAGGCGATAGCCAGTGCACTTCCCCAGGCGCCAGCCCCAATAATACTAAGATTATTACTCATTACTGAGCCAGTATATCATCCAATTTACCAGATTGATCTGCAGCGCTAAGATCATCAAATCCACCTACATGTACGCCATTGATAAACACTTGAGGTACGGTATTTCGTCCAGTTAACTGAGCAACTTCATCCCAATCACTTGAGCTCTTGACGTAATGTTTTGTAAAAGGAATGCCACGTTTTTCAAGTAATTGATAAGCGTGCTGACAAAAAGGACAAGAGTCACTGCAATAAATTTTATTTTTTTTCATTTTCTTATTCCTTTGTTGTTAAGTTTTTACCGGCATTTTTGCTCGCTTCCAAGCCTGGATACCGCCTTTAAGATTGTATACCTTTTCATACTTATTTCGAGTTAGCAATCCAGCGATATGAGCAGAACGTGACCCACTACGACAATACACCAAAATAGATTTATTTTTATCTAGCCTGTCCAGTTGATTTTTAACATCACCTAATGGAATATGCATATCGCCATTAATGTAGCCATTTTTTCTTTCTTTTTTCTCTCTAACGTCCAAGATGATTAGATTTTCATCATCCATTAAAGCGGTGGCGGTAGTGGCATCCAGATCCTCGTATTTTTTTAATTTATCAGTGATGATATTACCAATAAGTAAAATAATAAGAACGATTAGAGTGATGGTTGTAAATAATTGCTCTTCAGCAAATAAAAAATCAATAATTTCCATAGTTATAGTGTTTTTCCTTGTAAAAAGTTATTCAGCATTTCATGACCTTGTTCAGTCAAGATAGATTCTGGGTGAAACTGTACACCTTCGAGTGTAAATTCTTTGTGTCTAATACCCATGATTTCGTCGATTTCACCTTGGTTATTTTCGGTCCAAGAGGTGATTTCGAAGCAATCTGGTAAAGTGAGTTGATCAGCTACTAAAGAGTGATAACGCGTCGCATTAAGTGGATTTTTTAAGTCGCTAAACATGGCTTTATTAGTATGATGAATGGCGGATACTTTTCCATGCATAATTTTTTTGGCACCAATAATATCGCCACCAAATGCTTGTACCATGGCTTGAAATCCTAAGCAAACTCCCATTATTGGAATTTTCCCAGAGAAATGTTTAATAGCTTTAATAGAAATTCCAGCTTCAGTCGGTGTGCATGGCCCTGGAGAAATAACTAAAAATTCAGGGTTTAACGCTTCAATTTCTTGAATATTAATTTCATCGTTACGATGCACTTCAACCTTTTGTCCTAGTTCGCCAAAATACTGAACCAAGTTATAGGTAAATGAATCGTAATTGTCAATCATGAGTAACATAGTGAGGCCTATTTTACCGCTAAAAAGGATGCGAAGTTAAGACACTGAAAATGACAAATTCTGGTGTTAAATCCTGCCTGTTTAAAGCGTTTAAAATGGGTTTTCTCGTCATCTGTAATTAGCACATTTTCAATCGATTGACGTTTGGCTGCAATCTCCAATTCACTATAACCATTGGCACGCTTAAAGTCCAAGTGAAGATCGGTTATTAATTGCTGTTTTTTATTATCATTAAAGTGAATTTTTTCAGAGACAATAAGTGCACCTCCTGGATTTAGACCTAAGTAGATTTTATCAATTAACGCTTGCCTGTTTTCTGGCGTAATAAACTGTAAGGTTAAATTTAACACAACCAATGAAGCATTATTAAATTTGATTGAATTTATATCTGCACAAACGACAGATGTACTTCCAATCGTTGTTTTTAAATTTAGCTGGCACTTTTTCACCATATCAGGTGAGTTATCTACTGCAATAATTCGATTGTTTTTATGAGGATTGTTAACGCAAAGCGCAATAGTAGTGGCGCCCGTTGAAGCACCTAAGTCGTAATAATTGGTATTATCTTGGCCATAAGTTTTAACGCTTAGGCCAATCATCTCAATCATGGTCTGATAGCCAGGCACGCTACGTCTGACCATGTCATCAAATACATCAGCCACTTGAGCATCAAATGTAAAGTTAACTAAATCATTATCTTGGATAAATATTTCATCACGAGAGCCAGATTCTTTCTTATGATGCATACAACTCTTCCATAAAAAACTCACTCACTAATAATTTACTACTGCCAATGTTAAATACACTGCGCCTACCCCAAGTGCTACCTGTGTGAGTAATTTGTAGTGGGCCGCGTTTAATTGTTGGATTATTGAACAAAATTTCACCCAAGGGTTTAGAGCCAATATTTAACAAGTCTTTAGTGTCATTAGTAATAGGAATGACAGAGCGAGCAAACACCATTACCGATTCAGCGTTTAATAGTGCGACTTCACGCACCACACAATCGCCATCAAAGTCCAGCATACTTATTTCATTATCGTGAGGAGCGGTTTTTATTTGTGATAATACATTCACAGAAAAATTCTCAAATTTTTTCTTTAATTTTTCGGTAAGTGATTTGCTATCATCCAGCCAAGTAAGTGCCAATTTTGGCACGTTATCTGTGTTTTTTAGCGAACTCCAGGTGAGGTCTTGTGTATCAATCATAGCTTGGTTATTTTAGTCTATGTATTGGCATATTGGGATTTGTCATCAGTAATCCAGCGATGAATTAGTGCAACTTGCTTATCTTCATCAAATTGCATAAATTCGGCCGCATAATAATCCACTTGTTTTAATAGGTAGCTATCACGAACAATATTGGCAATTTTCATATTAGCAATACCAGTCTGTTGCGTGCCTAAAATCTCTCCTGGGCCACGTAATTCAAGATCTTTATTGGCAATTTTAAAACCATCATTAGTTTGTCGCAAAATATCAAGACGCTCAATTGCATTGCCACTTAGTGGTGGTTGATACATCAAAATACAAATACTCGCATCAGAGCCACGACCAACCCGACCACGCAATTGATGTAATTGTGCCAAGCCTAATCGTTCAGAATTTTCAATCACCATTAGTGAGGTGTTAGGCACATTTACCCCAACTTCTATTACTGTTGTGGCAACAAGTACATCAATATCTCCACGACTAAATCTCGCCATAATGCTGTTTTTTTCTTGCTTATTCATTCGGCCATGAATTAGCACAATAGATAAATTTGTTAGATTCTCCTCTAGATAAAGGTGTGTATCTATGGCGGATTGAGCACGCAATACTTCTGACTCTTCAATTAGAGTGCAGACCCAATATACTTGATTATTTTGCTTGCAGACTTGCCTGATTTTATCAAGCACCTTGTCTTTTTTATCGTTTGCTAGTGCCACCGTTTGAATTGGGCTTCTACCAGGTGGAAGTTCGTCAATAATTGAGCAATCTAAATCTGCATAAGCGCTCATGGTTAGTGATCTTGGAATGGGTGTGGCTGTCATCACTAGTTGATGCGGTGTATTGTGTGCTTTTTGCGCTAGTGATAATCGCTGATGAACACCAAATTTATGCTGTTCATCAATTACAATAAAACCTAATTTGCTAAATTCAACCACATCTTGAAATAGTGCATGAGTGCCAATCACTACTTGAGCTTCACCTGATTGGATTAAAGCCAATTGTATACTGCGCTCTACAGTAGTTTGAGATCCAGTTAAAAAAGCAATTTTGATTCCTAGTGGATTTAAATAATCACCAAATCCATGAAAATGTTGATTGGCAAGAATTTCAGTCGGCGCCATAATAGCAGTTTGAAATCCATTTTCCACTGCTTGCAAGCAAGCAAATACTGCCACAATAGTTTTTCCGGAACCAACATCACCTTGTAATAATCGAAGCATTGGATGGTTCAAACTTAAGTCAGTATTAATATCGTCAATACTACGTTGCTGTGCATTGGTTAATTCAAAGCCTAAATTTTTTAATAATTGACTAGATAAAATTTCGGAAATTTTGAAAACGTTAGAGTTTTTACTTTTTCGTTCATTCTTAAGCTTTAATAAGCTTAATTTTTGAGCACAAAGCTCCTCAATAATAAGCCTTTGCTGTGAAATGTGCCTAAAATTGGCTATTTGGTCGATATTATCATCAATTTGTGGGTGATGTAGCGTATTTAATGCTTGCTTGAGTGTTGGCATAGAGTTTTTTGCTAAATTTTGAAAATTATCAAAAACAGTTGATTTATCTAGCGCTTCAAGTGCAAAATTGATCCATTTTTTCATTTGCGGCTGATGAATTCCAGCTGTTAATGGATAAATGGGACTTAGTGTTTTTTCAATTAAAGTTGGTTGTCCTTTAGAAACTAATCGATACTCAGGATGGTGAATTTCCAGACCGTCACGACCAATCTTAACCTCACCAAAACACTGAATTAACTCACCCCGAGTTAGCTGTTGTTTTTGATATTGGTTGAAGTGAAAAAAACGTAGTATTAAAGTTCGGTTATTGTCATCTGATAAGTAACAAAGTAGTTGACGCTGTTTGGTGTTAATTTCTTCGATGCGATCAATAGTAAGTTCAACTACAATCTCGTTGCCAACTTTTGCTTGATCTAGCGTGGTGAAATGGGTTTTGTTTTGATAGCGATTAGGCAGATGAAATAACAAATTCTCAAGATTGTAAATACCAATAGCATTAAGCCTCTCTTGAGCTTTAGGCCCTAGTCCATTGAGTGAGATGATCGGATCAGATAGATCATGCATATTTCGGCTGTGTTTCGTAAAGGTATATTTTTTGAGAAAATGGCTATTCTATAATCATCACTCCGTCCATTTCAACCATAGAGGCTTTAGGTAGTTCGTTAATACCAACTGCTGCTCGTGCCGGATAAGGCTTGTCAAAATACTGCGCCATTATTTCATTCACAATAGGGAAGTTACTCAAGTCTGTTAAGAAAATATTGAGCTTAACAATGTCATTTAAACTGCCGCCAGATTTTTCACAAACTGCGGTTAAGTTTTTAAACACTTGATTAATTTGTGCACTAATGTCCCCTTCAATCATTGCCATGGTTTCTGGTACTAAAGGAATTTGCCCCGATAAATAAATGGTTGATCCACCAGTAACACGTACTGCTTGAGAATAGGTACCAATGGCTTGCGGAGCTTTGTCTGTTGAGATGATGTGTTTTTGCATAGTATTTATTTTAAAAGGTTAATTATAAAAATGATTATACGAAATATTTTACTAATATGCAGACAATAAATTACGATGAACAACTATATTGCGATAATCCTCCAATATTAAAGAGTTCATCCGGCTTTAGTTTGTAGTATTTTTCTTCCACATCTTTAGACTGCTCTGCATAAGGCTGTGTAATTACTGCTTGCAGCTCTCGAACTAAAGAATAATCGCGCTCAGCAGCCTGCTGATAAGCAGGAGCAACAAACCACTCGCGCAAACTGTATTTCGGATTAACAAGTTTCATCTGTTTAGAAAGTTGTTCGCGAGATAATGATGCTGAGTTTTTATTGATAGAACAAGCATTAAGTTTCCGCCATTTCTCAAACCATTCAAGCCAGTGCTTATCTATTTGTTCTGATGTTGAGCGATAAAAACTCTTTTTCAATGGCTCGATGTCGGCAGGCACTTCTGATAGTTCACGAAAAAATAGGGTGTAATCAACTGGCGTTTTTTCCATCAGTATTACTAATTCATCAAACAGTGTTACATCAAAAGCAAAAATCCCAAGTTTTGCACGCCACATTTTTTCCATTTGTATTTTCATTGCTGCTGAAAATCCATTGAAGACATTAATCAGTTTGCTTGAGAGTTCTTGATCAGACTCTAGTAATGGTAGTAAAGCATTACAAAACATTTTGAAATTTTGTTCTGCTGCTATCGGTTGATTTAAAAAGGAGAAGTGCAGTCCGCCACTTGACCAAGGTTGATACTGTGAATCAAACTCATCGCAGAATCCAAATGGACCGTAGTCAAGGGTAAAACCTCCAGCGGCACAGTTGTCACTATTGAAATTTCCTTGACAATAACCAACACGAATCCAATTAGCCACTAGTGAAATTAGTCGATCCCTAAACCGGTGCGCAAGCTGCACTACTTTTTTGCCAGTACTAAGCGTATTGTCGATTTCATCAGCATACTCTCGATCAATTAAATGTAATACTAGCATCTCCAATTCTTCCATGGCTTTTGGATGTTCCTGTTTGCGAGCACGACGACCAAAGAGTTCGAGCTGCCCAACCCGAATAAATGATGGCGCAACGCGCGTTGAAATAGCGATAGATTCTGATGCAAGCATATCGGGATCCATTGAGCGCGATCCT
The DNA here is from genome assembly GCF_900128515.1 of Bathymodiolus heckerae thiotrophic gill symbiont. Lineage (GTDB taxonomy): Bacteria > Pseudomonadota > Gammaproteobacteria > PS1 > Pseudothioglobaceae > Thioglobus_A. Next base: position 39,779 of record NZ_FQTP01000004.1, read on the forward strand.
TGCGAATACCAAGGACGATTAACTTTTTGCGTCTTTGAAACGTACAAACTTAATGATCTAGATGTTGGCACGCCTAGTGCATGCATGTGTTCCTGTGCTAAAAATTCGCGGATACTAGAACGTAAAACGGCACGACCGTCTGCACCACGACAATAGGGTGTGCGACCGCCACCTTTTAGTTGCATCTCCCAGCGCTGGTCATTAGCCACAACTTCAAGAATGGAGATTGCACGACCATCACCATATCCATTGCCAGTTTGGAATGGGCATTGCTGGTAGTATTCTGTGCCAAAAATAGAGAGCGCATAACCAGTTGCCCAGCCAGCTGTACGTATAGATTTGGGTAAATGTGAAGTATCGCCAGAAAATAGGCGTATAAAATTATCTGACTGGGCTAGGCTATCATTAAAGCCAAGTTCGTTGAAAAAATCTTTACTATGTGTAATATATTCTGGATTTTTAATAGGCGTGGGATTGACTAAAGTATAATGGCCAGTGAAAACCTGTCTTGGATCATGATCAACACCATTAATTTTTGTGTCGGGATCGCAGTTGAGTGTATTCACAAAAGAATAGTCAGCTAATTTTGCAAGATCGTCGAGTGTTTTGATAGTTGGAGAAGGTTTGTTTTTCATGGATATATTTTATATCAATGAAAAATTTGAATCCTAGGTATGTCGTAAGGGTAAGAGAGATTTTTATTATCAGACTATTACTATCAACCATTCAATAAAGCACATCTTTATTTTTTTTGCGTTGGCAAGAGTTTGAATAGACATCCTGTTTAGATTATAAAATTTCTACTCACTTTATAGTGAGATTGTATGACGTTTCATGATATTGTGTGAAATACAGTTTTGACACCAATCCCTTTGTTTATGTGCTCTGTGAGTCTTGATGGGATGTAGTGAAAACGAAAGATGGTGCCCGGGGCCGGAATCGAACCGGCACGCCGATAAAGGCGCAGGATTTTAAGTCCTGTGTGTCTACCAATTTCACCACCCGGGCATGAATTGTGTAATTATTATAGACACATGAAAAAGAAACAATTATATACTAAGCATCGGTAAAATTCTATTTTTTTGAGGTGGGATTTTTCATGATAAAGTTAATTATTATTTTCTTGATTGCTTGGCTGGGCTTTAGTGTTTGGCGCAAACTAAGGCAACCAAAAAGCAATGATATTCCATTGCCTTCAACTAGAAAAATGTTGTCTTGCAGTATTTGCAAAACCCATATTCCTGAAAATGAAGCGATTATTCATGATGGAAAAGCTTTTTGTTCTAAAAAATGTCTAGGGTAATCCATTATGAAATTTTTACTTGATTTTTTTCCAATTGCTTTATTTTTTATCGTTTACAAGACTATGGGTTTGTACGCGGCAATCTATGCCATGATCGGTGCTACTGCTTTGCAAATGTTGATTGCTCGTTATCAAACGGGTAAATTTGAAAACACCCATCTTATTACCTTTGCCTTGCTAGTAGTTTTGGGCGGTGTTACGCTAGCGCTTAGAGATCCAGCATTTTTAATGTGGAAAGTAAGTGTGCTGTATGTGGTATTTGCTTTGGTACTAATTGGCAGTATGTGGGTTGGCAAGAAGCCACTATTAGAAAGAATGCTTGGCAAAGAGCTAGATTTACCAAAAATTGTATGGCAGAAAATGAGCTGGATTTGGGGTGCTGGTTTTGTTGGTATTGCGTTTGTTAATGCCTATTATGTCAAGCTAGCATTGAGTGCAAGAGAGTTGTTATTTGCCTCAACTGACTTAGATCCTAAAATTGAATTAACAGAGTTAGAGTGTGCAGCCACAACCATGCAGGATTTATGCTTAGCCGCACAACACACAGAAGAATCGTGGGTAAACTTCAAATTATTCGGTACTATGGGCCTGACATTTATTTTGATTATTATTACGGTCATCATGATTAGTAAATATACCAAACAAGAACAATAGGAAAAAATTATGAAACGCACCCCTTTATATCAAGCACATGTAGATGCACAAGGAAAAATGGTTGATTTCGGTGGTTGGGAAATGCCGCTAAATTACGGCTCTCAAATTGAAGAGCATCATCAGGTTCGAACTGACGCAGGCATGTTTGATGTTTCGCACATGACCACAGTTGATTTTAAAGGCGCTCAAGCAAAAGAGTTTTTGAAAATTTTGATCGCGAATGATGTGGATAAATTAAAAACTCAAGGTAAAGCGCTATATAGCTGTATGTTGAACGAAAATGGCGGTGTGGTCGATGATTTAATTGTTTACTATATTAACGATGAAGATTACCGCATGGTGATTAATGCTGGCACCACAGAAAAGGACATTGCCTGGATTAATGCGCAAGCTGAAGGTTTTGACGTAAGTGTTGAGCCGCAATTTGATTTGGCCATGATTGCAGTCCAAGGACCTAATGCAAGGGCTAAAGTATTCGAAGCGATGCCAGGTGTCGAAGAGGTGGCGGGTGAATTAAAGCCATTTAATGCAGCTAGTTTGGGCGGATTATTTATTGCTCGAACAGGGTATACAGGCGAAGATGGGTTTGAAATTATGTTGCCTGAAAAATCAGCTGAATTTACCTGGAAAATGCTATTAGAAGCAGGCGTTAAGCCTTGTGGTTTAGGTGCGCGTGACACATTACGTCTAGAAGCTGGTATGAGCTTGTATGGCTCAGAGATGAACGATGAAGTATCACCTCTCGAAGCGGCATTAACCTGGACAATTGATCTAAATAACGAAGACCGTCAATTTGTTGGCCGTCAAGCGTTAGAAAAATTAAGAGACGATGGCGTGAAAAAAACCATTGTTGGCTTGATTTTAGAGGGTAAAGGTGTTATTCGTGATCATCAAAAAGTAGTAACCAGCCTAGGTGATGGTGAAGTAACATCAGGTACATTTTCTCCAACAATGGGTAAGGCGATTGCTTTGGCGAGAGTGCCAATGGGCACAACAAGATCTTGTGAAATTGAGATGCGAAATAAATTGGTTTCGGCTAAAATAGTCAAACCACCATTTGTAAGAAATGGCAAAGTATTAGTTTAAAAAATATTATTAATTTAACAGGAGCTTGCAAGTATTTTTCTTTTCTACCAGGAAATTTTTCAAAATATGAGAGAGTGTAGTAATTCTACACGACTGAATATTTTTCAAATTTAACACAGTAGAAAATAAAAAGACGCAGTAAAGGGTATGAGTGAAGTAAGAGACGACAGACAATATACAGAAACCCACGAGTGGATTCTAGACAACGGTGACGGCACGTTTACCATGGGCGTAACCGACCATGCTCAAGCATTGTTGGGTGACATGGTATTTGTTGAACTGCCTGGTGAAGGTGATGAAGCTTCTCATGAAGATGAGTTTTGTGTAGTTGAATCTGTCAAAGCAGCAAGTGGTGTTTATGCACCTGCCGACTTAGAAATAGTTGCTGCTAACGAAGCTTTGGATGATGAGCCTGAACTAGTAAACTCAAGTTGTTACGATGACGGCTGGTTGGTTAAATTTAAAGCAGATAATATCGAAGGTTTGATGTCTGCTGAAGATTACACAAATACACTAGACTAAGTTTAGTCTTGGTTAATTCACTGGTTGCCTATAAAGGCAAGCCTGCGCGCATTGTTAGTGTTACCACGCATAAATTTGATTTAGAATTTTTGGACGGCTCAACACGCAAAGTTAGAGAAAAAGATTTCCGATTTATTCATCCTGATTTCTCCAAGGTGAATGAATCGTGTGCGCATGCAGATATCAGTGTACTTGAAGAATTTCAAGAAGAAACTCTTGGTTTGCAAGAAATTACCGAATGGCTGTTTGATGAATATACCGCTCAAACTGCTTGGTGTACTTGCCTTTTGGTTGAAGATGGCTTGTATTTCTATTGGCAAAAAGATAGTGTTTTTGTTCGTCCAAGTGATCAAATTCAAGGTATCGTTGAAAAACGCAATGCTGAAAAATTAGCCGCCGAAAGTCTACAACATTGTATTGACAATCTTAATAATAATACCTTTGATGAGCAAGATGTACCTTACTTAGAAGAGGTTGCCAAGGTCGCTTTAAATCAATCAAAGCATGCCAAAATTTTGGATCATGTGGGTGTTGAAAATAACGAAGAAGCGGCTTACAAATTTTTATTAAAAATTAAATATTTTTCCGATAGTTTTAATCCATATCCAGCGCGTTTTTCTATTCCAGAAGATAAAGAGATTGAAGTAACTCTGCCTGAGATTGAGCGTGTTGATCTTACCCACATGAATAGTTATGCCATCGATAATGAAGGCTCTAATGATGCCGATGATGCAATTAGTGTTGACGGTGATCGCCTTTGGATTCACATTGCAGATGTTTCAACCATTGTTGAATCGGGCTCTGAGCTTGATGAATACGCACGTGAGCGTGGTTCAAACTTATATTTACCAGAGCAAATTATTCATATGCTGCCCACGTCAATTACCAAGGCGTTAGCATTAGGTGAAAATGAAACCTCTCCAGCCTTGTCGATTGGGCTTAATATGGACGAAGGAATTATTAGCAATATTGAAGTTGTACATAGCACCATTAAAGTAATTAATACAACTTATGAGGCGGTGGATAAAGAGCTAGAAAGTAACAGTAATGCTGATTTTATCCAAATTCAAACGTTCATTGATCAACATAAGGCTTTCCGTGCAAAGAGTGGCTCTATCAGTTTAAATTTGCCAAATGTTGATGTGCGTTATATTGACGGCGAAGTGCAGATTGAGCTGCAGAAAACCAGTCCAAGTCGTGATTTTGTTGCTGAAGTAATGGTAACGGCAGGTCGTACTATTTCACAATACGCTCAAGAAAATGATATTGTTATGCCTTATGCTTTGCAAGATGAAGGCGACTTCCCTCAGGAAGTGCTAGATAAGAAAGAAAATTTAAGTACGGCTGAATCATTTAAAGCCATTAAATTTTTCAAGCGTTCAGCCACTTCTATTAAACCGTTGCCGCATTATGGTCTAGGCTTAGATTCATATTTAAGAATTACCAGTCCATTGCGACGCTATTACGATTTGTTGGCGCACCAGCAACTATCTAATTTTATTGCCGGTAAGCCAACTTTGGATAAAGCCAGAGTTAAAGAAATTATCGGTATTAATAACAATGCGCTTGCCAGTGTTGGGCGTGTTACTCGTTTTAGTAATGATCACTATAAATGCTTGTTCTTAAAGAGAAATCCTAGCTGGAAGGGCGAAGGTGTGGTAGTTGATATCCGCGGTGATAAAGCTTTATTTATGATTCCTGAAGTGGGTCTTATGGATCAAGTTAAATTCAAAGAAGATCAAATTCCTAAACCGGATGATAAGATTATGCTCAAGGTAGCACGCGTTGATATAATGGAAAGATCAGCTAATTTTAAGCCTACGTAATTTATCCGTAATCTCGATGGCATTGCCTTGAGCTTGTGACCAATCTCCTAAAACATAGCGCGTAAATCTCTTCTCAATATGAGTGTTGAGTCGATGCGTATGCCCATGAATTAAATCAGTACCTGGATATTTTTTCATCAACTCGCTTACTGCTTGTGGATTGACATCCATAATTTCCCGAGTCTTAGTTTGCTGGGCATTAATACTTTTTTGACGTAATTGACCACTTAATTTTAAGCGCCATTTTTTAGGTAATCGTACAAAAATAGCTTTGGTAATTGGATGCTGCAGGACTGATTTCATCTGCTGGTATGACTCATCATCTGTACATAGCTCATCTCCATGAGTCAGTACATATTGATGATCGTTTGTTTCTAGCAAGTAAGGCGAATCAATTAGCGTGCAATTTGTTTGCTTTGAAAATTCTTTAGCCAGTAAAAAATCACGATTGCCAGTCATGATCAGAACTTCAGTTTTACTACTTAAGGCTTTAAGTGTCGAAATAATTTGTTGATAATGAGGTGCAGAGAGATCGTCCCCTAGCCAAGTATTAAACAAATCACCTAGGATAAATAACCGATCAGCATCTTGCGCTTGATTACAAAAGCTTTCAAACAGCTTATTTTTCCCTGTCTCGTCAACAACAAGATGAAGGTCAGCAATAATTAAAATAGTATTTACCATTTCAGTTGTTTGTGTATGTGATTCAGATCTAGACATAAAAAACCCAGTCAAAGCCGGGTTTAAAATTATTTGATGTAAGCTTTAGTTACAATCACTGCATCATTTGGAACATCGCCATGTCCACCTTTGTTGCCAGTTGCTACTTGGTTGATTTTATCAACTATATCGAAGCCATCAACAACTTCGCCAAATACACAATAACCCCAACCGTCTTGACCTGGGTAGTCTAAAAATGCATTATCTTTAGTGTTGATGAAAAATTGTGAGCTAGCAGAATGAGGTGCTGCAGTTCTAGCCATTGCCAATGTGTATTTGTTGTTTTTTAAACCATTTTTAGCTTCATTTTCAATTTCAGCATTGGTTGGCTTTTGACTCATGTCTTCATTAAAGCCACCACCCTGAATCATGAAGTTTTTGATCACGCGGTGAAAAATTGTATCATCAAAAAACCCTGACTCAACGTACTCAATAAAGTTTTTAGCACTAATAGGTGCCTTGTCTGCATCAACTGAAATGTGAATATCACCCATGTTTGTTTCAAAAATAATCATCGCTCGCTCATCCGTGTAAATAAAAATACAAATTATACTTAAAAGCCCCTTTCATAAATAGTCACGTTGGCGTATAATTGCATCTTTTTACGAATTCACATTTAGGTTTTATTATGTACGCAGTTATTAAAACAGGTGGCCAGCAATTTAGAGTAACCGAAGGCACAACTTTAAAGGTTGAAAAATTAGAAGTTGAACCAGGCAAAAAAATTACTTTTGACGAAGTCTTAATGGTTGCTGATGGCGACAACGTTCAAATTGGCGCACCAACAGTTGCAAAGGCAACAGTTGAAGCAAAAGTTATTTCACAAGGAAAAGGCAAGAAAGTTACAATCTTGAAATTCCGTCGTCGTAAGCACTCTATGAAGACTCAAGGTCATAGACAGCTTTACACTGAAATCGAAATTACAAAAATTAAGGCATAGGAGAATAACCCATGGCACATAAAAAAGCAGGTGGTAGTACTAATAACGGACGCGACTCCCAATCAAAACGCCTAGGTGTTAAGAGATTTGGTGGTCAGGCTGTATTGGCAGGTAACATCTTAGTACGTCAAAGAGGCACTAAAGTTCATCCAGGCACTAACGTACGTAAAGGTAAGGACGACACATTGTTTGCAACTGCAGACGGTAAAGTCGTTTTTGCTAAGAAAGGTAAATTCATGCGTCAAACGGTTTCAATCGAAACTGCATAATTCGTAATAAAGAATTATCTTCAAAAACGCCTTACGGGCGCTTTTTTATTAATTAAAATAAAGCTATTTCACCCACTAATTTTATTATGAAATACGCAATCGTATTCCCAGGTCAAGGTTCTCAATCATTGGGCATGCTCTCAGATCTTGCTGACAATTTTCCCATTGTAAAAGACACGTTTTCAGAAGCTTCTGACGCTCTAGGATTTGATCTTTGGAAGCTCATTCAAGAAGATCAAGATGCACTTAATCAAACACAAAATACTCAGCCTGCAATGTTGGCAGCTGGCTACGCAACTTACAAGGTGTTAACTAGTGAGGTTGATTTATCACCTGTTTGTATGGCAGGCCATAGCTTGGGTGAGTACACAGCTTTAGTAGCTTCGGGCTCACTTGGTTTTAGTGATGGTATTAAGTTGGTACGTACGCGCGCTGAGCTTATGCAGGCGGCTGTGCCAAAAGGTGTGGGCGCAATGGCTGCTATTCTTGGATTGGAGGATGAAGTTGTGGTTAAGGTTTGTAATGATTATGCCGGCTCAGGTATTGTACAAGCGGTTAACTTTAACTCAAATGGCCAAGTGGTAATTGCAGGCAATAAAGAAGCGGTAGATGCTACTTGTGAGGCGATGAAAGCTGCGGGTGCAAAGCGCGCTGTTATCTTACCAGTTAGTGTTCCTTCGCATTGTTCACTGATGGATGATGCTGCAGTTGAATTTAAAACAGCAGTAGATGCGGTTGAATTTACAATGGGTAGTGTTGATGTGTTGCATAACTTTGATGCAGCAAAAGCAGCTGATACTAACGACATGAAAGCGAAGTTAGTTGCACAATTACATAAGCCTGTACTTTGGACAGGAACGGTAAGAGCCATGCACGCCATGGGTGTTGAAAAATTAATTGAAGCGGGTCCGGGTAAAGTATTAGCCGGATTAACAAGAAGAATTGAAAAATCATTAACTGCAAATGCTGTACTCGATTCAGCCAGCATTGCAGCAACTTTAGAGGAGATTGCACCATGAGTAATTTAGAAGGAAAAATCGTATTAGTCACGGGCGCTAGCCGTGGCATTGGCCAAGCTATTGCATTATCATTAGGCAATGTGGGTGCAACTGTTATCGGTACAGCAACAAGTGATAAGGGTGCAGAGGCAATTAGTGCCACGTTAAAAGATAACGGCATTGCTGGACAAGGTATGGCACTTAATGTGACTAATAACGAGCAAATTGCCGAGGTAATGAAAAATATTACTGAATCTTATGGTGCGGTTGATATTTTAATTAACAACGCTGGAATCACTCGTGACAACCTGTTAATGCGCATGAAAGAGGATGAGTGGGACGATATTATGAACACCAACCTCTCATCTGTTTACAGAATGTCAAAAGCTGTTCTTCGCGGCATGATGAAGAAACGCGCGGGTCGTATTATTTCTATTGCTTCAGTTGTGGGCGCCATGGGTAATGCTGGTCAAACCAACTACGCCGCTGCTAAAGCTGGCATTATGGGTTTTACTAAATCACTTGCTCGTGAAGTTGGTGCGCGTGGTATTACAGTTAATTGTGTTGCGCCTGGTTTTATTAAAACCGACATGACTGACGCGCTACCGGAAGAGCAGAAAGAGGCGATTGTCAAGCAAATCCCAATGGGGCGTTTAGGCTCGGTTGAAGAGATTGCAGGATCGGTGTTGTTTTTAGCGAGTGATGCAAGCGCTTACGTTACCGCCCAAACGCTTCACGTTAATGGTGGCATGTACACTGTTTAAGTTTTTCAATCTGAGTAAAAAAACTACTTGAAAATTTTTAAACAGTTGCAATATATTAAATAGGGTCATGACAACTTAAGCGACTCTTTTCTGAACATTTCAAGCAAAATCTTATAAAGATTTTGCTTGCGATTATTGAATCTAAATTCACATTCTTTCAAGTGTAAATTAAACATATTTTTATTCATTCCTTTAAATTTTACCAGCCTTGTTTTGGCATAACCCCAAAATGATTCTATGCCGTTAATATGTGCATTACCACGAGCAAATTCATTCTTGCTATGATGTACTCTAAAATGCTTCTTATAGCCAAAATCTACTAAACCATTATACCCTCGCCAACCATCAGAATGAATGACGCTTTCAATACTAGTTTTACCCTTGATAATCCTTTGTAGGGTAGTACTTTTGCAGTTTGGAACAATCTCAGTATAAACCTTATCACCTCTTTTTAGCAAGCCAAAAACAATGG
>NZ_FQTP01000005.1 GCF_900128515.1 Bathymodiolus heckerae thiotrophic gill symbiont
CTGCATCCATCACCCCTGCGTGAGCAACGGCACTCATAATGCCCCAGGTGGTTAGCCAGAGCATGGAACCCACCATAAACTTTAAAGCTTTACTCCATAGTGAAGTGACTAGGAATAAGGTTAAAAACGGTATTAATCCAAGGATAATAGCGGTCATGATTGACTTATTAGCTGATAAAGTGGATTGTTCAGCGGCAATAGCACCCATACCTTGTAAGGTAAGTTGACGACCAATAAGTGATTCAGTGGCAGCACTTGGATCAGATTCATTCAACTCTTGCAAAATTGAGCTGGCCACTAAAGACTCTCTCACTAGATTAGGTGCAGAAGTTGAGCTGCTGCCAAATAGTTTGTTGCCCTGTCCCGTTAAATTGTAACAAGCTTGTTTTTGGGCTGAATCGGTAATGTCGTATTGCGCTTGCTTACAAAGTTCATCTACCTCAGCATTAAAATTAGATAGTACTAATTGTGGCTTAAGTACATTGTTCCAAGCTTCAGTGCAAGTCATATTAGTGTATTGGCCATTAGTGCCACGCATATTTAGCCACCAACCAAGGTGAACCCACTCTGTCAATACACCAGAAGGAGAATTAACACCAGTGCGAAGTTCTTGCTCGTTGGTAAGACCAAGGCTTGGTACTGCCATACTAAGTGATCCACATTCTTTAGTATAGGTACGAATGTCTTCTTTGAGGTATCTTTTCTTAGAGTTTTTACCTGCTTTGACGGCTGACAAGAACATTTCAAAATTAACGCCGCCTGCATTTTTAGAATATGGGTAAGCACTAGCGGTATCGGTGATTTCAACCATTTTTCGCTCAATGATGTTAGTCATACCTGCGATTAAAACAATGGCTTGTGGCACACCTGGTACCGATTCAGTTTTGTTTTTAACAGGATCATAAACATGAATCGTTGCCGTAGCAAAAAATGATGACAACAATACTGCACCGATAATAGGTGGAATGATAAAAGATTGTGGCCTAGAGCTGCCAATTCCTTCAGTCAATGGTTTAATTAAGAATCCATTTGATAATGCGATTAACATGCCTAGTGCAGCGGTAGCACCGAAGAACATCCTGTAATCTGAATCACTAAAAATTAATGCCAGGCGCTTAAAAGCATTTGCAATGGTAGGCATGCCACCTGGCGCGTAATATTCCATATCTATGGCCAGTACACTGGTGGTGATCATTGAAAGGCAAATTAAGGCTAGTAGTTTTTTCATAATGTTGTTGTGTTATTTAGAGGTAGTAAAATGCTTATTAAATTGAATAGTGTTATTAACTTCCTTAGTTAGCTCAGAGCGTGCCTTACGGATAGCGCCTTGCAACAGTAAAGCATTTTGCTTAAGCTTTTCAACTTTGAGTAGCACGGGAGTAACTACCACAACCTCACAGCTTGATGTGCTAGCACCATTATTACCTTGCGAGGCTTGCGCACTGGCAACACGCGTTAACTCATATATTGAACTGATTAGATCTTCAACTATGGCATATGCCATCATTCGCGCAATAATATCTTTATAAGTCGCAATAAATGAGTCTTGAATGCCTTCATCAATAGCATATCTAAGAGCATTAAAAATATTAAAAGGTAAGGCGTTTAAGAATTTCAATTCATTCGCTGAAGGTGATGATTTGGTTTTCATTTTTTGTGCAATTGAGGTTAAGTGGGTTTCAACTGTGGTTAATAACGCTCTATCGCCAGCAGTAGTGCAACTGCCACTAACAGGTTTAATTTTCCCTTGCCCCAAAATAATATCATCAATCTTGGTAACGTCTTGATTTTCACAGGCTCCGATCATACGACTGGTGAACTGCTTATCACTATAACCAATAATAACGTCACCTAGATAGGCACGCATATAATCAGCGTATTGCCCTAAACCTTTACTATCAGCAACATGCTTTAGCACAGAGCCATTAGTGGTAAATATCGATTTAAATTTTGCTGAACAGCCTTTAACACTATCTTTTTGTTCGTTAATTGTCTTGCCATCATTAGCGCGTTGTTGCTCTTTTGAGTTGGTGTAGTTTTTAGCACCAGAATTATCAGCCGAGAGTTTTGAATCAAATAATGAATAAATTTCACTAAGACCGCCTGATTCGCCCTCAAATTTACCTTGAGCAGCGCTTACCGCTTCTTTGGCAATTGCACACTCAGATATTTGCATATCATTAAGATCGTTAATGAGTGCCTCGAATTCTTTAACAGTTGAAGAGATTTCAGGAGCCATAGTTTTTAAAGCTAAGTCAAATGCCACAGCAGGTGCCATTTGAATCGCACGCTGGAGTTTTTGCATGAGATACTCTGGATCCATGAAGCTCACACCACCCAGGAATAAATCAATACCACCACAACCGCTTTTTAGTCGTGGCTTAGAAACGCTAAATAAATACTCATTACTTTGGCGATAACGCGCTGAATAACTACCGCCATTAAAATAACCACGCTTTTGCCCTTCAAAATAACTCGGACCCGAGCTGGTTGATTGATCTACCCAATCGTCCATCCAACCTGCATTAACATTGACTGATAGAGATAATATAATAATATATATATTAATATAGTATTTGTTATTCATGATATTTATCCTTTTAAAATAATTTAATTACGCCTTCAATAAAGCCTGCTAGAGCAAAACCAAATCCAATTAACGTTAGGTACTGTTGGCGCTTAAGCTTCTTGTTATGTATTTTTGACATTGCTTGTGTTTCATATATCAGCACTTGCCATAATGTTTGAGTAGATCGATTACTATCGTCAATTTTAGAAAGTGTTTGAATTGCATTAGACAAACTCTTATCAAAATCAATAAATTGAAGTTGTTTTTTGTGTTGTTCAATATAGCCATTAACCGTTTGCATCTCTTCTTCATCGTCACATATAACAAGCAATCTATAAAGAATTCTCTCTAGTTGTTCATTATCCAAATAACGCAACTTAGCAAGCTTGGCTACATGCTGATAACCAATACCTTGTTTTAATTTTGTTTTTATAATGTTAGCGAATAAAATTCTTTTTATATAATCTACAATTCCAAATAACAAATAAGCATATAACATACCAACAAAGGCAATTGATCCAAGCGTAGCAACAGCCGACAATAAATACTTATATTCCATAGCAGCCTCTTTTTCAACATTAAAGAGATAAATGTTACCCACCAGCATTAGCAAGAACAAAATAAGCATAAACTCAGTAAATAGTCTATTGTTCGACTTATCAGCAAACATCATCTTTCTAGCTCCACAGGTTTTGATTGCTCGCGCTCTAATTCTTTAATGTTAGCTGTGTTCATTGTTTGGTCTTTACTAGACGTAGTTTGTCCTTGCTCAAGCGTTAGATCCTTAGTCTTAACATTCAGCCTATTTTTCTCTACATGAATCCTAATTTGATCCTGGTAGTTTTGCTTCATTTTTACATTGGTGGTTTTGTCGTACATGTTAAGCATGGTTGGTGACTGGGTTTTTCTAAACTCTGACTCGAGTTTTTTAGCTTGCTCAGGATCTAGCACTTTAATGTAATCATCAGCCTTGTCTCTAAGTTGTGCTTGTTGTATTTGCCTAGCTTCATCACTGGTTGCATGACCTTGTTGTTTAGCTAGAATGTCGTCAATTTTTAATAATCTACTATCTGTTACCTGCTCCATAGAGGATGACTTCTCTCCCGTGTTAGTGAGCAGCTGTCTTTGTATTTTGTCTTTGTCATCGGTAAAGATAATGGCTTCATGTTTGGCACGTGAAATCTCTACATAAAAAGCTTGCTGGTTAGACAGCTCTGAGCGCCAAGACTCAAGGTTAATCAATACCTTATCAGCTGTTTGTCCTTGTGCCTGGTGAGCGGTTAGACAATAAGCATATTCCCAATGTTTGTTACTAAAATCTTTGAGGTTCATGGTTTTAATATCACCCGTAGCGGTATCAACATACTTAACGCTTTTAGAGAGCTCGTTAATCTTTAAGATTTTTAGCTTCTCATTGGTTCTACGAGTATCGCTGTTATCTTTGCTGGATTTGGCACGTCGCCAAAATAGGGTTTCACCTTCGCGCAGTTCGCGCTTTTGCTCAGTGTATAGCTCAACACCACTCGAGGCAATCTCTTTAGGGTTCCAGATAATATCCTTGCCTTTTGGACTTAATAAAGTTAGTTGGTTAGAGTCATGATTAATGGATTTAATTTTTAGGTAGCTACCTTTATCAATACCTAATTTCTTATAGTTTCTATTAAAGCGAACAATGTTGTTTTTTAAATAGTTAAAGGATTTGGTTTTGGCTTCAATAGTTAGATTTTTATTAATCAGATTAGTTGCTTGAATAGTTTTTTTGCCCAATATGCCTTCTTCAATAAACCCATCTCTAACGTGATTGTTAATTGAGTCTCGATCCTCATTGGCAGGCACTAAAATTAGAGTTTTGTCTTGCTCTTTACTACCCATTGATAGATAAGTATTGGCCATGATTTCACGCCTTAATACGGGCTCGTCCTGTCCGTGTTTATCCTTGACTTCAATAATATTTTTATTGATCTTCTCAAACGCACCAGTAACATCGCCCTTAGTGGCCGAGTAAACCGCCTGCTTAAGTTCAATATTTTTTTGCCTGATAATCTCATTCATTTCAACCGTCTGCAGACCGTATTTTTTATCTTGGCTAATGGTAAATGGCTTACCCGCTTCAATGCCTGATAATTGCTTAGAGTCGCCTAATAAAACTACTTGTGCATCACGTTTGGTTGCCAATTTAGTGATGGCTAAAGCTTGTTTGGTGGAGATGAAACTTGACTCATCCACCAGCCAAATTTCTTTTTGTTTTACTTCAGGCGTGTTTTGTTCGAGTTGAGTGTCTTTTGCATGGTTATTTGATTTTGATTGGTTAAGTTCAATCAAGCCTTGTTTTAAAAAACTTTGCAGTGTTTGTGACTTAACACCAGTTTCATTTTGCAAAATATTTGCAGCCGAGCCACTGGGCGCCATGCCAATAATTTTGTAGTTATGCTTGTCTGCTTGTTCTTTAACCTCTTCTAACATAAAGGTTTTGCCAGTACCTGCTAGGCCATTAACATTGATAAATCTATCTTTGGTTGTTAGGATTGCTTTAGCAGCATTAAGCTGGCCCTTAGTAAATATGTTTTCACGCTTTAGACTGGTATCGTTTGTAATGATTGACTCAACGCGCTGTCTTCCTTCACGCATGATCTTAAGGGTTAGTTTTTCTTGTTGTATGAGTTCAGGTGTGGTGTAGGCTCTTTTATCGATGGATTTTGGCTTATTGTCCAAGATCATAACCTCAGCGGTTTTGGCGTGCAGCAACTCACCTTGTTTAACCTTGTCATCAATAGCATTTTTGATTAGATGAGGATCAGTATCACCCAATGAGCTGACAATTGCCTCGCGTGCAATATCAATGGTTTTAAATACCGCTTCATTTTCTGACAGGTGACGAATTGCACTACCAACAGATTCGGCTGCCACCAACTCTCTTTGTTTTATTTGTTCAGATGTGTGCGGTGTTTGTTTTACAACTTCTTTTGAAAGTTTAACCATCTCGTCAATCGCCTTATCTCCAAAGTCCTCTTTCCATAATGTTTGTTTTTCATGATGCGAGAGCTCTTCTTTTTGCGGGCGTGTGGCCAGTGATGAATATTGTGCAGCCAAAGCACCACTTACACCTTTAAGCTTCATATCTTCAACAATGGCTTGTCTGCGCTTGCTAGCCTGATCAATAATATCCTTATCAACGCCTTTAATATCAAATGTACCATTGTCATTTAGCTCTACTTCAAAGCCTAATTCTTTAACTTGATTAGCAAGGTGTGATTGATACATGGCACCCATGAGCATTTTGTGCTCGTACAACACTGGAGAGTCTAACGATCTAAGTGCGCCGTTATGCCCTAGCGTTGCATTAAGAACAGCAGCATGAGTGTGCAGTTGCGGGTCTTTTTCACGTGAGATGTCATGGCGATATTTAGCGGCGATCATATTATTAGTTTGCTGGAACTCGATCTTGTCACCCATTCTAAAGCGAGAGCCAATAAGGTTATTTTCAAGATAGTTAAGCGCAAAATCAACCGCTTTATCGTGCGCTTCAACCAGGCGTGTATCTTTGGCCACTAGCGCTAAAAGTGAGACTGATTTGGGCGCACTAAAAGTGTGATCCCAGCCAGGATGATGCTCAAGTTTGCCGTCTTTCATACGACCCAGCTCAACTTCACCAAACCTACCTTTAAGCATCGCATCAAACTTATCATTATCAACACCGCCTTCAAGGCCGAGTTGTTTAGCGCCTTTACCAAACCATTGGCCTGCATCCTCTTCACCTTTAACGTAATAGTTATCACGAGCAAGATAGCCTGAGCCTGAAGTGGATATTTTAGCAATTGATAACATTAGCCTCCCTTGCCAAGCATGATATTAGCGTTCATGGTGGGTTTGATTTTTGCCTTAGAGCCTGCACTTGTGTCTGTATCTTGATTAGGCTTACCTTTGCCAATATCTGGTTTTTTACTAGCGTCAAGTCCCAAGTCTTGTTGGGCGCTAGTATTTGTCAGTTTTTCTTCAGTTGGAATCTGCTCAGTAACGTGCGATGGAATCTCTTCTAAATTGGCTTCATCAAACAAATGCAAATCAGCACTCGAACTTTCTTGTGTTGCATCACCCTCCTGAGTACTGCCTTCGAGCATGTAAAGGTGATCAGTTTTGGTGCTAGCAATAAAGCCAGGTACTTGCTGTTTAGTTGATTTAAACAAAGACTGTTTAAAACTCACCACAGGATAATCACCTGGCAGGCGATAAAAACCGTGCAGGTTTTCAAGATTAAGGATTTGGGTCGGTAGTACCAATTCTCTTAGTTTCTCAGTTTCAGTGATAGAAACAGAGTCACGCATGGTGTGTGCGCCCATAGAGATGTTTTCACTGGCAGTTTTAATCTCTTCACGCCCTAGCTGGTCTGAAGCGTGTTGCGCATTATATTGATCGTTAGATCTAAAAAATATTTTACTGGCAGTGAGATCAGAGAGTGTTTTAGCGCCTTTATCGCCATATATTGCTTCGACTTTGGAATAGCTTTGATATCCTAGTACCACACAACCGCCATATTTACGTGATTCAGCAAGAATTTTTTCTAAAGATTTAAGCTTTTGCAAACTAGGAAGCTCATCAATAATCAACCATATCCTTCTAGCGCGATCCTCGCCAAGGTTCATTAGACTTGAGGCAAATGTATCAACCCAACAACTAATCAGAGGCCTTATTACTTCATGCTGATCAGCAATTGAGGTGATGAATACAAAGCCTTGATTATTGTCTTCATTTTTAACCCAATTACGAATACTAAAGTCTCCTTTCTGATTGGTTAAAAACTTAAAACTTGATAAATAAGATGACAATGTGGCCCTAACACTTAGCGCTGTTTTTTGAGCACCATCAGAAAAAAGAATAGCCGATTCAGTATCTTTAACTAACTTTGCAACTTCTCCCAAAGATGAGCTTAAAAGCTTATCAAACAATAGTTTAGTAGAATAATTACCACTCTCTTTGAGTTTTCGAGCAACATTTGCAAATAAAGATCGTGCAGCCTGCGTCCAAAAAGGATCATTGACACCGCCTTCAGCTTCTGGGATAAGTGAAGCGGCAATATCGTCATAATGATAAACCTCTTGCACTTCATTCCAAATACTCCAATTAGGAGATCTATCATCCAACGGATTTAAAATAACGTCTGTTGACTCATCATAAAAATCAGTAATAAACTCAGTTGATGATGAATAAATAATCGCTCTATCACCCCGAGATCTAATATCTCCAATCAGTGATTTTAGTGTTTGTGATTTACCCGTGCCAGGAGCGCCAGAAATTTCAAAGTGGATAGTTTCAGTATCTTTGATCGTTGGCACAACACCTAGTGCTAAGTCTTTATTGAGGTGTTTTTTCTTAAGGTGTTTTTTAAAGGCTTTGTTGTCCAGTATGGCACCACCACGCATAAACTTATCAGACTGCTCTATCTTGCCTCGACGACGAATATAGCTACTGATTAAAAAATAGATTAACACATTGAGTATTAACGCTTGAATCAGTGCAATAACAGTGATTGATTCAAACTGTTTACTGGCTTGAATGAAGTTCTTAGAGCTAACCACTTGAGCGTGTTTAAACTTAAAATCACGGTTGTTGTAGTTGACATGATTTATGCTCTCAGGCACTATTTCAACCATAAAGCTTGAGTAGTAATAATTGAGTGCCAATTTACGTTGAGAAACGTTGGTATTGCTAACAACATAAAACAACACATATATTATTGACACTGTTAACGAGACCAAAGCAACACGTTTGGCAATTTGTTTAAACATGCGAATGTTATGATCAACAATCTGTCCACCTCGAAGCCAGTTCTTAATGTTTGAATGACGCTTACTCATTATCAATTCCATGAGTTTGTTTGTAATGATCTGCCGCCTGTTTAATCTTTACATAGTCCTCTTCTGAACCAACTAAACTTCGTAAAATCATCATGCTTTCAACGGCTAAATCCAAAGATAAATTGGCTTTAGTGTCTAATCCTTGATTAATCAACTCTCTCAATATAATAGTCCTTGCAACAGTCTTTTTTTCGGCAAGCGCCTCTACAGCTCGAATCTCATCAAGCGTTAATCTGATTGTAATTTTTTCTGTTAATGTTGTCATTGTTGTTTGTTGGTAGGATCCATGCCTGTGCCAATATCACGCTCATTAGTAAAGAATTGGGCTGGAGTGATTTCTTTTTGAATATAGCGCACGCCGCGATAAACACTCTCTTTAAAGGCTGGCAATGAAGTGGCGCCAAATGCGACAGGAATCCATTTTTTAGTGCGCTGATTAACCAGGATAACACTGGGTGTTTGCTTGACGTTAAACTTCAGTGCAAGCATTGGATTTTTGCTCAACTCAACAGTTTTAATTTCATAGTTAAATTGGTTTAAAAATTGACTTAATACTGCATCTTGAACACGACAATATTCACAGGTTTTTGATGTGAAATATAACAACCCATAACTTCTAGCAGACTTACCAATATAATCATCCATTGCGCGTGCGCGTTGGTTAAATTGTGATTGCTTGCCTGCATTGGTAATTGGCAGCTCATCTGCTAAAGATAGGTTAGGATTCATTTGGTTAACCAGTCCTACTACTGCGGCGTATGCGGCTGATTTTTTTCTGGCAACATCTTGAATGCGTAATGCTTCAGACACATCTTTTGGTGCTAGCGTATGAACGGCGTGTTTACGCCACTGAACCAAAAGTACTTTAATTTGATCAGGATGTAGTTTCATCAATACTTCGGTTGATGGCAGTGAGCTGGGTGCTTTAGGTGCCTTAGGTAATACTATTGTCTCAACAGGTTTGATAGGCTGAACCTCATCATTCCAATAGCCTCGCTTGCCTGTTTCTGAATCGTAATTAACAGCTATTGTATTAGCACTTATTAGTAACAATAAAGTGGCACTAATATTAGAGAACTTAAGACGGTTGTTAAAATGGCAAGTCATCGTCATCTTCCATGCTAGTGTTACTTATGTTTGATTCTGGCACTGTTAGCTTGGGATCTTGCGGTTGTGTTTGCACCTGGTCATCTTTTTTATCCAGCATTTGCAGTATGCCTTGATAGCCAGATACAACAACCTCACCAATCCAACGATCAACATTGTCTTTAGTATCAAAGTATTTGCGCGTTGTTAGTTTGCCTTCAACCAAAACATGAGATCCTTTGGTTAAATGCTTAGAGGCAATCTCAGCCAGCTTGCCAAAAATCACCACGCGATGCCATTGGGTAGTGGTTTGTTTATTACCGCCTTTGTCTCGATAATGCTCATTAGTAGCAATATTAAGATTGGCTATTGCTTCGCCTGATGATGAATATTTAAGCTGTGTATCAGCACCTAGGTGTCCGATTAAAGTTACTCTATTCATTTTGTTATTCTCCTTTTAATAAAACATTGATCAATACTTGGATTAAATGTTCTTAATACTTGCAATATGGAGCCAAAATACTCACGACGTGTGCGTCCGCATTGTTGGTTTTTATTACAATTTAAATTACTACATAATGTCATTTTTTTACTCCTTGCTATTAATTATTAGATTCATAATTGCTTTGATACAACTGCTCAAGTTTTGTAAGTTTGGTGGCTTCAGCCAATTCTCGAATCATGTACTTAAGGGGCGCAAGCCCTGTAAATCTATGAACACCTTGTGCATTGACAATATCAGTATTACCTTCAGAACAATAACCGCCGCCACTTAACTCATCCACATATACAAGTGTTGGTACTTTATTAATGCCGTAGCGATTAAACAGCACTGGATCAATATTAATTTTTGTGTTGTAATTTTTACAGCTGATATTTATACAGCTTTCATTCTTGACGATGATTGATTTAATATAGGCCATGGTTGGTTGCATCTTTTTGGCACCACCAATAAAACCACGCATAACCATCTGTGCGTTAGGATATTTAACAAGATCTTTAGCATACTGTCGCATTTTTGTTTTTGGTATAGATGACGAGACAAATAAATACAGGCGGTGTCCTGAAACACTTGGTTTAACTTGATCGTCAACCTCTAGTGTTTTATTCAAACCTTTAATGAGTTGCGATTGTTTAAATTTCCAAGCACTATTACGAACGGTTTTATTAAGCAGCTCGTCCACCGCCACATGATTTTTTTGTGCTCGATGTTCTAATACTTGAGACAGTTGTTTGGCTTTATTTTTTGTTACTTGGTCAATCGTAGGCAGTTTAATATTAAGCGCTTCAATCCTTGATTTTGAGACGGCTTGTTTTGCCAGCTCTCTCATCTCATTGCTGATTTCAGGCAGAGTGATACCAGTGGCCATCACTGTGCTTGATAGCAATAATATAATAATACTTATATTAAAATATATTTTCATTTAATTTAATTATTGCCTTGTAATTTTCGTTGTGTAGTTTCACTAAATTGCCCTAATAGATCACTTACAAAATAATGACGTGTGGCTTTGATCTCAACAAGTTCAATATTGGCTGAAGCGTAGGCTTTACGAATAAATTTATCCCTATCCTGTCTATCTTTGCGATTGTGTGATTTGTCATTAAGCTCAATCACAGACACCACTGAATAATCATGTTTATCGACAATGACAAGATCTACATGTTTTTGACTTATTTTCGAAAATGCAGACCACCATTTTTTACGATTGGAATTTTTCTGAATTGCTGGCTTTAGAATATCGGCAACTCTTATTTTTCCATAAATGGCTAAATTAGGATTAATTACAACTTGCTCTAAAACCTTTAATAGATTGATTTCTGCTTTTGTAAAGATTGCCTGTTGTTTTTGATATTGATAAGTATTGCCAGCTTGAACAAACCCTGATGAAAACAACATAATAGCAATAACGACAATCAGTGTCGCTACCCAAATGATGTGCATTTCTTTAAATAATTCAAACATAAACTTATCCTCTCCTAGCTATTAAAATGAATATCCAACACAACACTTAACCTTCCTAAACACCATCCACGAATAATTACCGCCACCAATGATTTTGTTTTTACCTTGAGTCCAACCAATTCCTGTCATACCAATAGGACGACAAGCATCGTCCTTTACTGGTCGCATGAGTTGTAATTTATAGTGGTCTTTTTTCCAAATAGGTGTATAAACACTACCGCAAGCATCAACACCAGGGTCAAGTAATAATCCAGTTCGTCCCATCATGTAAATACTTCTTGCAGCGATACCTGCGTTAGCTTGAACACGATCAGTTGCGCCAATGGTTCCTGTAAATGGATAGGCATTGCCCCACGATCCCATACACCAAAATAGATGATTAATTGGACTACCTGTTGCAGCTGCTACAGAATCAGCGGCACAGGCTAATTGAGCCACAGGATTGCCAAACACTAAAGCCTCAGGATTGAGTAGTAATGCTAATACAGGGTCGTTCCAATTTGGCAACAATTCACTCATCATAGCTATGTCAAACTGAGTATCTTCTTGGCAAGGCAAGTCGGTAAACATGTCAAGAATTGCCCATACTGGAAACTTGTAATAGTGCATTTGTGCAAATAGTTGTTCACGCGAGCCATTGCCACCAATGGATTGAGTGCCGTTACTCATTCCTGGAGATGGATTAGAGAGTTGTGTACCAATAGCATTCATACACCATGCATCTCTTACAGTGTCGATTACTCGTGCAGGCTCCCAAAATGACACGCTAATACCGATTGTTGGATTAGAGCTGCCACAAACGCAAATAGAATCACCAATACCTTCATCACCCAGACTTTGTCCGTCACCCATTTCAACAACGCCACCAATTGATATTGGAAAAATACATTGCCAATTAACTTCGGTTGGAATAGATAAGAAACTATCAGAACAACTACCTGCATAAGCCTTGGAGCCGAACGTGGCTAGTAATATAATAATACAAATATTAAAATAGGTTTTCATTACAAATCACTCCTTGGTGCGAATGTTTGAATTAAAAACTTATCACCTTCTTGACTAATGATTGCAGGCACTGTCTTAACGCCTAATCTCTTGATGGCATCTTTAGTTAATAAAAAAGCACGCTTTCCTGTTTGCTTGATGAATGCTCTAGCATCCATATTGACAATTAATAAGGTGTCATCTGCACTAACCAAAGAGGAGGAGCTAGATACCGTTTGCAGATGACGAGGTGAGCCCAATACAATGAGTTGATTAGGCATGGTGGTATATTTGAGTGGGTTAAATTTAAATCCTTTTGGATATAAAATTTTGCCATTTTTATCTTTAACCTCAAACGGCAATAACGTAATTGGTGTGTGATAATATGAGCCATCCTCTTTGGAAATTGGCAGACGCACAACCTCTTGAGTAAACTTCATGTCTTTTTGCAGCTCTTGCCAATTGACTTGGTTAGCTTTTTTCTTAATTTCAGCTAATAAGTTAGGCTCAACAATATCAAAAGTCTGTCCTTTGGCAAGATTAACTGCTTGTGTGGCAGTGCATACAAGCAATAATATAATAATATTTATGTTTTTATAGTATTTGATTAATTTAGTCATTTCTGTATCTGCCTATAATAATCCTCGACACCTTGAGTAATGTTTTGCTGGATGAGTGATGTGCTTTTAGCTTGAATATCTCCATAGTACTCACTCATATCGATACGGCTAAAATCTAATGATTGGAACTGATCAGGTGTAAACCCACCACAAGATGGTGACTCGGCACTACCCCAATCCATACCCATTTGCTCTCTGCCTTGCTCTTGAATAATACGACCCAGCTTTGAATTAAAACAACAGTGGGATTCGGATTTAACAACACAGCCAACCGATGGCCATTTTTTTGAGCAATAAGTGCCTACAAAATGGCAATATCCTGAGCCTTTTAATATGGCAGCTTCAGTATCTTGCTGACCGCAGGCTACAAACTCTGTCACAACACTTATTGCAATAGAAATAGCGATAGTAGTAGGATCTACACCAAAACTACTAATAGCGCCTTCAGCCGCCCAAGAAGCGCCTGTTGCTGCCAATTCTGCACCAGCGCCAGAGGCTATCAATGAGGAGTATTCTGCATAAGCGGCCAACACCATCTGCTGTGTTGCTTTCATTGCCTGATCTCTCACAATAGAGCTTGCAAGACTACCCATTGAGTCATTAAAAACTACGTCTGTATCTTTACAGCAGTTTTTAGTCAGTCCTGATTTTTTACAAGACAGGTTTCGACCACTGAACATTAATGCTTGATCCGTACAAGCGCCTTGTGCCGTTCGATTGCCATCATCAAGTGTTACTACTGACGGCGGAGTAACCTCTTCAGCAGGTGTTGTATCCAGATCAATACATTTGTTTGGTGAGCATTGTTGTATGCCGTTGTTATTGATGCAAGAGTTTCCTGCTATAGGGCATGCTGGAGAATTTTCAGTACAGATTCCAATAGAATTGCTAATCATCTCAACTCCATATCTATCCATATCATATGGATTTCTTCGAACTCTTTCCCAAATTTCTTTTTTTACATAGGTGGTGCCATCAACAATAACAAAGTTTGGTGGGGTACCGTTGCCAGACTCTCGAACAAAAGGAAGATTATTAAGATTGATATATAGCTCCCATGTATCTCGTAGATCAGAACGCCAATGTTCTTGACGATAATATACAAAAGTGGATTGCCATTGACGACTTAATTCTGTCGATGTTGAGCCGCCACAACCAAAAGAACATGAAGCATAAGACTCATACTTCTCATTATTAATATCACATTGATATTTGATATTACAATTTATCGCACCAATCGAACAAAACTGCTCCGATCCAATTTGAGTGCAACTTGAAGTTTCGCCTGAGCTATCTAGCACACCATTACCATCTAGGTCTTGTCCGCAGACAAAATTACTTGCGAGTGTGTTTATTGGAATTAACCAAATAACTCCAATAATAAAAAATAAAGATTTTTTAAAGTTTCGACTCATTTGCTTGTTGTGCCAAACGTGTTAAATATTCAGTTGAGTATTTAACAACTTGGCTTATTTTAAAAAACTCAGGCGAAGTAGATACATCAACTTTATTTGTTAATAAGTCTGTATAAGTTATTTGGTATGTACTACCTGTAAATAGCCCCTCATTAGCTAACCCACCACTAGTATATGGTTCAACTTTTAACAAGATGCCATCTGCTTTAGGATTTGCGTAATTAATCTTTGTTCCTTGTTTGTCGCTATCCTTATTAGCAACAACATAGCAGTCATACTGGATCTTTAAAGTCTGAGTATCTTCTTTAAAAGAGTCACATATCTGTTTAGATCTTGCCTCGCCCATAATATTGGCCAATCCTTGATTGTCATGATCCATATTAAAACTAACATAGATAGATTTTTTACCTACCAAGCCGTCATCAATCAAACCAAAATCATCGTCTGAAAACCACGTTCTGATTTTATCCGCGCCAACATCACTAATAATGGTTCTAGCAATATCTTCCCCTGTTACCCTCAAAATTTCGCCAGCACAACCTTGTAAAAGAAGTGCACTTAGTGCGATTGCTGATAGTGTTATTTTTGTACTTTTGTTTTTCATTGTTTTTTACCTGTTGTTAAATTGCCTTAAATTATCTGCTATACAAGTTAGGTCTTGCGTAGCCTGTTTGAATGATTGTTTCTTATTTTGAGCATGTGTACCAATTGATTGCGTCATCCCAGATTAAAAAGCCGTTGCTTTTTAGGCGGATTTGGATCTTGCCACTATCTTCAATAAATCTTTCGGTGTAGCCAACTTCATCCTGATGACCTTGATTAACTTTACAGATTTGAGTGCCAACTTTAATTACCTCGTTGTAACTATCTTCATGTCGTGCAAAATCCTTCATCTGCTTTAGGTGTTTTTTGCCATAAGATAGACTGTAGTAAATACCATCACGAAACTCCCAATTTGGATGAAACTCATAATGTTGTTTTCCACAGCCATATCTATCACTTTCACACATTGCAAAGAACTCGTCAGCTGACTTAGGCTTGTGCCAAATATAATCATCAAAGTCAGTATCACGAATATTAAAATAACCCAGCTCTTTGTATCGCTCATTAGAGCAGACAATACCTCGAATGCCACAAGCGTCATCTAACTTTGCATGAAGTGGCTTAAGTACGCTGCGGTTAAACTTGCCTGCGGCTTCATTGAGTGTATCGATCGGTCCACAGCTTTGCATGAGTGCAGCGCTTAGTACGAGTGTTGTTAGTTTTAGTGTTGTTTTGGTTTTTCGTTGCATGGTTTTCTCCTTTATGGTTGATAAATTGAATAAACTGACAAATAAATGCCGACCAGTCCTACAAAAAGTGAGGCTGCTGATAAATGCTTTTGTGTTCTTAAAGGTTTTTTATTAGTGTCAACAAGTTTTTGGGTATCGGCAATAATCGTATTGATAAGCTCATTGTCAACCTTGGCAGATTTAAGTATTTTGATATTTCTGCGTATGTGCTCTGGCAGTCTCTCTATTGGAAATTCTTTAATATAGCCCTGTATTGTTTTTTTATGCTTTTCTATTTTTTGATCCTTGCCAATCAACACCTTTGAATAGATTTTCTCAATGCAAACAACTAAATCAGTATGTGTTAGATTTTTGGACTTTGTTAAATTTACAATATCTCTGTATTCTGGCTGAGAATGAATAACGACCTTTTTTAATAAATTAATAAAAAAATATCGATGAATCGCTCTCATTAGATCTCGCAACATATAGGCGTAAGTTATCACCAAAAATGCTACATATATGAATAAAAAAGATCCTAGTAATATTGCCTGATTTACCATCGTTATATCTCCTTGCTGTTTTAGATAAAAAACAAAGATATTAACAAACAACATAAGAATAATTGTAGAAACAAATATAATTTTTACAAATGACTCTGATATTAAGTATGGCTTATTCATGTCTAATTTCCTATAAATCCATTCAAAACGATTGCGGACTGCCAGTCGTACAGATTAGATCCTGTGCGGCTTGTCTGAGTGATTGCATCATAGTTGAGGCTGTGCCAAATTCATTAAGGCATGAACACTGGGTAATCACTTGTTCGCCTTGTTCGTTTGGACAAATGCTTTGGTTTTCACCCGTGCATTTACGATAAAGTGTCTCCCATTCCTGTCCTGTTTTACTGCTAACTGGGCCTTGTCCTGAGACGCTGACTTTATCCTTGATGCGTTTAGTTTTACAAGCATTGCTACAGCTACTGATTTTAATATCGGGCAAGTCAAATGTAGCTGAGGTGGTAACACCATCAACAATATCACTATAACCCTGAGTTGTAGCTGAATCTTGAACACTAGCATTGCGCGCTATTGCCTCATCAAAATTTAAATCAATATTCGTCTTACATTCATATTCTCGATCAACACGCCACCAGTTGCGCTTAAGATTTAGATCACAACTATCGCCACCAACTTGTCTTTGAGTAGCAATAGGTGTCTTACCTGTTGGATGGTAGTTTTTATAAGTCTGCACACCATCAATGGTTTCATTTTTTAAAGTGCATTTTTTATCTTGCTCAACTGTTTCACAAGAATTTGATAGCCACTCTTGATCAAGTGCACACGACTCATCAACGAAAACCTGTGCATAAGCATAACCTTCGCCACCACCTGAAATTTGCACATCAACTGTAAAATCAATTTTTCCCTGCTGTTTAATTAAATTAGTAAAGTTAGTATTGGGTGAGGTATTCCACGAAGTAGACCATTCACATCGAGATCCACTTGGTATGGTTTGGCCATCCCAGTTAGGATATGGGTGTGCATAGATTTTTTGATTATTGGCCGCAACTCTAATCCAGTCATCCCAGCGAGCATTAACCAGTGTTGCCTGAGATATGCGCTCAGGCATATTAACAAAGAAAGATACCTTTTGGTGTTGAACATTGCAATGTCCGTCCCAATAGTTATCACCTACTCTACCGAGCACCAATTCTAAGCAACCATCACCCGCACAACGGTGAATGCCACCTGTGCCACCGTTATAACTAATAATATCTTCTAGCTGAATGTTTTGATAACTGGTATGACGCGCAATCGAACAGCTTTTTGAAGTGGTGATAGACTTTTTAGCCGCAGGCGAATTAGCAATTAACTGATAAACACCGTCTGTATTATTAGCCAAACTGCTAGATTCACTCTCTATATTTTGTGGATTTTGATAATAACTGGCCATCTGTGTGGCATTACCATCGCCACAACCAACAAGTTTTTGACCATAAAATCGTGCAATTGGACCTGTAGTTTGTGCGCCACTAATCTGATACTGCGGATTGTTTTTTGCTAAAGCGATGGCGGCACTTGAGCCAAGATCCGAAACAATTGAAGATATAATGCGTGTTGATTTAGATGTATCACCACATGATCCATTAATACAATAGCAACCGCCAAGATTGCCAATACCTGTCTCAATCAAAGATAGATTGTCGTTTTGAGCATCCCATTTGTAGCCAGAACAGTTATCCCACGTTCCAGCATCACAGCTAATCAGTCCTGTTGTGCAAATGCCACTCACTGGCTTTGGAAAATTCTGAACTTGATCAATATTCCCATCAAGATCCTTATCTCTTGAGAACTGCAATAAAGATAGATCGCCACTTGTTCCCGCTTGAGCGAATACTTGTAAAAAAGCATTAGAGGTTGGGCAAGATAAATTAACATCAAACGTGGTGCCGTTTGGTGTGCTTATCTGCTCATTGCCTAACGTTGGATTCATATATCCACTGGCAAAATCTTTAGCATTAGTTGGAATACCTTGAATTGACTGCGCTGTAAACTCTTGCACACTAATTGTTGGTGTGGCAAGTGCATTTAAACTCAGCAAAAATAAGGCAATCAGTTTCATTTATTTAATCCTCTCTTAGAGGCGAATTTTTCTAAAACTTCGTCAATTGGCAGGCCTTCGTCTATATAAGAATCAATCTCTGCAACTTCGTTAGCATCAGTGGTTGCAACCGCATAACCATACTCTCCAAGCATTAATCTAGAGACACCAACACCGCCTGGAGTGTCCATAAAGATCTCGCTATAATGCGGACGGTTGGATTTAATGCCTTTGAGCAATTTGGCACTAAAATCATCTAAAGTGATTACACCTTGTTTTAAAGCTTTTTCATAGTCGCCACTTTCAAGATAGAATTTAAAAGCGGCATTGTTATTCATCACCTCTCCAACACGGCCAAATAATTGTGTGTCTAAAATTGATTGGAATATCGTACCGAATGATCCGTTATATTTACGCGCACGACGATAGCCATCCTCCACCACTTTAGCAAGACGTTGCGACGATCCAAACATGAATGCTACCTCATCAAAGATAGATATTTTCTTTTCACTGCGATCGCCCTGGTACATTTCTTGAGTCATCATGTTAATCATCTGCAATGAGACAACTTTCATCAGTGCTGGCTTAGAACTGAGTGATTCTAACTCAAGTACAACAAACGGGTTATCTTGCCAAGTGTTTTCACTCTCGCTATTGAATAAATAGCCATATTCACCTTTTGAAGTAAACTCACATAAAGTAAAAGCCATTTCTTTGGCGCGATTATATAACGATTCTGGAATTGCTGTTTTATTATTAGAAAATTCATTTAAATTGTTTAAATAATGCTGGATAAAATCAATACTATCTTTAACAATACCGCGTGCTACAGCCTCTTTTACAGCGTGCATAAGTAGCCCTGTTTCCTCACCTGTAAGTTTGCCATCCTCGGTATTTGAATACACCATCTCGCCAAGTACCATGGTGATGGTTTCAAGATCATGCTCTTTATCTACCTCATCATAGTCATCATTATTTAACTCTTCATATTGTTTATTTAGATTGTGTGGTGTTTGGAACGGGTTAAGGTTAATGCTGTTATCAGCAATATCAATATAAACACCATCAAACAAACTGGCTATTTTTTTATAGCTGCCGCCAATATCGTTGATTCTAATTTTTGCACCAGCAGCAAAATAATTCGCAAGCAAATGAATAATTAAAAACGACTTGCCCGATCCTGAATTTGCACAACATAAAAAATTATGATTATTAGCGCCTTTTGAATATAAATCCAACCCTTGTACCTGTCCTTTTCTACCAACAAATGGCACAATAGGCAAGCCAAACCCTTTGTAGTCTGCTTGAATTGGCAATTGAGCCGCGATAGACTCGCTTTTAGCAATAAAGTGACGATCCAAAAATCCAATGTTTCTATTTTTCTTACCCAAATATAGACCAAATGGTAAAGACTGTAAAAACACAATGTGCTTAATGGTGTTTTCTTGCTGCATCAAAAAGCCTTGCGCTTCCCATAGGCGAATAGCTTTAGTGCTAGAGGCTGACAGTTCATTTTCAGAATCAGAAAAAATCACCATAGACGGTATAAATTTCAAATAATGGTCTTTGTTAATACCCTTTACTGCACTATCCAAAATAGAAATCCGATCAGCAATATTATTTTTTTGCTTGGCACCCATTCTTTGAAGATTTGCCATTTCTGATTTAAGTTGCAATTCACGGCTCACCTTATCTAATAAAATATTACATGACCAAATAAAACGTGAAGATATTTGATTCATGTCTCCCATGCCGCCTTTATATTCACCCGTTAATTGACTGATTTGTTCACTGGTTAATCCTTCTTTATTCATCTGATCAGGAAAAGTTTTAGGCGTAATAACACTAATAAATTCATCATTAATTTTGATAA
Organism: Bathymodiolus heckerae thiotrophic gill symbiont; assembly: GCF_900128515.1. Taxonomy (GTDB): domain Bacteria; phylum Pseudomonadota; class Gammaproteobacteria; order PS1; family Pseudothioglobaceae; genus Thioglobus_A. Next base: position 20,241 of record NZ_FQTP01000005.1, read on the forward strand.
ACTTTTTATGACTAAAGTCGATGGTAGTGTCAGCAAAAATAGCTTGTTTTGCAATTGGCTTCAACTCATCATAATGGGTTTGATTGTTTTTTGAGCCATTGAGAAGTTGACGTGCTAGTGATAGTAATTGCGAAGGATCGGCAACACTAGGATTTAATCCTGCGCCCGCCAGAGCTTCTGTAAACGCCGATATAGACATTTTATCCAGACTATTTTGAGTCTTTAACGCAACAAATAAACGAAAGTTTTTTAATTTATTACCCTTGGTTTTGGCTTGATACTTATCTGGATTTTGTAAAAACTTTGTGTGATAATCGCTCATTTTTTGCGTCAAAGGTGTTTGCCTAATGTCACCTGCTTTAACCTGATCGCAATGATTAGTGATATTGGTATCAGCAAATAAAATAAACTGTAATACTGCGCCTTTGCCATAATCTTGCTTGATCATTGATGTCAGTGTATTAATAGATTTATCACCTGAAAAATACAGTGAAGAACACTCAAATAAATAACCATGAGTATCATCCGTATTGATAAATACTTGATTATCAGTGTCATAAGCAAGCCAAGGCAGATAGTCTGACAATTTGTCACGTTGTAAGTCTGAGTTAAATTGTTTCATTTTTTAGCCCTACTTGAATAAATTAAGTGAATTTGATGGTTGCTGATTAGGCGCATATCCGTCCAGCGTCCAGCGTGGCAACTCTTCAATATAGTAAATGTGGCGCGCCTCATTCCAAACTTTTGAATCATTAGATCGGTACGGTAGAATCAACACTCTTTGCACTACTGCTGGCGCTAAAATTGGCATCTCTTTTTGGTCAACTAGTTTTTGCATTTTTTGATAAATGGCAGATTGGTAAGACTCTTTGTCAGCTTTAGAAGATCTAAGTTTTGATATATCAGCTATTTTGTCGTTGTTAGCACTCCAAAACAAATTATCAGTAGCATCTTCAACTTCTCCATTAACTTTTTTACCACCTTGATCAATACCAGTTATTGCTTCTTCGTAAGCTTTGTCAATAGGTAGGCACTTTCCTAAATTATTAAATTTACAAGATGATTCTTCCTGGTAAGGCATCACCGAACAACTTTGAACAAGTAGTGTCGTTAATACCATAATGGCAATATTTAAATGTTTCATTTATAGATCCTGTAGTTTAAGTTCAACCAATTCAGTAATAACAACTGATAATCGTTTAGCGGCACCCACTTCAATAACAGGTGAAGACTGCTTGGCTAGTTGTAGAAATAATGAGCGTATGTCTTTTGCCCCTGAAGAGATACCACCACCTAGTGCAGCATCAGACAAGTTATCTCTAGGTGTGGTATTGACTTGTCCTAGAGAAGACACACTTGTAGTTTGTGCAGCATTTGTTAGTGCGCCACCAATACCTTCAAACACACCAGCTAGTACACTTCTTGCCAATAATGACCCTGCTCGATGAATAGGCTGGCCTTTGATACCGCGTTTACCATCTCCATCTTGAACGTAGCCCTTAATTTTTTCAAAAATAACACTTTTTCCAGCAATATCAATACAACTCAAACTCACAAGTTTGGCATCAACTCTATGGGTTGCAAGATTGCCATAACCCTCTGCAACCACAAAACAACCCTTAAGATTAGCTTTAACTTCATTAGGCAATACCGCAGGTGCTTGTACACGTATCATCATCGGTTCTGGCGTGTCATTTGTACCTTCAATAGTCATTGCGTCCATTCCTGTAAGTAGGAATCCTGTCATAAAACTCGGTGTAAGTTTAAATACTCTTTTTTTTTGATTTTCAATATCGGTCGTTGCCTTACTGGTTGTTAGTTTTTCATAAGACTCATGCACGATGCCACCTATCCATTGTGGTTGCATATTGATAAGTGGCTGATTGCCAGAGTCTTGAAAGCTTTGTATTGGCGACCCTCTTGCTGGTGGTGGTGGAAAAGACGCGCTTTCAGAGTTTGAAAATGTTTTAGTATCTGAATTGTCAATAATATCATTGGCATTAGACATGGTTGCAAACTCAAACATTTTTTTCAAATCTTGATTGGCTTTTTGAGTTTCTTTAAGTGTGGCTTTTAATTCATTCAACTCATCAGTCATATCATTTTCAAAAATTTCACCATTGGTGATTTGAACACTTGATATTTGTTTTTTATCCTGCTCGATTGTTGTTTTAACAATCTCCTCACTTTGAGTTCCCCATGCTATGTAGAAAATCAATATAATAGTTAAACCTACACCTAACTGCTTTAAACGCAATTGTTTGGTTTTGTCTAAATTTTCAAAATTGGCTTTAATATCCTCAAACATACTAATTTCCTCTATCTAAAACAAGATGTAAATACGTGTAGTTTTTAGCTTTATTCAACTGCTGATCATCTAATGAAATCGCTCTAATATTCCCAGATCCAAGCTTGGTATTAATAAAATCTTTTTCACTTAGACTGGCCTCTTTATTTGAAGTTATTACAAAGCGTTTAATTTGATAATTCGTGCCAGCAACATTGGTTTCATTGAGCAGCTTAAGCTGTAGATCGCCTAAGTAGATTTTTTCATCTAAACTGATCTTTTGATTGAAAGACTGGTCACGTGATTGTTTAATTAAGTCCAGCAACACTTGCTCATTGGATTTATTTTCATTGCTTGTTTTATTGCTTTTGGCTGTAATTTTTAGCTCTGGCAATTGCAACTGAATAACCTGAGTTTCCATTGGCTGTGGATCTAACACCAGCTGATAATATTCGTCTGCACAAATAATGCCGAAACTTACTTTAGCACTAATAATCTTGCGCTCAACACCATCATCTAATTGCTGAAAATTAATAATTGTATTTTTATTATTTTTATGTGTTGTGTGAATCAATCCAGTACCTGCAACATAATCTACTGCACTAATTTGACCGTGTACACATTTGAGTCGTGTCATATCCGTACTTGATACAGGTACTACAGTCGTAATCTCTGGCATCACCACAATGGCTGAAGCGTTATTCATTAAAACGTACAGTAGCCCAATTCCAATGATTGTCTTGATGTTATTCATAGTTTTCTTCCTTAATTGAAGTAATAGTAAACAGCGCATTGTCAATACGATAACCAATGGTTAGTGTTTTTCGTTGTGGCTGCTTTTTGCCTGAGTTTGTCCATCTGGTTGCACCACCCTTAATAAAGATTTGCTGCGTTTTACGATTAATATCTGTTTTAGTGACATTAAATGTATAAGCATTTCGACTATAACGTTGTATTTGCGTAGCCTCATCTTTTAACTGCTGCTTGATTGACTCGTGGCTTGATGGATGTACCAGTTCTAATAATTTGGCAAAATTTAATTTAACATTTGACGGGGTGACATTATTTTTAAGTTGCGCAGCGTACAAACCAAAATCAACCAAATACTCATCACTAGCATCCACACTTGAGACCCAAAACTGACTGGATTGATTTAGGGTTTTGACGATAATTTTTTCATTATTTTTAATCGATTCAATAGAGCTGTAATTAAAAATACTAATCAGTAAAAACACCACGAAACTTCCGCGCAGTAGATTGACTTCTTGCTTCTTTAGTGCGTTAGTCGTTTGTAATAAATTTAAATTCATATTTTATTGTTTAAAGTAAAGTGTTTTGGCGCTTGGGTACATGCTTACATTGTCCATTTGAACCGAATAAAGCAAATGCCTTAAAAATCCTCTAGATCTTTGTTGCTTGGTTTTGTAATAGACAATGAATAAAGGCACTGTAATCCATAGCGTTGAAAAAGAAACGTAAAGCGCCAAGGAATAAACAATCATCAACATCGGTATATCGTCTGCATCAAGTCCCAGCACTCGATGTTTTGAGTGTAGCTCGTTTGAAAAATAATACATTCTTATAAAAACGAAGTAACCATGCCAAGAGAGGTTGTTACAGTGTCTAGTTTTGCACCGATAAACGCAGCAACTAATGTTGTTCCAGCAATAACATAACTACCTTTCATAGCAGCAACAGCCGCACCAAGTGTCATAGCAGCACCAACGGCAAAGCCTACACCACCTTTTGAGAGTTTATTAATCACCACATCATAAGCATCGTATAAAAAATCAGTTGTGGCTGTTGGCGCTGTAAATGCACTCGCATCAACACTGGCCAACATTAAGGTAGCACCTAAAGCAATGTAACCTTTATTATTGTTTAAAAATTGGTTTGTTTTTTGTAGTTGTTTTTTCATTTTATTGTTTCCTGTAAGGTTTATTTTTTTGGTTATCTAGCCTCATCAAAAAAGACTATCTTTAATCATTCTTGATAAAATCCAAATTCGTTATTGTTTATTTGTTAACAGTTTCTTTAAGTTGTTTGCCCGCTTTAAAAGCAGCAACCTTAGAGGCTTTGATTTGAATCTCTACACCTGTTTGTGGATTACGCCCTGTACGAGCTGCTCGATCTCTGACTAAAAACGTGCCAAAGCCGATAAGCTGCACACTTTCACCTTTAGACATTGCACTTGTAATAGTACTGGTTGTTGCATTAAGCGCCTTGCCTGCATCTGCCTTGGTTAAGCCTGTTTGCGTTGCGATTGCTTCTATTAAATCTGATTTGTTCATTTTGTTTTCCTTGTTATTGTTACTGATTGTGTTCTAGTTAATTGGTCGCTTAAACCATAAGCTCTTTAAACCATCTTGCCCAGTAGGCTCATCGTGTATGTACTCCCATCCAAGCTTACCCATCTCATTTAGTCGCTTGGTTTTGGTTTTATTCACCCAAATCTTGATGTCTCCAAAGCTCTGACGTCTGTCCACATCTTCTTTTTCATATTTTTCAAATATCTTAATGACAATATATTCATATTTTTGCAATGCGTTAGCAGTTGTACTAGTCATACCAAGTGTTAGTAAAACCACCCCTGTTGCTAGCGTTTTTTTGATGTTTTTTCTATTCATTTTCATCACTCCTTTTGTTGTTAAAATATCCGTCTGTATCTATTTAAAAAATATTACTTATACCTAAATCAAACTTCGATGTTGCTTACTTCTAAAATTTGCTTAATAAAATTAGCATTATTCGGCTTATCTTTTAATTGATCTAGAATGTAATCTAAATTGCTTTGATGATATTCATCTATGCTGTAGTCACTCATATTATTCATCTCCTGTTATTTGGTTCTGTTTAGTACTCTCTTGAGAGGTGTTAAGCTTTGCTCTAACAATCTGATCAAGCTTGGCTTGGTTAAATCCTTGGATCACTTGCCCATCAATCACCAAGGTTGGTGTTGCTGATATACCAAATGACTCCGAGATTGATTCGTGCTGTTTTAAACGATCCTTACCTTCATCGCAATCTAGCATGTCTGCATAGCTAATCGTGCCTTTAAGAACCTGCGATAGAGCTTCATGAGTATCTACATTGGTTTGATCATCTTTAGCTACACAAAGTACGTGTACCGCCTCTTTATGTGCATTTGGATGAAGTGAAGCAATCGGTGTCATCACTACTTTACGAGTGAATAAGTCTTTGCCGTTATTAGCTTGTTGATACTGCGCATTCTTGGTATCAGCCCACTCACTAAATCGTTGACAAAACGGACAATCAGGATCGGTAAATTCAATGATTTCAATTGGACCGTTGCCAATGACTAGTGCACTTGATACATCTAACTTGGCTGTTCGTTTGGCTTGCCACTTAAGGCGAGTTTGTTCAGACAGTGATAGTCCGTTTTTGTCATAGATTTCGCCAAAGAATATTAACTCCTGATCAGGATTAAAATAAACCACCTGGTTGCTAATTTCAGCTTGCCATAAACCGTCCATGATTGACGATTCAAGATTGGTAAATGTTGTTTTAGCAAAAGTAGCTTTTAGTTTTTCTGCAATCAGATCTTGTTGTGCTTGTTGCTTGGTTTGGTTCATCTGTTCAATTACGTCTGCATTGGTTATTAGCTGCTTTGCATTGGCGGTCGAATACGCACCCGCTGTTGCTAGTACGATCACGCTTGAAATTAATGTATTTTTAAGTTGCTTCATTGTTGTTTTCCTTTGTTTTGTTTGTCATTTTTATTTCTCTTCTATACTTTCGTCTAGTGCACTCATATTCAATTTAACATCATCATTAATCCATTCAAACTTACCAGTATCGGTGCTGTACTGTGCACAAGCAGTGGTTGCAGCTTGTTTTTGAAAATTGTTAGTGGCTATTTCTGTACCAAGCATAAAGCCACCTAAACCAATTATCAGTGCAGCTATAACAAACGCAAGAAGTTCATCCATAATTAAAACCCTCTCTCAATTTTTGATCCATCTGGCAAAGTAATAAATCTGCCTGATAAATCCTGTTGATTATTAACTACCTTATTCTTTTGGGTTTTGGTCTGTACTGGCGCAAATATCCAAATACCGTTTTTGTTAATTATTTCAAATTCTGAAGTTTGATTAACTTTTTTATTGTGCTGGATGGAATTAGCCTGTACAAAGTGCGCCTGCTGCTCTTTGTCTTTAACAAGCGGCTCAACACCTTCAAGAGTTGTATCCGAACTCTGCAAAAGCCAAAATCCACCAATAAGAAGCAACAATTCAGTCATCACCGTGCCTCATTAAACACGGTACCTTCAAGCGCTTAATCAATACTGTATTAACTTGCATAACAACCAATCTTTTTTGCTTTTTGTTTATCAGCCTTCTTGTCAATATCAACCTTTAATCCAACACTTTCTCCATAATGATGGCCCGCTTCCCATCCAGCATAATTTTCAGTAGACCCTTGATTAATGGTTACAGCATTAAACGTAATGCTATTTTCAGAAAAATAACCTTCTAACAAGTCATTTTCTTGCTTGTATAAAGTATTCAAAGCAGGTAGGGTGCCACCACTTTCTGTTTCTATATTTTGATTTTCAGCCTCTCGTTTTAACATTCTTGCTCTTTTGGCAATTGTTAGTGAAGTGGAATTTCTGAAACTAGCTATGTATGACTTGTCTTGCTTCCCATAATGAGAATAAGAGTCGCCCTTAGATTGTGCGTCAATTTTTGCGATAATAGTTTTTAATAAAGACACCACATAAAACCTATTGGTATCTTTGCCATACACTGTATAGCGTATTTCTGTTCTTGAAATACTTAAAGACGAAACTTTACAAAAATACAGTTTTGCGACATCAAAAACAAAGTTCTTAATGAATGGTAGTCCTGGTGCGTAGAAGATATCTTTATCTACTGTTTCTACCTCAGAGGCTTCAACACCAATATCAGAAATATTAAGATTGTGCTCTGCTAACAAACTTAATAACCTTCTTTGAGCAATAGCAGCTTCATACTCATTAGAAGAGCTAGACATTGCAAGATATTTTTCTAATTTGCTTTTGATTTTTTTAATCATAATTATTTTTTATGTGCACAGCTTCCGCCCAGGTTGCACACCCTGTTATTTGTGCACATATTTTTTGCCTGTTTGTTTATGAAGAATGCCTAATAGGAAAGCCATATTGCTGCTATTTATCTCAGCAGGGTCTTTCTCCTGAATATTGCTAAACGCCATTTTTATTTCATCCTGAGTGTATTGTCTTAAAATGTTTGAAGTTGCTCTGCCTTTAATTCCAATGCTCATCATTAGCGCAATTACAGCATTATCAGTGGTTGGCTGCTCATTAACCACCTTGACCACCTTAACCACCTTAACCACCTTAACTGGCGTTATTTCAAAATGATATCCTGCTGTTTTGTTACTGATTTTGATAATATCAACAATAACTTGAATATCTCCATAGGCATTTATCTGTTTACATTTACTTTTTAAGCTTCGAGTTAGTGCTGTGCTGGTTAGTTGGTTTTCACTAGGAAAATGAAGATGGTTTCTGATTGCTTGAGTCGTTATTTCAAATACACCATATTTTTTATTTTTGTTCCAGTCTTTTTGGTTTTTAGGAAAGGCTTTTTCCCATTTTTTTAGTAGCATGAACAAATCGTAAATTTCATTAGTTTTGCATTTTAATAACGGTGTTTTTTCAACCGAAACATAGTTAGGCTCTCCAAATCTATTAACTTCAGTATTAATAAAATTAATAAAATCCTGATTAAGACGAATACGCGTTTGGCCGCGATATTTTTCTCTTCGGATCGCCGAAACAATTGATATATCCGTATCATCAAATGGCATATTTTGCTGAAAAGCACGATAAAAATTATTCTTTTTAATATCAGCAACAATTGCTGACATGGTTTCTTCTACGCCTATTTTTTTAGATTTAATCATTGGATGGTTGTTTAAAAAATCCTCATCTTTGATATAAAAATTTTGATTGGCCGTTAGTTTTTTGGACGATCTAATTTTTTCATAAGCAAAACTCCAAAATCTTCTTGTGTTTATATTTTGAAAATGACACTTTGCTGCTGCAAGTGCAGTCGCAATAAAATATTTATTGATTTGTTTACTTTCGAAAACAAAGTTAAGTTCTCCTTGTTTTTCTTGCAAAGCAAAATTAGGCATTTTTTATACTCCTAAACATTGTTATTAAAGTTATTCTATTGTTATAGTTATAGGGTGTGCAACCTAGGCGGAAGCTGTGCAAGTAAAATAAATTTGATAAAAACGCTTTAATAATGACACTTGTAGCGCTTATTTTTCTTAAAATAGTGATGTTTTTTAAGTGTAAAAAGCAGGTTTTGAATGCAAGTGAGGCGGAAGTTTTGTGCAACCTAGGCGGAAGTTTTGTGCAACCTAGGCGGAAAAGTGTGCAACCTAGGCGGAAGCTGTGCAACCTAGGCGGAAGCTGTGCAAGCAATATAAATATTAAGCGCTTAAGGCTATTAGAGCAAGGATTAGTTTTTGCATTTTTACTACCAAGTGTGCAACCTAGGCGGAAGCTGTGCAAGTTGTACGGAACGCCTAAAACACTGCCTATTAAAGAGATTTTAAGATTTTTTAGGGGTGTATAAAAGAGTTTTTCAAACGCAAAAATACACTCAAAACCATTGTTTTGAGTGTATTTTGATTTAAATATTTGAATAACTTTATCCATAAAATCCTTAAATTAATAAAAATTTGTATGAATAAAGTAAAAGTTAAACTATAATAAAGTCTGTTTTACAATAGTTTAAATGTGGTGGCCGCACCTAGAATTGAACTAGGGACACAGGGATTTTCAATCCCTTGCTCTACCAACTGAGCTATGCGGCCATAAAAGTCAGAATTATACCAATAAAAACAACCTTAAAACTAAAAACTACTCGCCTAAAAATCTCTCAGCATCGAGTGCCGCCATACAGCCTGAACCTGCAGAGGTAATTGCTTGACGATAAATATGGTCTGCCACATCACCCGCTGCAAATACGCCTTCTACTGAAGTTTGTGTTGCATTGCCCTGTGTGCCGCTTTGAACGTGCAAATAGCCGTGACTCATATCTAAGTGACCTTCGAAAATACCTGTATTTGGCGTATGACCAATGGCAATAAACACGCCGTGCACGTCGATTTCTTTAGTGGCGCCATCGTTATCTTTTAAGCGTAATCCGGTAACACCCATGTTGTCACCAAGAACCTCATCAAGATTTTGGTTGTACTCAATGGTAATGTTGCCAGTTTTTGATTTCTCGATTAATTGCTCAGATAGAATTTTTTCACTAGAGAATTTGTTTTTACGATGAATAATGGTCACATGATCTGCAATATTGGCCAAGAACAGTGCTTCTTCAACTGCGGTATTACCTCCACCCACAACCGCTACTTTCTGGCCACGGTAGAAAAATCCATCGCACGTCGCGCAAGCAGAAACACCTTTGCCTTTGAACGCCTCTTCTGATTCTAAGCCTAAGTAGCGTGCCGAAGCACCTGTGGCAATGATAACCGCATCAGCCGTATAAGTAGTTGAGCCACCCGATAATGTGAACGGGCGTTTTGAGAAATCAACCTGAGTAATGTAGTCGTTAATTATTTCAGTATTAAAGCGCTCAGCGTGTTTTTTCATGCGCTCCATTAATTCAGGACCTTGAACACCCGCATCGTCGCCCGGCCAATTATCAACCTCAGTAGTTGTCATTAATTGGCCACCTTGCTCTAGGCCACTTACAATAACTGGATTTAAATTTGCACGTGCCGCATATACAGCCGCTGAATAACCCGCAGGGCCAGAACCCACGATCAATACCTTACAATGTTTATTTTCACTCATTTCTACTTCAATCCTTTATACTTATACACAGACTAAAATCAGCCTTTTAGATACAGACATTATAAAGCAAGCGCAAATCCCCTTGAAAAAAAATACCACCATAAAATCCAAAAAAAACTTGAACAAACCGCGCACAAAAGCCAGTAGTGAAATTCTGTTTATTTCTTTGGTGGCAATTGGTCTGGTTTATTTAGCGGCACTATTTACTCATTCAGTCCATGAAACCCCTTTGTCTGGTGACATTGCACTTGATAGCTCAGTAGCCAACTTCGCTGGTATTTTTGGTGCTTATTTAAGTGATATCTCGCTATCTATTTTTGGCTATAGTGCTTATATCATTCCTATTTCTCTGGTTTGGCTGGGCTGGCGCATCCATAAAAATGCTGAACAACGCACTTCAAACAAATCTTTGGTGTTTATTCGCACGCTTGCGCTGCTCGTATTAATCGCTTTTAGTAGCGCTTTTCTTGCCCAAAATTTTGCCAATATTGGTGCTTCTGGCGGCGATCTTGGTATTAGCATGCATGATTATTTTGGCGTTTTGTTTGGTGGCACTTCATTGATTATTTACTTGAGCATCATGATGATCAGCTTTAGTGTTGCCACAAGCGCCTCTTGGATTAATATTTTTTCTTCTACCGGTGAATTTTTAGCCACTTTCTTCGCCAATCTTAAACAAAAACGCGCACAAGCCAAACTCAACAAACCGACTATTAACAAACCTGATGTTGTTGACAAAGTTAAAGAGTCCAAATTTAAAAAAACCAAGAAAATTAACAAGCCTGCATCATCCAACTTATTTAATACAGGTGCAGTTGCCGGATTGCCGGATCTTGATTTGTTGGACGAGCCAGTCGTCAACACTCAAGGATTTTCTGAGAAAGTTTTAGAAGACATGTCACGCCAAGTTGAGCTCAAACTTAAAGATTTTGGCTTTGAGGTTAATGTCACAACTGTAACGCCTGGGCCAGTTATTACCCAATTTGAACTCTCCCTTGCGCCAGGCGTTAAAGTTTCACAAATCATCAACCTAAGCAAGGATTTGGCTCGCGCACTGTTAGTAGAAAGCGTGAGAATTGTAGATGTAATTCCTGGCAAGCCGGTGATCGGACTAGAAATTCCTAACGAATCTAGAGAGATGATCGGCCTTAAAGAAGTGCTTGCTTCACAAGAATTTGCAGCTTCAAAATCAACCTTAAGTATGGGGCTTGGCAAAGATATTAATGGCAAGCCGGTGATTGCAAATTTAGCAAAAATGCCGCACTTACTCGTGGCTGGTGCAACTGGAATGGGTAAGTCGGTTGGCCTTAACGCGATGATTTTAAGTGTGCTTTACAAGGCCAAACCTGAAGATGTACGCATCATCATGATTGATCCAAAAATTGTTGAATTGGCTATTTATGCCGACATTCCGCACCTATTAACACCAGTCGTCACTGACATGAACGAAGCCGCTTCAGCGCTTTGGTGGTGTGTGAATGAGATGGAACGTCGTTATGCGCTATTGGCTAAATTTGGTGTGCGCAACATTGATGGCTTTAACGATAAGCTTAAAAAATTCAGAGATAAAGGCGAGCCATTATTAGACCCTAGTTTTAATAAAAATACTGCAGAAGAAGGCGAGAAAGCACCAGAGCTTGATACTCTGCCATTAATCATGCTGGTGATTGATGAATTTGCTGATATGCTTGGCGCCCTAGCCCAAGAAGATCGTGCTAAAGCTAAACGTGTTGAAGCATTAATTGTACGCTTGGCACAAAAAGCACGTGCTGCAGGTATTCATATTATCATCGCCACACAGCGCCCAAGTGTTGATGTAATTACTGGCTTAATCAAATCTAACGTACCAACCCGTATTGCCTTTAAGGTATCTTCCAAGGTTGACTCACGCACCGTTCTTGATCAAGGTGGTGCCGAGCAGCTGTTAGGCATGGGTGATATGCTCTACATGAGTCCTGGCATGTCACACCTTGTCCGTGTGCATGGCGCTTTTGTAGATGATGATGAAATCTTGCGCGTGGTCAATTTCTTAAAAGAAAATTCTGAAACCAACTACCTTGATGGCATTCTTAATGCGCATAGCGAATCACAAGATTCACATGAGTCATCAACTGGCGCCAAATCAGTTGCTACGGGTGAAATGGATGCACTATATGACGAAGCAGTACAAATCGTTACCTCATCAAGAAGAGCCTCTATTTCGAGCTTACAGCGTCGTATGCGCATTGGTTATAACCGCGCTGCACGCATCATTGAAGACATGGAGGCCGCAGGCGTTGTTAGCACCATGAATAGCGCTGGTAATCGTCAAGTGTTAGCGCCAGAGCCAATTAGTACTGATGGTTAAATGGTTGTCGGTATTGGCCGTTTGCTATTCAAGCTTGAGTACCGCCAGTAATGAATTTAGTGCTTTTTTTAATTCATTTGAATCACTCAGCGCCAACTTCAGTCAACAAACCTATAGCAATACTGGTGCGGTGCTAGCCAACACCTCTGGTAGTTTAAAATTTAAACGTCCTGCACAGTTTATTTGGCAAACCGATCTACCTTTTGAGCAAACATTATTATTAACCGATAATGAATTATGGCTGGTTGATTATGAATTAGAACAAGCCAGCATGCGCTCTACTGAGGCGTTAAAAAATACACCACTATATTGGCTCATTAATCGCCCTGATCAGCTCGATACACTACCTAGTTTTACAGATAGTCAACAAGGTGTTCGCTGGTATAGCACGCAACAAGACGATACTTTAAGTTTTGGTTTTGTGGATAAAAAATTAGCTGCAATCAAGCTCAACAATCGATTGGATCAGCAAATTTTGGTATCTTTTAGTAAGCTAAAAATAAACCCTAGCTTTAAACAAAATACCTTCAAATTAACACTTGGTGCAGATTTTGACGTGATTAGATAGTTTTTGAAAACTGGGTTTTACTGCTGGCTAAATAAGCATCAAATACCATGCAAATATTACGAATTAACAGCCTGCCTTTTTCCATCACTTTGATTGAATATTCGTCCAATTGCAAAAGCCCATCTTCGTGCATTTCGCCAAGTGCTGCCAACGAATCTGAAAAGTAATCATTAAAACGAATGTCGAACTCATTTTCGACTTTGGCAAAATCCAACTCAAAATGACAAATTAAATCCATAATCACTGCACGTCTGATTTTGTCATCGTCGTTAATTAACTGGCCTTTGATCACTGGCAACTCCCCAGCCTCAATGCGCTGATAATATTGCTCAATATTTTTCTCATTTTGAGAAAAACTATCACCAACTTGGCCGATAGAGCCAAGTCCTAAGCCAACAATATCACAATCTGCATGCGTTGCACAACCTTGGAAATTACAATACAAATGCCCTTCTTTTTGAGCAACGGCCAAAGGGTTTTCAGGCAAAGCAAAATGATCCATGCCAATATAAACATAACCCTGATCCAATAAAAAATCCATTGAATATTGAAAAATGGCTAGCTTTTCATCGGCACTTGGCAACTCTAAAACATCAATACGGCGTTGCGGCTTAAACAGCTCTGGCAAATGCGCATAATTAAGCAATGAAATTCGATCAGGTCTTATTTAATATTTTACTTTTTTCAACCTTAAATTCTTCTTTTGAAATAGCATCAGATTCTAGAAGATCTTTTAACTTCTCTAAGCGTACTAAATCACTATTAGCATCTATCAACTCTAATTTTCCATTTTTATAAGATTTATGTGCAAGAATTGCAAATATTATAGCGAATATTATAGATGGAAGAGCGACAAGCGTTAATATACCATACACAATGGTTCTTGTTTTCCAAGTATTGGCAGGATCGTTGCTATTTTTAATATTTTCGATTTCTTTCTTAAATAAAATAAAGATGCCATAAAAAATAACACCTATCAGCACAAGTTTTATAAATTCCATTGTATTTTTCTTATTTATTAGTTATTTCTATTGGCTTTTTCTTCTAAACCAGACAAGCCAAAACGCCTGGATAATTCATTTGTTATTGCGTCCACTTCTATCCCTTTAAGGCGAAGTAATACCAATGTATGAAACCAAAGATCTGCCACTTTGTAGATGATTTTATCATTGATGTCGTCTTTAGTCGCCATAATTACCTCGGCAGCTTCCTCGGCAATTTTTTTCAAAATCTCATCCTCTCCCTTGGCGTATAAAGAGGCAACATAAGACTCATCCGCCTTAGCGGCTTTTCTTTGTTCTAAAACATCCTCTAATTCTTTTAATACACTATCCATAAATCTCTTTTGGGTCTTTTAATACTTCGGCAACGCTCGCCCAGTTATTACCATTTAATTTTTGAAAAAAGCAAGATTTTCTGCCTGTGTGGCAAGCAATACCACCGACTTGCTCTACTTTAAGCAGGATAACATCATTATCACAGTCGGTATAGATTTCTTTGATTTTTTGCGTGTGTCCTGATTCTTCGCCCTTAAACCACAATTTTTTACGCGTACGAGAATAATAAACCGCTTGTTGCTTTTCAATGGTTAAAGATAAAGATGCTTGATTCATCCAAGCAAACATCAAAACTTCGCCCGTTACAAAATCTTGGGCGATGGCTGGTATCAGCCCCTTCTCATCAAATCGAATTTTCTCTAATGCACTCACTGAGTATTAAAATATAATAAAATGATTGATTTTACCGCTAGTTTGCGACTTTGAATGAAATTATTTTTTCTGTTATTTTTGTTGGTAAGTAACGCCATTGCTATTGATAGTTTTACGCTAAATAGCGAAAAAACCTTGTATATTGTTGATGGCGACAGCGTGAGCGTGCAAATGCGTATTGCGGGTATTGACACACCAGAAATCACCCAGCCATGCCAAAAAATACAACACCAAACTATCGATTGCGGTCGGCTGGCAGAAGGTTATTTAAAAAAACTGCTAAGTACCACTTCTGGAAAATTACTCATCACCCCGATTGCAATTGATCATTATCAACGCATTTTAGTGCGTGTTTACAAGGGTAATACTGATATTGGAAGGGCGATGGTAGAGTTGGGTATGGCATTTTCTTATAAAAACACTTATCGTCAAGAAGAGGGTTCGGCTAAGTCAAAAAAACTGGGTTTTTGGGGTTTCTATAAGCCGCCCATCAAGCCGTATCAATGGCGTAAGGCAAATCGTCGTTAATCCCTCTAGCGCATAGTGACCAATTCTTCTGCACTGGTTGGATGAATGGCAATCGTATCATCGAAGTCTTTTTTGGTTGCACCCATCTTAATAGCCACCGCAAAACCTTGTAACATTTCATCAGCGCCGTGCCCCATAATATGACAACCCACCACCTTTTCGTTATCGCCTGTACAAACCAGCTTTAGTGCAGTGGTGGTTTTGTGATCAAGCAAGGTATCTGCCATTGGGGTGAATTCTGATTTATACACCTTTACCTTTTTACATTGCTCATTAGCCTCATTCTCGGTGAGTCCAATCGTGCCAATCGGTGGATGTGAAAACACCACGGTGGCAATATTGTTGTAATTTAGGTGTCTATCAGGCATATTGTTATAAAGCCGGTCAGACAGCCTTCTGCCAGCTGCAATTGCCACAGGTGTGAGAGGCGCCCGACCTGTGGCATCACCAAGTGCAAAAATATTGTCAATATTGGTAGCTTGATATTTGTCCGTTGGAATAAAGCCTTTTTGGTCGCATTTTATACCTGCATTTTCTAGACCTAGGTGTTGCGTCATTGGGTTTCTTCCAACTGCCCAAATAATTTCATCAAACCCAGAAAACTCACCTTTGTTGGTAACAAGGGTTTTGTTGTTGGTAACTTTGTTAATTTGTGAGCCGTGATGAATGGTAATACCATGCGCTGTGTAGTCTTTATCAAGCGCAGTTTGAATCATTGAATCGAAACCTCTGAGTAAGGTATCTGCTCTGCCAAAAATCGCCACTTCTGAGCCAAGTGCATTTAATACGCCTGCCAATTCAACGCCAATATAACCACCGCCAATCACCGCTACTTTTTTGGGCAATGTTTCTAATGCAAAAAAACCATCAGAAGTAATACCATATTCAGCACCTTCAATATGCGGCATAGCAGGCTCACCACCGGGAGAAAGTACAATATGTTTGGCCGTATAAGTCTCACCATTTACACTCACCGTATTTTTATCTACCAACTTGCCAAAGCCATGAATATAATCAATGCCCAGTTTTTCCAAATAGCCGTCATACCAAGTAGTAATGCCTTTGATGTAATTATCACGCCCTTGTTTAAGTTTTTCCCATGAAAAGTTCTTAACATCAACTGCAAACCCAAACCCCTGTGCGTTGTTAATTTGCGTAGCGGCATTAGCTGCAAACCACATCACTTTTTTAGGCACGCAACCCACATTTACACAAGTACCACCCATAGTTTTTACCTCAATAACGAGGCATTTTTTGCCATACTCTGCTGCCCGTTCTACTGCCGATAGCCCGCCACTGCCTGCGCCAATTGCTATCATATCGTAATGTTTTGTCATTTTTTTCTCCATAAAAAAAGGGCTCTCGCCCCTTATTGGGTTTAGTGGGTAATTGGCTTATCAGTAAAAAGATAGTCTTTTAACTCTTTATCAAAAGCTTTATCTTTGCGTCTAATCCACTCTAAAACCATCGCTGCGTGTTCTTTTTCCTCATCGCGATTATGTCTTAAAATCGCCGATAACTCATCATCTTGACACGCATCAATGCGCTGATTATACCAATCAACCGCCTCTAATTCCTCCATTAGCGAAACAATTGTTTTGTGCATATCCTTAGTCGCTTGGGTTAAATTTTCCTCTGCTTCGTGGTAACCTTCGTTTGCCATATTTATCTCCTTTATAAGTCTTTCATTATAGTTTTTATACGATGAGCATAATCACTATCTGCCTTATTAAATTGAGCAAGCATTTCTTGTTGTACCTCTGCTGTTGCCTGTGATAAACCTTCAGCAATTGTGGTGGTAAGTTGAGATTTTTGCGACTCATTCATTAACCTAAATAAATCACCTGCTTGTTGATAATAATCCTCTACTTCAACCGTATCAAAACGATTTATCCAAGCATTTTTTTCAACAGGCATTGCAGGTTCTGCGAATATAGGTTTTGGTTTTGGTGCACCGTCATTGATTTGATTATTAGGATAAAAATTCACTTTATCAGTTTGAATTTTGTCGCCACCAACAGGACACATTCCTGCCATCTTACCATCTCTTTGATAGTGATTAACAGGACATTTTGCAGCATTCACAGGGAGCTGATTAGCGTTAGCACCAACACGATAACGATGAGCATCTGGGTATGCTAATAACCTTGTTTGCAACATTTTGTCAGGTGAAGTGCCAATACCGGGGACTAAATTACCAGGAGAAAAGCAGGCTTGTTCAGTTTCAGCAAAGTAATTTTCAACATTACGATTGAGTTCAAGTTGCCCAACTTCAATCAGTGGAAAATCTGCGTGTGACCAAACTTTGGTTAAATCAAAAGGATTGAGATGATAATTTTTAGCCTTATCTTCACTCATCATTTGCACACTGGCTGTCCAACTTGGAAAGTCCCCTTTATCAATTGCATTAACTAAATCTTCTTGTGCGCCAAATGGACATGTTTTTGCAGCCTCGTCATTGGTTAAGTTTTTAATTCCTTGATTGGTTTTAAAGTGCCATTTAAACCAAGTTCTTTCGCCTTGCTCATTCCAAAAACTAAAGGTATGCGAACTAAATCCGTGCATATGTTGATAACTAGCAGGAATACCTCTGTCCGACATTAAAATTGTAATTTGATGCAATGATTGCGGATGATTTGCCCAAAACTCAAACATTGCTGCTGGGTCAGGCAAATTTGTTTTTGGATTTTTCTTTTGTGAATGAATAAAATCAGGAAAATTAATACCATCACGCAAAAAGAAGACAGGCGTATTGTTGCCTACCATATCATAATTACCTTCACTCGTATAAAACTTTAAGGCAAATCCGCGAGGATCTCTAGCATAATCACTAGAATCTTGTCCGCCGCCAACCGTTGAAAATCGTGCAAATACTTCAGTTTGTTGACCAACTGTTTGTAAAAAATTAGCAATGGTTTTATCCTTTAATGATTTTGTAACAGTAAATGTGCCATAAGTACCCGTGCCTCTAGCATGAACTACTCGCTCTGGAATTCGTTCACGATTAAAATGGGCTAATTTTTCAAAAGTGTAGTGATTATCAAAGGTTAATGCGCCTCTCTCGCCTACTGTAATACTATTATTGTCGTCTGCAACTGGCGAACCTGTTGCGTTGGTTAAAGTCTTTTTGTTCATTTCTATCTCCTTTTTATTAAAAAAATTAATGACACCGCTCCACATTGTTTTTAAAATCCAATGCTAGCAGCTCTTTCTGTGCTAATGATAATATTGTTGTGCTTTGATAATTAGCATGATTGGCAATAATTTCAACTTTGGCAGTATGAAAATCTTTTATCATTGTTGCGTTTAATTCAAAACGCATAAAATGCACAGACGAGGTTTTATCTTCGGTTTGCCTCTCTAAATCTTCATTACAAATTGCAAAAACTTTTTGATGATTGCCAATTTGGAAGTAAATATTTTTTTCAATGTTAAGTAATTGGCTCAATTTTTGTTTGCGTTCAACTTCATTGCTGTATTCTAATATCATTGTGGCTTTTAAATTATTACCTGTTGGAATGAGCGGATTATAAGTATCTAATTCTTCTTGAATTTCTGCTACTTCAAAAATCTTTTCAATGCGTAACATTTCTTGAATTTGATATTGAATGGTTTGTTGGTTTTCAAATAATAGGCGAATACTCTCACCAAGCATTACACTTCTATTTTTTCTAATCGCAATGACTTCTGTTCTGAACTCATTGCGTTTTTTTGCATAATCTTCAGGAGATAATAAATCATTTTTTGTTAATATTTTCATAGTCTGTATTTTTGTTTAAGTAAGGTTATTGGATGGATTGATGGCACTTTATCTTCATTAATATGTGCGATATGATTGCCTGCCATCACACAATCGCTAACAATATAATCGGTTTTTTCGGTAACTTTTTTAGCAACAGGTTTGCCGATTTTTACGGCAAACTCATAACTGTGTTTTTTTACCCCATAAGTACCATCATGCCCAGAGCATCGTGTCGCAAGATTGAGTGTAATATCAGGAATTAAAGATAGAATTTTCTTAGTTTTAGTGCCAATATTCTGGACTCTTTGGTGGCACGCCATATGGTAAAGCACCTCGGTCTCTTGATTTTCAAAATCAGTATTTAATACGCCTTTATCATTTAAGAAATCTAAATATTCGAAAGGATCAACAAAAGCATTGGCAATTTTTTGAATATCTTTATCTGCTGGTAGCATCATTGGCAATTCATTTTTAAACATCAGCACGCAAGAAGGAATTGGTGCCATAATTTTATAACCCTGATTAACTGCGTCTAATAAGATTGTTTTATTTTGTTGGGCGTAATTCATCGCACTTTGAATATCGCCTAATTCTAATTTTGGCATACCGCAACATTGCGTTCTTTGTAATAATTGCACAGCAACTTCATTGTGTTGCAACACAGCCACCAAATCAGTAACAATTTGTGGGTCATTGTGTTGCCCATAACAGGTGATAAAAATAGCAACTTTGTAATCACTTTGTACGGTTTTGTGTTCGCTTGATAATTTGCTTAATAATTTAGTTGCAGTTTTATTATGATATTTAGGAATAAGTGCTTGAGGATGAAGCTTTAACAGTTTTCTAACCCAATTAAAGTCATTCATTTTATTAACAATTTTTGCTAGTTTTAACGAACTAACCATTTTACCAACCAATTGAGGTGAGGCTAATAATTGGTTGGTAATACTGGCTCCTTTTTGCTTAAATTGCACAGCTTTAGCGCGCAACATCAAATGCGGAAAGTCAATATTCCATTCATGTGGTGGTGTATAAGGGCATTTGGTCATATAACATAAATCACATAAGAAACATTCATCTACCACTTTTTGATAATCTTTTTTATCAACACCATCAACCTCCATCGTTTTGGAATCATCCATCAAATCGAATAATACTGGAAAAGATTGACACAAACTAACACAACGCCGACAACCATGGCATAAGTCAAAGACGCGCTCCATTTCATTGTGTAATAATTCTTCATCATAAAATGAAGGGTTTTGCCAATCTAATGGGTGACGCGTTGGGGCTTGTAAATTACCTTCTTG
Source organism: Bathymodiolus heckerae thiotrophic gill symbiont (assembly GCF_900128515.1). Lineage (GTDB taxonomy): Bacteria > Pseudomonadota > Gammaproteobacteria > PS1 > Pseudothioglobaceae > Thioglobus_A. The sequence continues at coordinate 40,575 of NZ_FQTP01000005.1, forward strand.
CATGGTATTTCTCCTTTTAATGAGTCTATTGATTACTAATATTTATACAAAGGTCTCAAAATATTAGTAATCAATAGACTCTTATAAATGAGGTAAAAAATTACCCCATTTATAAAAGCTTATAAGTTATCTAATGCTTTTTGAAAACGATTAGCGTGTGAGCGTTCTGCTTTGGCTAATGTCTCAAACCAATCAGCAATTTCATCAAATCCTTCTTCTCTTGCATCTTTAACCATTCCTGGATACATATCAGTATATTCGTGTGTTTCGCCTGCAATGGCAGCCTTTAGATTATCAGCAGTCTCGCCAATCGGAAGACCTGTTGCTGGATCACCCACTTCTTCTAAATACTCCAAATGTCCGTGTGCGTGTCCCGTTTCACCTTCAGCGGTTGAACGAAAAACAGCCGCCACATCGTTACAACCTTCAATATCTGCTTTTGCCGCAAAATAAAGATAACGGCGATTTGCCTGAGACTCTCCTGAAAAAGCATCTTTTAAGTTTTGCTCTGTTCTACTGTTTTTTAATGACATATTTTCTCTCCTATTATTTAATGAATTAACTGTCAGTTAAGCCTCCATAAAATGAAAACTTAAATGATATTATAATGAGCAAAGTTATTAAGTAAAACGAATAATATTGGTTGTAATAATCGTAAAAAACGATTATTACAATGCCTTTAATTAAAAATCTGTATTATTTATTAGTATTAAAGCAACATCCGCATTTTTCCAAAGTGGCAAGTGCGTGTTTTGTTAGTCAATCCACTTTAAGCGCAGGGGTTAACAAATTAGAACAGGATAATTGGTTGAGCGAACCAATAATGTTTTATTCACCCCTTTAGGGGAAGTTACTTAAATATATGGATAAAATCATGGCTTGAACGCATAATTTGACAGTCCTTGAATTCAGCCACTACGCTAATTGGCTGAATAATTTTTTAGACTATTTCAGCCTATTTGTTGGGCTTAAAGGTTAATACAAAATTAACTGCCGCCTTATTGGAAAGACTTAAGCCACCGACGGTGTTAGCTAAGTTAACTAAATTTTCAGCAGGAATTTTATAATCATCAGTATTAACAATTATTGGCTGCATAGAGGTAATTAAAAGTCTATTTCTATAAGTTTTAGCAACCATAATATTTAATTTTATCTTTTTGGTGGTGCCATAGAGTTCTAAAGTAGCAGGTATTTCCATTTTTCTATAATAAGATATTGACTTTATTTTATTCATATCTATTTTTGCTTTAATAGTGGCTTTAGGAAATTTTACTATTTTAAAAAACAATTCTTCTATTCTAGTATCTCTTATTCCTATTTTTGTATCAATACTATTCAAATCAATACTTATCTCCACATCGCCCGAGTCAGATATTGTTCCCTGTGTATTTTTAAAAACAGCAGGCTCAACTACATATTGTTTTTTTATAGTGCTGAAATTCACTATTGAATTATGGCTATCAACACTATATTTGGTGCCTGCAAACGCACTATTAAACCCTACAATTAATAGCAATGAAGATACTGTAACTATCTTATTTAAACTCATACTTTTCTCCTAAAGATTCATCATAAAATTATCAAACTCACTAAAACCATTGTAAGTTTAACTATACTTGCTTAATTATAACAAATAAAATAATTAAGTATGGGTCATGACAACTCAAGCATATTTAAAATCATGTTAAAGTACCGTTATGAAAGTAAAAAAACAAGTATGTAAATCGTTCCCGTATTTCAGAGAAGAAATTTAGAGAAATAATTAAGTATTTTTCTGGTGATATGCTTTGA
>NZ_FQTP01000006.1 GCF_900128515.1 Bathymodiolus heckerae thiotrophic gill symbiont
AATGGGCATCCTTGATCCAACTAAAGTAACTCGTGCAGCCTTACAACATGCGGCGAGTATCTCCGGATTGATGATTACTACTGAGGCAATGATTACTGACATCCCGCAAGAAGCTGGTGCAGCTGCACCTGATATAAGTGGTATGGGTGGTATGATGTAAGCTTCTGCCTTGTAGAGTAATAAAAGACTGTACAGAATAAGCATGACTATTTTATTAGTTAGTCGGTTATTTTAGATAGCTATAAAAGCCCTGTTTTATGGGGCTTTTTTTTGGTATGATACTTGGCAAACTATTCTTGGGCAGATATAAAAAATGAGTGATTACGATTCTTCTTCGATTGAGGTATTAACTGGATTAGAACCCGTTAGAAAGCGCCCAGGAATGTACACCGAAACTGAGCGTCCAAACCACTTGGCTCAAGAGGTGATTGATAACAGTGTCGATGAAGCGGTTGCCGGTCACGCTAACAAAATCAGTGTCATTCTATATAAAAATGGCTCATTATCTGTAGAGGATAATGGCCGAGGTATGCCGGTTGATATTCACAAAGGCGAAGGCCAATCTGGTGTAGAAGTTATCTTAACTAAACTTCATGCTGGTGGTAAATTTTCAAATGACTCTTATCAATTTTCAGGTGGACTACACGGCGTTGGTATTTCAGTGGTTAACGCCCTTTCAACCTTGGTTGAAATCTGGATCAAACGCAATTCAAAAGAATATCATATTAGCTTTTCAAATGGATTTAAAAAAACAGAGTTAATCGAAGTTGGTGCAGTTGGAAAGCGCAATACCGGCACCAAGGTTAAATTTACTCCAGATGCACAATTTTTTGATACTGTTAAATTCTCAGCAACCAAGTTACGTCATAATTTACGCTCAAAAGCAGTTCTATGTCCTGGATTAGAGATTAATTTTTATAACGAAATTGACGATACAACTGATAAATGGCTTTATCAAGAAGGATTAAAAGATTATTTATCAATGGCACTTGATGGGCTGGACTGCCTACCAGAAAAACCCTTTATCGTAAATTTTCAATCATCTGAACAACAGCTTAACTGCTCACTCGCTTGGACACAATACAACACCAATGTGGTTGCAGAAAGTTATGTCAACCTTATTCCAACGATTGCTGGCGGTACACATGTAAATGGTTTGCGCTCAGGGCTAACCGATGCGCTAAAAGAATTTTGTGAGTTTAGAGATTTAACTCCTAAAAATATAAAACTAACGCCGGATGACGTTTGGCAAAGAATTGCCTATGTATTATCCATTAAAATTTTAGATCCTCAATTCTCTGGCCAAACTAAAGAAAGGTTATCTTCTAGAGAGTGTGCCACCTTTGTTTCTAACACAGTTAAAGATGCCTTTAGTTTGTGGCTTAATCAGCATACCGATATTGCAGAACAAATTGCTCAGCTTGCCATTGCTAATGCGCAAACAAGGCTTAAAACTAACAAGAAAATCATTCGAAAGAAGATTGTTAGTGGCCCTGCCCTACCAGGAAAATTGTCAGATTGTACAAGTACTGACCTTTCTCAAACTGAAGTGTTTTTAGTTGAAGGTGATTCGGCTGGAGGCTCTGCAAAGCAAGCGAGAGATAAAGAATATCAAGCAATACTACCACTTAGAGGTAAAATTTTAAATACTTGGGAGGTGGATTCTGACCAAGTATTAGCCAGTAATGAAATTCACGATATTAGTATCGCTATCGGTCTTGAGCCAAAATGTGAAAATTTAGATGGCTTAAGATATGGAAAAATTTGCATTCTTGCTGATGCCGACTCGGATGGTGCACATATTGCTACGCTTATTTGCACCTTATTTGTTAAGCACTTTCCACTTTTAGTTAAAAAAGGACATGTTTATGTTGCTATGCCGCCATTATATCGTGTGGATGCCGGTAAACAAGTGCATTACGCATTAGATGATGGAGAGCGTGATGCTATTATTCGTAAAATTGAATCAGACAATAAGCGCGTTAAAGTTCAAGTACAGCGTTTCAAAGGGCTGGGCGAGATGAATCCTTCTCAATTACGCGAAACTACTATGCTGCCAGATACAAGACGCCTTATTCAACTAACCCTAGAAAATCCACTACAAGTTGAGCAAACTATGGATATGTTGCTGAGTAAAAAACGCGCCAGTGATCGTAAAAAATGGTTAGAAGAAAAAGGCAACCTAGCCAATGTCTAGCGCCAATAAAAAAGCCGTCATCTTACTATCTGGCGGGCTTGATTCAACTACAACTTTAGCCATTGCGCAATCCCAGGGATTTGAGTGTTTTGCACTAAGCTTTGATTATGGCCAAAAACAAAAATCAGAGTTAATATCCGCCACCTTGGCTGCTAAAATTTTTAATACCACTAAACACCGAGTGATGAAAATATCGCTTTCAGATATTGGGGGCTCTGCCCTAACTGATAACAATATCGATGTGCCAGATTTTGTTGAAAGTGATGAAATTCCTATTACTTATGTCCCCGCAAGAAATACCATATTTCTATCTTATGCGTTGGCCTGGGCTGAAGTGCTTGATTGTCAAGATATTTTCATTGGTGTTAATGCGCTAGATTATTCAGGTTACCCAGATTGTCGACAAGAATACATTGATGCCTTTGAAACAATGGCTAACTTAGCCACCAAACAAAGTTTCGAAGGTCAAAAAATCAGCATTCACACGCCATTAATAAAGCTTAACAAAGCTCAAATTATTCAATTAGGACTAGACCTAGGTGTGGATTATAAAAATACCACAAGCTGTTATCAGGCCAATGACCAGGGTGAGGCTTGCGGTGTTTGCGACGCTTGTGAATATCGTAAGATAGGGTTTATTAAAGCGGGAATTGACGACCCAACTCGTTATCAAAATTAATTCTATTTTTTTGCAATTTAATCTTGTTTTATAGTCAATAACCGATAAAATAATAACTTTATTAAATCAAATAGGAAGTATCAAATGAGCATTGAGGAAAGAGTTAAGAAGGTTGTAGCTGAACAGTTAGACGTAAGTGGTGATATCGATAACAACGCTTCATTCATTGATGATTTAGGTGCTGATTCTTTAGATACTGTTGAATTAGTAATGTCTCTTGAAGAAGAGTTTGACTGTGAAATCCCTGATGATGAAGCAGAAAAAATTACAACAGTTCAACTAGCGATCGATTACATTAACAATAATTTGTAATATTTCGTTTAGTTAGTTAGTTAAGTAATAAGGCGCTTTCTTCACGGAATTAAGTGCCTTTTTTTAATTTTTAGAATATGGTAAGTTATGAGTAAAAGAAGAGTTGTTATTACTGGTATGGGTATTGTTTCTCCTGTTGGAAACACCATTGAAGGATCTTGGAAGAATATCTTAGCTGGAAAATCTGGCATTAACCTACTGAGCAATCTTGACACCGAAGGTCAGTCAGTTAAATTTGGCGGATCAGTTAAAAACTTTGAAATTACAGATTACTTAAAACCTAAAGATGCTAAAAAAATGGACACCTTTATCCATTACGGTATGGCTGCCGGTATTCAAGCATTTGAAGATTGTGGCATTGAAGTTACCGAAGAAAATTCTGAGCGTATTGGTGTCGCTATTGGCGCTGGAATCGGTGGCCTAGGAACAATAGAACGTACTGCCGATCTTTTTAGAGAAAAAGGTGCCAAGCGCATCTCTCCTTTCTTTGTACCCTCCTCTATTATTAATATGATTTCGGGCAATCTGTCTATTAAATATGGCTTTAAAGGCCCTAACTTTGCCATTGTTACCGCATGCACTACTGGCACTCATAATATCGGTGATGCATCACGCTTAATCGAATACGGCGATGCTGACGTAATGATTGCTGGTGGCGCTGAAATGTCAACTACCAATTGTGGTCTGGGTGGCTTTGCTGCTGCTCGTGCACTTTCTACTCGTAATGATGACCCGGCTACAGCCTCTCGTCCTTGGGATAAAGATCGAGATGGCTTTGTATTAGGCGATGGTGCTGGTGTCGTGGTTCTAGAAGAATACGAGCACGCTAAGGCACGTGGTGCAAAAATTTATGCAGAAGTACTGGGTTACGGTATGAGTGGTGATGCTTATCACATGACACTACCATCTAAAGGTGGCGAAGGTGCAGCACGTTGCATGAAAAATGTCATGCGTAATGCAGGTGTTAATACTGATCAAATTGATTATATCAATGCGCACGGAACCTCTACACCTGCAGGCGACCAAGCAGAAACTGATGCGGCTAAATTAGCCTTGGGCGACCATGCTTATAAGTTAGTCATGAGCTCAACCAAATCAATGACTGGTCATTTATTGGGTGCAACAGGTGGTATTGAGGCTATCTTCACCGCATTGGCCTTAAGAGATCAGGTGGCACCACCAACCATCAATATTTTTAATCAAGATGAAAAATGCGATTTAGATTATTGTGCCAATGAAGCCAGAGATTTAAAAATAAATTATGCGATTTCTAACTCGTTTGGCTTTGGCGGCACTAATGGCAGTATTCTACTTGCTAAAATCTAAAAAAATACCTAGCAATTGCTAGGTATTTTGTTGATTATCAGTAGAAATTATTTTTCTATTGCCAAATCTACGCTTTTAATCTGATCTGCATCGGAAATTAACTCTTTAGCAAAATCGTAAACAATACCTGCGCCATTTTGAATACTTGAAAGCGTTGCCTCTTTGTTAACCACTAACACCCAACTCTCTTCTGTAGAAATAAATTGGATTGCGCCGCCAATTAACGCCAAAATAATAACAACACTTAGAATAAATTTAATCATAACCTTACCTTTAAAAATAATAACAGGCATTGTACCTAAGTTGTAATGCCATTTGCCTTTAACAAGGCTTCAATTCCAGGTTTCTCACCTCTAAAGGCCTCATAACTAGCCATAAACTCTTGGCTGCCACCCGTTTCTAAAACATTATGCAAAAAATCAAGTGATGCTTGTGAGCCAATACCGCCTTGTGTATTCACGTAATCGTAAGCATCGGCTGCCAACACTTCTGCCCATTTATAACTAAAGTAACCTGCTGCATAACCACCTGAAAAAATATGCCCAAATGTATTTAAGAATCGACTATCTTTAATGCTTGGCATAAGCGCGGTATCTTTTCGAACCTCAGTTAAAACCTTGTAAGTATCTTTCAAGCTTAAATGAGTTTTTAAATCCCAGATTGAAAACTCACATTGTCGTAGCATACCCATGGCTGATTGGAAATTCTTAGACTCAATCAGTTTATTGTATAAATTATCAGGCAGTGTTTGTTTAGTTTGATAATGCTCAGACATCCTTGTCACTACATCACGCTCATAACAGAAAAACTCCATATACTGGCTTGGCAATTCGACGCCATCCCACGGAACGCCAGAGATACCTGCTGCACAGGCATATTTAACCTTGGTTAATACGTGATGCAATGCATGTCCAAATTCATGAAAAATAGTCACAATTTCATCAAATTCAAATAGTGCAGGTTTGCCCTCAGAGGGAGAATTTAGATTGCAAACAACAAAAGCAATTGGTTTATCTTGGCCTTGTAGTGGCTGATAATCCGCCATCCAGGCGCCACCACGTTTGTCTTTTCGTGCGTATAAATCTAAATAAATTTTGCCTATTAATTTACCATTTTTTGTTATTTCTAATACTCGGACGTCATCATGATAGCTCGGCTCATCAATTTGATGCAAGCTAACTTGGTACAAATTTTCAATGGTTGAAAACAGGCCTTCTAATACTTTTTGCTCTGGAAAATACGGCGTCAATTCTGATTTTTTAAAGTCAAATTTTTGCTCTTTTAATTGTTCACTATAAAAACCCAAATCCCAAGGCATAAGCTCTATTCCAGCAAACTTTGCCAATTCATTTAATTCTGCTTGTGCTTGAGACTTTGATTTACCTACTAAATTAGATAAAAACTCTAAAATTTGATCAACACTTTCCACCATTTTTGATTCGATGGATAACTGTGCGTAATGATCAAAACCAAGGATATTTGCCATTTCAGTTCGAAGACTGAGTATTTCATCCATAACAGCTTTATTATCAAAATCAGCTGATGTGATACCAAGTTCCGATGCGCGTGACACATAGGCACGATAAACCTCTTCTCGCAATGCTCGATTATCCAAATAAGTCATGACGTCCATATAAACAGGCATTTGTAAGTTAAGTTCATAACCTTTATCTATTTTAATTTTTGCAAGCTCAACCTCGCCATAACCTATCAACTCATTCAACTCAACAACCTTTGTCCATTCGTTAGTGGCTTTAAGCGAGTTTTTTGAAAATTTATTACTAAGTAAACTTAAGCGCTCTTTAATGGCTTTAAAGCGTTTTGACTGCTCTCCCTTTAAACCCACACCTGATAATTCAAACCCATCAATTGACTCTTGTAGTATGTGCTGTTGCTGTTTATTTAACTTGGTATTTTTTAGGTTTTTATAAGCTTGATATAGGTTCTTATTACTGGAAATATCAGAATAAAAATTAGTAATAATTGGTAAGGTTTTTTCATATTCAGCATTAAACTCATCACTAAACATAGTTGCATTTAAATGAGAATTAACACTGGTCAAACGCCCTAATTCAGATTCAAATTCATCAATAGGTGTAATTACACTATCCCAATTATCACTTTGCTCAGCTAAAGCTACGACTTTCAAACCTTTTTCAACTAAATTTTCAATAGATGCAACAATGTTTTTTGGTTGGAAATTTGGCGTGAAATTCATGACTATCCTCAAAGTAATAATTGTGAAGAGGCTTTAACATTGTGCATGGCACTTTCTAAATGAATCAAGGAATTTATTAACAAATAAACAACTGTAATAAATTTTGAAAGCAACACAAGAAAATATTAAAACAACAAGTAATTTGGTGGAGAAAGAGGGATTCTATTAACCCTAACAACCTATTGATAATAAAGTAATTTTCTATATATTTTATAAAATATTCCTAAATGCTAAGTAAAACGCTTACTACATTCTTAATTTTGGGCGCTGCTTCTTTTTAGCGACCCTGATGATATCTAATATCCGCCAACTTGGAGAGTAGAGACTCATCATTCCAGGTAAAATTTGGCCAGTTTTGATCTTTATAAATCCACATATCATTCACCCTATTATTTAAGGTGATTATATACATCATTCACCGCAAAGTCAAAAATTATATATTTTCAATACCGTCATGATAAGGGGTGGTGCAGAGGCTCTATACCTAATCTTAAATCTTGCTACTGTCTTTTGGCCAAGCTTTCAGACAAAAAAATTATTTTGCGTAGAGGTCTTTAATCACTAAAGGGTTCATTCTGTAATGTTTTTTTTCGTGCCTAGGTAAAATCTACTTATTGTCCTGTTAGTTTGCTCTTTTTGTGTCTGTATATTTTTCATAACTATATCCATTTTTTATTTTTATCTCGATTTTTATAATACACCCTTACTATGTCGATAACTCACTTTAAAGTCGTTTCTTAATGTTTTGAGATTCAGTAATAAAACTAAATACCTCAACTCCTCCGATTTTCTTTCTATTGTCGGTTCTTTGAATGACAATCGTTGCTATTACTTTTTGAGTAAAACTAGAATTTGAGGAGCTCTCATAATGAATTGTAATTGGCATTTCAAACTTCCACTTCATCCTGCCATTGTGCTCTAGTTTTTTAATAAGAACCGGCAACTCTATAAGCGCATGTGTGTACATTTTCTTTTTCTTGATAAAGTTTAAAATTTCCTCAAATTCCACAATAAAATTATCAAATGATGCCTCATAAAACATCGATTCTACACTTTCTATTTTTTGTCTAAAATTAATATAGTTAGTTGAATACAATGTCATCGCAAAATCTCTACTAAATTGCCTTGCTACTTCATCTGTTACTAGGGGCTTGTCAAGTGCAACAAGTTGAGTCACAACCCCTGTTGGACTTACAGTGAAATACCTATCGTGTGTATTATAAATTACCATTGCTGAGATAATTATTGATCCAACAGCAGTCAACATCGCCAACAATGATATAAGGGTACTTCTTTGGATAGAGTTTACTAGCGATTCATTTGTTGCTATTGACTCTGGTATTACTGGCACTTCCTCTGTTTTTTCATTTTTTGTATTCATAAAAACCTTTACCTTCCAATTTCTTCCATTTTTGAATCGACAGTATGTGACAATTGTAATGTTAATATTATTAAAATTTGTTTGTTTACTTCTAAAAGGTCTAGCACCATCTTATTGTTAAGTGTTTGATTTTTGTATAATTCTCTTAAAACGGCAACATCATTTTTTATCAAAAGAGGCTCTAGCCCATCAGTAAAACGATTCTTAACCATACCTTGAACCAATGAATGAGACGATGCGCTCTGCTCTCCGTCTCTGATAACTTCAAGCTTTGGATAAATAACTTGCTTCACAAGAATATCTTTTAATAGCTCTTTTTGCATTGATAGATTGTTAGATTTCGCCTGATTAACCTGCCCATTAACAGTATTTAACTCTCGCCCTGAAAATACATTTTGCCTACTATTGTCAATCAAATGATCTAGAAGTGTTGCGACTTTATCGCCATCTTCTTTTGAGATTGTCTCTTGGTCAAAAAAATCAGACATAATATACCTGCCATTACCTGGTAACGTGCTTACATATTGGTTATAAACGGCTTTTTGCTTACTATATTCTTCGACTTTTTTATCTTGTATCTCTTTATTATTGTTCTTAATCTGTTCGATGATACTATTCTTGTTGCCACCATGAGAGATTGCGTCACCGATTGCTATACGTCTACACAGATCTTTTTTGTCTGGTCTAGAATCAGTGCCGTATTGTCTTGATGTATAAATCTTTGAATCACTAGCAGACTTACTCTTGGCTATCAACTCGCTCGCTTTATTTAAATCTTCTTGCGTCTTAATGGCGACATCAGATATTTTCTTTTGTGCAGCCATTTGTTCAGAGTGGGTATCTTTTAATGTTTTAACGACGGCCTGTTCCATTTCATCAATATTAGTGTTAACATTAGAGAATCCGCTGGTGATTTAATTTTTAAGCTCTGCTGCTCTTGAGTTGATAGCCTCAACTGCTGCTGCACCACAGCAGGCTGCATTAGCTTGCTGAATGGTAAGAAAACCCAATAATACTATTGTTTTATTTATAGAAAAGATCATTTGACCCACCTCCAATTGTAGCGTTGTATTTTTTGTTAATGATTGGAATATCGGGTATCTTTTCATTAATAGCCTACCATCATGGTTTGAATTCACACTAATACTGCCTAGTGGAGTATCAAGCCCCTGATTTATAGTGTTAATATTGCTCGATATTACAGAATTTGCTTTATCACACATCGAGTTCAAAAAATTATCTAATAAATCATCAACATTAGGCAATGAAAAGCCAAGACCCTTTAACGATACATCAAAACTATTAAGACAGCTAGAGTCAATCACATCACCACCGGTGATAATCTCAGATGCAGCGACTGACTCTAGTTTTTGCACGGAAACTTGATGCTCTGCAACTCTGGACACAACATCATCACACCTGCTACCCAATACTTTAGTATTTACAGCAGCAGCTGACATACTGCCAAATATTATTATTAAAAATAAAGGGTCATGACAACTTAAGCATATTTAAAATCATGTTAAAGTACCGTTATGAAAGTAAAAAAAACAAGTATGTAAATCGTTCCCGTATTTCAGAGAAGAAATTTAGAGAAATAATTAAGTATTTTTCTCTTGATTTGAACGCAGTTCAAATCAAGGAATTAACAGGATTGAGCAGACAAACAAACAACAAATATTTAACCGCTATTAGGCTTAGAATTGTAGAATTATCCATACTTCAATCTGCCCCACTAGTGAGTCGATGAAAGCTATTTTGGCGCACGGCGCGTCCGCGGAAAACGCGGCCGTGGCGCCTTAGGGAAAACCATTGTTTTTGGCTTGCTAAAAAGAGGTGATAAGGTTTATACTGAGATTGTTCCAAACTGCAAAAGTACTACCCTACAAAGGATTATCAAGGGTAAAACTAGTATTGAAAGCGTCATTCATTCTGATGGTTGGCGAGGGTATAATGGTTTAGTAGATTTTGGCTATAAGAAGCATTTTAGAGTACATCATAGCAAGAATGAATTTGCTCGTGGTAATGCACATATTAACGGCATAGAATCATTTTGGGGTTATGCCAAAACAAGGCTGGTAAAATTTAAAGGAATGAATAAAAATATGTTTAATTTACACTTGAAAGAATGTGAATTTAGATTCAATAATCGCAAGCAAAATCTTTATAAGATTTTGCTTGAAATGTTCAGAAAAGAGTCGCTTAAGTTGTCATGACCCTTTATATTTAATACGCGGGTTCACCAGTCTAACAATATCAAACAGGATTTTTGGAACACTCCATTTTGGAATTGACTTGCCTACCACACCGCACATAGCATTATAAATTTCACGAGAAGAATAAGGCGCACCATCTGTTGCGATAAATATTTCTCCATTGGAGCGCTTATCTTCGGAAACTAGAAAAATTACCTGAACCAAATCATCTACATGAATCATAGAGCGCCGATTCCCCATCTCAGGCAAGGGTGGAAACCAACCTTTCTTAATTCCCGCTAACATTAATTGTAAATTACCCTTAACCTCTGGGCCGTAAACCAATGAGGGGCGAATGATTGACACATGCATGCCAGATTCGTTACCTATTTTTAAAAGTTTTAACTCTGCCTCTCGTTTGCTTTTACCATAGACCCCTTCAGGCTCATTCTGATCGGATTCATTAATACACTTGCCAGAAGCCAAGCCCCCTCCAGCCTTCACACTGCTAATAAAAACAAAACGTTTTACACCGCTTTCTACTGCCAATCTGGCCAGCTCAACTGTAGCTTCCACGTTAATCACACGATATAAATCTTCAACTTTACTAGGATCTTGCATATCGTGCGCAAAGCCCGCAAGATGAAAAACTGTATCTACAGATTCAAGTGCGTGCTTAGATATTCTATCCTGCTCCAGATTACATACAACTGTTTCATAATTATTGACCTTAGATCTAGCAAGCAATCTAACATCGCACTCTATAGTGTTCAACAAGCCAAGTAGTCGACTACCAATAAATCCAGTTGATCCTGTTACTAAATACATCGTCATCTAATCGTTATAACCAACCAATTGACTGGTTAAATTATTGATAATACTATCTTTATTAAAGGTCGTTTCTAGTAACTTTGTATTATTAATGATAAATTTAAATTTTTCATTCTCAGGCATATCTATACACTTTTCAAAAGATTTTTTAATAAGCTCCACATTAGATGGATCTGCACAGACCCCGAGACTATTATCGTTCACAATATCTGCCACATCGCCATTAATAATAGCTAATATAGGCTTCTTAGCCGCGATATAGGTTTGAGTTTTAGCAGGAACAGTTACTGAGAATATTGGCTCATTAATTAAAGATACAATTAGAAAGTCACTAGCTTTATAAAATTTAGCCATATCTTCGCGCATTTGTTTGCCGTGGAAAATTATGTTTGGATTGTTATTCGAGAGTTTTTTTAAAAAAATCAGATTAGAACCATCGCCAATAATATTCAGTTGAGATTTTTTTTGATACCCATCTGGTAATAAACAAAAAGCATTGATAATATTCTCTAGATTTTGCACCTTGCCAACATTTCCAGCAAAAGTAAAATGAATTTTTTGATTTTTGCTTAGGGCAATAGGATCCATATCCATATCTAAATCATCTGCCCAATTTGGAGCGTAATTAAACTTTAAGCCCTTCTTAATATATGGCTCTAATTTTGACTCAAAGCCTTTGCTTGAAATAGCAACAGCAGTAATGTTGTGATGCATAAATTTCACAAACGCATCTAACAGGGTTGAGAGCATCTTAGTTTTTTTAAAACCATATGCATAAACACTATCGGGCCAAACATCTTGCACCCAAAACATAGTTGGCTTCTTATATAACTTACGAATTACAACTGCTGGCAACATATCTGTTAGTGAGCCCAAATTAAACCCGAAAACATAGTCATATCTTCTGCCAATAAAAATTGCAACAATACTGCCAAAAATCATAAAGTTTATATATTTAAAGATCTTTTTAACTGTACTGTCTCTATAGCCTGTAACAGCGTGCACTCTGAAAATATTTATACCTTGGTATTCGTTTTTTCGAAAGAATCCATTTTTATAGCCCAGGAAAACCTTTCCTAATGGATAAGTCGGGACTAAAGTTAATACATCAACATCATAACCTTTGCCTTTCCATGACAAAGCAACATCATTTATCTTAAATTCTTCAGGGTAAAAGCACTCTGTAACAATTAATATTTTCTTAGGCACTAATACTTTTTCCAAACCACTCTATTTACGTAATCAACATAACTGTGGATTATACGAACCATCTTATCCGACACATTAGGCATAGAATAATCGTCAACTTGGCGTATTAGTCTTTGCACACCTCTTGGCTGTTTGTCAATAATAGATAAAGACTGCATAATTCTTTCTTTCTGCAAGCCTGTCATAATAACTGCAGCTTCTTCCATGCCTTCAGGGCGCTCGTGTGCTTCGCGAATATTTAAGGCCGGGAAATTTAAAATAGAGGACTCTTCATTTATAGTGCCACTATCTGACAACACCACCTTAGCAGACATTTGAAGCTTGTTGTAGTCCTTAAATCCTAGTGGCTTCAATAATTGAATTATTGGATTTAATTCAACTTTCATTTCATCAATACGTTTTTGCGTTCTTGGGTGTGTAGAAACAATAATCGGCATTTGATAAATCTCTGCAATTGCGTTTAATGACTCCATTAAATTCAAAAAGTTCTTATCAGAATCGACATTCTCTTCACGATGCGCACTGACAACAAAAAACTCATATTCTTTAATCCCTAAACGCGTCAACACATCGGAACTTTCAATGCCATCACGATAAGTATTCAGCACTTCGAACATAGGACTGCCCGTTTTAATAACCATATCTGCCGGCAAACCTTCACTCAAAAGATAGTCTCTAGCAATGCTACTGTAAGTTAAATTAATGTCAGCCATATGGTCAACTAAACGACGATTAATTTCCTCTGGAACACGTTGATCAAAACAACGATTACCAGCCTCCATATGAAATGTTGGTATCTTTCTGCGCTTGGCAGGTAATAAGGCCATACAGCTATTTGTATCACCCAAAACAAGCATAGCCTCCGGCTGAATTTCTTCTAAAACTTTATCGACTTCAATGATAACATTTCCAATAGTTTCAGCACCAGTTGTGCCAGCAGCGCCTAAAAAATAATCTGGCTTTCTAATTCCTAGATCATCAAAGAAAATCTCATTCAATTCATAATCATAATTTTGCCCTGTATGAATCAGAATGTGTTCGCAATGCTCATCAAGCTTCTTAAGGACACATGCAAGACGTATGATTTCTGGACGTGTTCCAACTACTGTTGCAATTTTTAATTTTTTCATATCTTATATACCTCTACACTTTGTGAGTTATGGTATCAGGATTATCAGGATCGAAAATTTCATTGGCCCAAAGCATGACAATCATATCTTCCGTACTGATATTGGTAATATCATGAGACCATCCTGGCACCGTTTCAACAATTTTTAACTCTTTGCTTGTTGTGATAATCTCATACGTTTCATCTAAATCTACATGTCTAAAACCAAATCTTGCCTCACCTTGGATAACTAAAAACTTTTCAGTCTTGGAGTTATGATAATGACCACCTCTAGTCACACCTGGCTTTGCAGTGAAAAATGAAAATTGGCCACTATCTTTTGTTTTTAGCATTTCTGCAAACATTCCACGCTCATCACAATGTAAGGGTATTGAATAGGAAAATTGCTCAGGAGAAAGATAACTTAGATAAGTTGAATATAGCTTACGAATAAGTCCACTACCAACCTTTTCAGTTATAAGTGAATCTCGACTTTCTTTAAATATCTTAATCTGATCGGCTAAATCGCCTAATTTAATTTTATACTCTGGCTGCACTGACAACTTTTTTTTGTCATCTTTCGCTTCCTGTATTATCTTAACAAACTCTTCAACCACATCATCAATATAAACCAGACTCAATTCAAAATTTTGATTTTTAACTTGGATGGGCAAGTCATGACTTATATTGTGGCAAAAAGTCGCCACAACAGAATTATAATTAGGCTTACACCACTTGCCAAACACACCAGGAAGACGATATATATAGACGGGGCTTTCTGTGCCATCTTCAAGTTTATTTATGGCTGTTTCAGCGTCTAATTTACTTTTTCCATACACATTATCTAGCGTGGCTTGTGTAGATGATGCAAAGATAATAGGAATTTTCCTGCCTGTAGAGCGCACTGCTTCACATATTGATTCTGTCAATTTAGTATTACCTACATTGAAATCTTGTTCATTTGTAGGTCTATTTTCTCCTGCTAGATGGACAATGAAATCAGAGTTCTTAACAAGTTCTATCAGGTCATCAATCGAGTTATTACGAGTATATGTCGTAATTTTAATATCCAGCCCTCTTAAGTGGATAATTAAGTTCTTCCCAATGAATCCATCAGATCCTGTTATAAGCACTCGCATCTTATTCTTCAGGATCTATGATTTCGCCGTTTTTAGCAGCTTGAATAAACTTTAATTTATTCAACAATCGTTTCATGCTATCAACATCTAACTGTGTGGTGTTATCTGAATTATATTCATCTGAATCTGTAATATCTTTATCACCATCTTCCACATACTTGGCATAATTCAAATCACGCAGATCCGGTGGTATTTTATAATAATCACCCATATCAAGAGCACATGCCATTTCTTCTTTAGATAACAAAGACTCATATCGCTTTTCACCGTGCCTTGTACCGATAACTCGAGTAGGATAGCTAGACTTTCCCATTAGATCACAAAGAGCTTGCGTCATGATTCTAACTGTTGCTGCAGGCGCTTTTTGAATAAAAATATCGCCAGGATTTCCATTGTCAAAAGCAAATAGAACCAAATCCACTGCATCGTCCAATGTCATCATAAAACGTGTCATGTTTGGATCTGTTAGAGTTAACTCTTTGTTTTCATGAATAAGTTCCACAAATAACGGAATGACAGAACCTCTAGATGCCATCACATTGCCATATCTAGTGACACAAATTATTGTTTTGTCACCCCCTTGTCGAGATTTAGCAATAACAACTTTCTCCATCATTGCTTTGGATATGCCCATAGCATTAATTGGATATACCGCCTTGTCCGTACTTAAACAAATAACTCTCCTCACATTAGCATTAATCGCAGCGGTCAGCACATTATCAGTGCCAATTATGTTGGTTTTAACCGCTTCAATGGGATGAAATTCACATGATGGCACTTGTTTTAATGCGGCTGAGTGAAAAATGTAATCTACATCTCTAACGGCATTCATTATCGAGTCATAATCTCTCACATCACCAATATAGAACTTAACTCTATCGTCGGCATATTGACGTCTCATGTCATCTTGTTTCTTCTCATCGCGGCTAAATATTCTAATTTCCTTAATATCAAGCTTTAAAAAACGGCGTAATACGGCGTTACCAAAAGAGCCCGTTCCACCAGTAATTAATAAAATTTTATTTTTAAACATTAAATATAATTCTCCAATAATCTAACATAGCCTATAAATCAAACCATTATATGATTGTGTCTTTATAGTGCAATCTCTTTAACAAAATAATCATTAAGATCTATAAAATTATATTGCTTAATGATGGATCTTAATTTGGTTGTAGAAGCAATTGATTCATTAATCTCATCTCTAATCTTAGAGTTAATCTTAAAGTCAACAGAATAATCTTTCAACATTTCTACAATATTTTTGATACTGTGTCCACTACCGGTGCCAACATTAACAATGCCACAATAATCTGATTCTAATAATTTATTATATATATTACATACATCCAAAATGTGTATGAAATCTCTCACTGACTCCCCATTATTAAATAAATGCAGTTTTCCATCTCCAGCATGCGAAGCAATCATTTTTGAAATAATCGAAAAATTATCATTACCCCCATACATATTAAAGACTCGGGCAATAATATAATTAATTCCATGTGCTGATAAGTAACTTTGAATCATTATTTCACTTGAAATTTTTAATGAAGAGTATAACGAGCTGGGATGAACTTGGTCTTTCTCATGGCAACAAGGATTTCTTCCATAAACAGCAGCACTACTGGTATATATAACAGTGCCGATTAAGTCTTTTATATTAATTAGCACATCGATTATGTTTGACAGGTCTCCTAGCGTCTTTTCAGTATATTGTTTAGGATTTGAAAAATCCCCTAACTCTATACTTCTTTGAAAAGAATTAATCACTACGTTAATCCTAACATCTTTATCATGATATTTTAACAACTCCTGGGCATCACCTCCCGATAGGAGGATTGAATTATTTAAAACCGAACTCAATGACAATGAAAGATTGCTCCTTTCGCCAAATAAAACATTTATATTTTTTTTCATCTCATTGCCATTCCAATTATATCCCCAAGTCTCTTAGTATTTTCTTCAACTGAAAAGCTATCTATTGCAAGCTGATGACCGTTGCTTGCGATACTTTTTCGCAACTCTGTATCTAAAATTATTTTTGTTAGTGCACTTTCAAGTGCAGCTACATCGTATGGAGGAACTATAATAGCATGTTCACCATCCTTCACATAATCTAGAATTACACCTACAGAAGTAACTACCGTTGCAAGTCCAGCTGCCATCGCTTCAATCATTGCATTAGGAAACCCTTCGGCCCATGAAGGGAGAACAAAAATATCACTTTTTTCTAAAATACTATCAACAGCTTGTGAATTGGCCCAACCAAAAAAGACGATGCATTTTTCTAGATTATGTTCTTTTACAAAATGTTTGGCAGCTTTTTCAGCATTCCCGCTCCCTACAAATGTAAGGTGAAACCTGATGCCTTTATTATGCAAATTATTACACGCATATAATAATTCAAAAACACCCTTATATTTTTCCAGCCACCCAACAAAAATTAATTTTGACGTGTTATTAAGTTCGGATTTCCTATTTTTACCAATCTCAATTTGTTTTTCAGTTGCAGTCCAATTATTCACAACCTTTACTTTTGACTTATCAAGCCCAAGCTGATTTATGGCATACCCCTTCCATTTTACCCCTTGACAAAGAAAAACAGTTGAATGACCATAGAGAAACCTAATTAACTTTAACATAAGAGGTGATCTGGATGTTTGACTAATAAGATTTCCAGCTCTTGGAAATATTAATGCAGGACGTTTAAATAAGTGACACATCCATACCATGACACCTTTCTCAATTGCACTTGCCCCATCTGAGGAAAAAATTAATACCACATCAATTCTATTGAATATCAATCTATACATTAATATAAATAATCGACGTACAGCCATAACACTTCGAATAAAAAGTTTCGGTGGAGGGTTGGAGATTTGTGATGAATCTAAAGTATCAATGTCAAATCTATTTGCTATTGATGATTCCAACAAAATTTTACATGATTTTGCAATACCTCCATAAATAGCCTTGCTTTCTGCTGGGAATGCCCCCACTATAAGTAATTTTGGCTTTGGCATTACTAACAACTGTTATGTTCAATTAAAAGCGACTCATAAGCGCCAGACATACTGCCTTGATCAAAATTTAACTCTGCAAACTCTCTTGCATTTTTTATCATATTACTTTTTTCTGAAAAACTCATAACACTTAATCGTTCTATAGAATTACAAATTGATTCTGGAGACAAAGGGTCACACAAAAAACCACGCTCTTCGTCGCCAATAATAAAAGGATGATCGCAAACATTTGATGCAATCACAAAGCAACCTTCGATCATTGCTTCGCAAATAACCATTGGCAAACCTTCATAGATACTAACAAGAAGCAGGGCGTCGCTCTTTCGGTAAAGGCTTACAATATCCTTAACCTCTCCTAACCACGTCCATTTCGATGAAAGCTTAGTATTTTTAAGCAAATACTTATCCATTTCTTTTTGCATCTCTATAGATTTATCAAAACTACCATCTCTTCTGCCTGCCCACTCTACTCTTGGAATCCAGCCATTCCGATCATAGAATAACGAGAGTGCTTTTAATAAATTAACTCCATTCTTGGGATAAGCAATACGGCCAACTACTAACAATTTAAGATTTTTATTCTGGGTAATTGTCTGGTCTTTTGAAAGTGCTGGTATTTCGAACCCATTCAAAATTGCATGTGTTTTTTTTGAAAGTCCAGGCCGTCTCTTTAACAATCTAGCCTCATTAAAGCTATTTGCAACAACTGAATAGGCTGATAAAGATGCCAAATAGAATAAGAGTTTCTTAAGAATAGGTACAGGAGCGTTAGAAGAGCTCTCTTCACATACAATCAATCTACCCCTTACACTTCTTCCTATCATGGCCAATGCAGCATATATACTTGGCGCATGCATGGAGCTTATAACACCATCATAATTGTGCTTTAAAATAATACTGCGTAATTGCTTCACAATATATAAAGAAAATCCATCTTTTTTCTTTTCTACAGCGTGAATTTTAATACCATAGGATTGAAATTCTGAAGCAAAAAAATCACCCTTCGGGTTATAGATAAAGAGTTCTACTACATGCCCAAGATCTGAAAGAGATTTAGCCAAATTTCCTTTCAGTTTTTGCGCCCCTCCAGAACCCAATGAGTCAATTACAATTAGAATTTTCATGTGATTTTGATTTGTTTTTCATATATAAATAACTACCAGCAATATAAGCAATTAATACCCAGACAATTTTTTCAGTTAATCCCTGAGCAGTTAAGTGAAAACCTAAAATTGTCGGCAACAATAAGACTGGTAAAAAATTACCAGAATATTTATACACCCAATAAGATGCAGACATAATTCTATACATAAATATTATATAAAGAATTAATCCTATAACTCCCGTATAAAGCATTACCTCAATAATAACGTTATGCGGACTTTCAATTGCTCCTAAGAAATTATAGGTTTGAAGATCA
This sequence comes from Bathymodiolus heckerae thiotrophic gill symbiont, assembly GCF_900128515.1. GTDB lineage: Bacteria > Pseudomonadota > Gammaproteobacteria > PS1 > Pseudothioglobaceae > Thioglobus_A. Next base: position 19,042 of record NZ_FQTP01000006.1, read on the forward strand.
GCTCCAGATAAGCCATATCCAAATATAAAATTGTCTTGAATAATTGAAAGAAACTCATGCCATAAGTAAAGTCTACCACCAAGAGGGAGTGAGCTTTCTCCGTCGAATATTTTAGAAAATCTTGACACAGATAATTCAGACTGCATTAAAACATACAATAATAAAGAAATGAAAACTAAGGTAAAAAAAGTCACAACAGCAGAAGATACCAACCCCCTCCTCTCAATAAAAACTTTTATAAAATACCATATACTAAAACTAGCTACTAAAATTAAAACCGACGTCCTGGAGCCAGTTTTCAACATAAGCCAAAAAATAAGTGGCATAAACGCAATTAACAGCAAGTGACCCCTTCCCAACTTTAAACGCCCTTTAATCATTATTATTATTATCAATGCTGTCGCTAGCTTTGATCCAATTTCATTGTGGCCAGCACCAAACCATGTGTACCTAAGATCTTGGTTAATTTCCAATCCAATACCAAGAAAAAATAAAATAGATACAGTAATAATACCCAAAGAAAATACCAACAAACCCTTCTCTAAAACTACAGGGTCTCTTTTGGTATGATTTAAAATTAAAATAAATAATAATATGTTTAACATGAATTCTATGTCAACAATTCTAGATGAATATGCATTTATATTAATCAAACTAACTATGGTTAGCCATATAATAATCAATATTAAGGGGGTGGTAAAATGCTTATTTAGAGCACAAGAGTACTTATATTTAATAACAGATATCAAATATAAGATGGCGGCTATTTTTGAAACTGAAACAAGAAATATTGAAATATTAATATTAATATTCTCCATGCCTAGTAAAAAACAGTACAAATATAAGGCAATATTTTGAAAAGAAGTAAAAACTCTCATTATATTATTAACTTCATTTTTTGTTTATAACGCTATTCCTAATACAAATTAATATTTTCAAATTTGGATCCAAAGGCTTCTGCATATCTAACAAGAGATGTTCTAGGGCCAATCAATTTTTTTGATTCTGACAGCATCTCCATCTCAAGAATAATATTATCGCTACACAATACAACCAATCCTCTTGAAATATTTGTTAACATTAATTCAAGTTCATTTTTTGCTTTTATATCTGCACTAAAACCAGGGTGTAACTTTATAACACCTCCATCAGGCATTCTATCAACTAAAGCTTTTAACATGGATTCCCATTGATTATGGGCAACTCGCCGAGGAGCCGGGGTAAGTCCAATAGTTTTAATACCTGTAAGTTTTGGTTTGTATTTTAACAAGGCGACACTATAATCATTTAAAATTTTACGCTTACAGTTTGGAGCTAGAGGAAAAACATCGGGAAGTATTCCGATAAAAGCTAAAGCATCATCACGAAAATAATCTTTAAAATCATTCCTCCTGCTATTTCTATACCTTAGCCTACTTTTCCAAATATTTAACTGATTAGCGGTATAAGGCTTATAGAGCCCATAAGACAACCACCCTTCTTCAAGATAAATATGACCTGCACACAAGGGCAAACATAGCAATCCTTCTACATCTGGATAGTTCCATGAAGTGTATAATAAAAAACGATCATTATTCTTCCTAACCACATTTGCAATACGCCTACCAAATGGGGTTTTTCCAAAAATTTTTGTATATATTACGTCATACCACCTGGGTGGCGGATTAATGGGTTTTTTTTCTATAATAGATGTATCTGTATTGCGCATGGAAATACAAACTATTTTATCTGACTGAATGCCATATGTATCAATAATGATACGTACAATCATAGCCACTACCGGGTTGCTAATCATAAACACATGCTGATAATCATTATCAATAGCATATTGAATACCGCTTGGTACAAGAGTCTTTTTATTCAAACCACCCCTATTCAATTAAAAAAAATTTAGCACGCTTAAGCCAAGGTTTTATATCGTAAAGCCTCCAAAACAAAAAAGAATAAATCTTGTCATTTACACTTTTCTGACGCTTTTTCAAGTTGAGGCTTTTTACACTTGTTGCAGCTTTATAAATTTGAGAAATAGAGAGGTCATATTTAAATTGTTCAATATCCTCATAACTCATAGTGTCAGGATGGAGGCATATAGTCCACACCCCATATTTTTTTTTCTTTACACTCCATAATTGTTGCGGAATAAAATAAAAGCTTCTTTCGTAGAAAGGGTATTGAGCAATACCGTCGCTAACTATATTAATATTTGTCTCACAAAGTAAAGCCCGCAATGTTTTACTATCAAAGCTATGCGAAGGAGCCACCCAAACTTTTGGATCAAATCCATTTTTACGAAATACGTCTATTGATTTTCTTATTTTTTCTTGTTGCTTCTTAAATGTCAAGCCTGCAAATTCACTTCTATCATAGTAAGGGAAAAGTAGCTCTTTTCGATTTACTTTATGATACAAATGCTGGTATCCATGCATAGCAATTTCCCAACCTTTGTCCTCCCACTCTTTAATTAATTTCCAAAAATTAGGATTTAACTCTTGATACATAAGATCTGGATCTCTATTGTCAGGCGTTACTGCAACAATTGGAACAATGCCATACTGCTGAAATATTTCCTCAATAGCCTTCCATTTTTTAGTATCCATAAATGAAGTGGCATCATCAAGTCTAAATATATATCTAGCTTTCATTTTTTTGCCATTTTATTTATTTTTTAAATTTAAAAAATCAAGCGTATCAGATGTCTTTACTTGGATGCTTTCATCGGGTGACATCTCAACATATCCTATTTTTTCGCCAAACACTCCATGTGTTTTTAACACTTGCCACCAAGTTGAAATAATTGAACCATTAAAATGATATAGACGCTCTCGATCAAACGTTAAGTCTTGAAAACGCCCTGGATTCAAAAGATTTAGTCCATCTTCTCCATGAGAAAATATTGGCTCTCTCTCCTCTTGAACCGATACCACTGAGTCACTTTCTGTAATTCTAAGTACATCTAAAACTGTATCAATATGCTTAGTTTGACGACATACCGCATGAAGATTTAGGAATGTTATTACATCTGGAGCAAAGCCCTTTATGTTTTCATAATAATCCCCGGCATCAAGCATAAAGCTCTGAATTGGTATATCTCTGGACATCTTTGTATTTTTAGATCGCTTTAGTCGTAAATGCTTTGGAACTTTACCCTCATCCTCTAAGCGCTTAGAGTAGTCTAATACATTTTGACTCTCAGACGAAACAACTACATCGTTTATTTTGTCTGATCTAGCCGCAACAAGAATAGCCTTCTCAAGCAGGGAGTGCCCATCAAACTCCCGATAAGGCACATTCTCAAAATTAGGGTATGATTCACGAACCGGAATTATAGCTATACAAGTTATGTCATAATCCCCTTCCAACCCTTCGCTAATACGTTTAAATATTCCATTGCGCGCATCAAGAAGTCGTTTAGAGTCGCGACTCATTGAATCTCCATGTTGTCGATAGTAAAATATTGGAATGTTTAAGCTCGCTGCTCCGATACGATTGAACAATTTATACCAAAGATCCCATCCATCTTGAGCACTAACAGATTCAGAATACCCTCCAACATTTTTTAGTGCACGCGTATTAAACATTGTGCACGCTCCATGAGGAGCTAGATGTCCTGCCATATCCTCTACACCTAGCTTATGACGATATTCCATATCTAATATTTTTCCATCTATATCTACATAGAAATAATTTCCATAAACCATGCCTATATCGGGATTATTTTCTAACTTTGTTACCATACTCAAAAGAGCAGTTTCATCTAGCCAATCATCTGCATCTAGTCGCACCATATATTTACCATTAGCACGCCCTAAGATATAATTTGATAACTTTTGTAAACCAAGTGGTTTGTGATTTTTAACAAAAGTAATACGATTCAATTCTTTACGACTAAATTCTTCGGCGATAGTAGATGTGTCATCAGTAGATGCCTCATCAACAATAATCAACTCCCAATTAGTATACAGTTGAGATAGAATGCTTTCAACACACTGCGTTAAAAAACAACCGTAATTTCTACACGGTACATAAATTGTCACAAGTGGGTTAGAAGACATTAATAATCACCTTTATTCTAAGTTATAATCTATACCATTAATAATTGCACAATAAGGCTCAAGATCACGCATTGCTTTAGCCCCTATTAAAAGGTATGCATCTCTAGCGTCAGTTCCATGCGCAGGTCGAAGACATATTAAATCTTTGAACTGTATTAGTTCACCTGCATTAATATGTCGATTTACATAAACTCCGCGACGAAAAGATATTTCATGCTTATTATCTAGTTCACTTTGCTGAGGAATTTTTATCCCGTCACCCCGCAACGTAACAATTTTGGATACATCCGACTTTAATTGCAATACTTCTTCAGCGACAAGTGACACTTGATGATCTCGAAATGTTTTACCTTTACGAAAATCGGTAAAATGAAATTCTAACACGTCAGCACCCATAGCTGCAGCACCACGAAGTGCTGCCATTCCAATAGTATGATCAGAATATCCCACTGCAAGTCCAGTAGTCGATCTAAGGGAGTCCATCACCAATAAATTAGCATCGCTATCGGGAATAGGGTACATAGATGTACACTGCATAATGCAAAGCATATCTGCTTCGGAATAAATAGAATTTATACTTTGAATATACTTAACTGTCTGCAATACTTCATCCATTGACGACAAGCCAGTGGAAAGCAAAATAGGCTTACCCCTAAGAGCAAACTCTCGAAGTAATGGCCATGCAGTCATGTCTCCAGAGCCTATTTTGTAAAAGTCAAGATATGGATCGATCCAATCTAGCATTTCCATACTCCACACAGAAGCAAGATAGATCACACCAGATTTACGACACATTTTAGCTAAAAATATATGCTGAGCCTTGGTTAGCTCAAATTTCTTAAAATGCGAGTTTCGATCAGGACTTTCGACAGGGCTAACCAATGTATCGGCATTGTATAATTGTAATTTCACACAATCAGAACCAGAGTCAATAGCTTGAATTACCATGCTTTTTGCTACACTAAAGTCGCCTTCATGATTACCTCCAATTTCGGCAATAAGCATAGGTCCAGATTCGCCCTTCCACAGTGACAGGGTATCATTTCTGGTTGCAGCATTATAAATTTGTTTTAAATTTAACATGGATAAAGATGTTTTAGATCGGTAAGCAATCTTATTTGCTAATTTGATATCTTTCAAAGTATCAATAGCTAAATGCAAGCCAGAAGCCTCTGGGCATTCTTGATTGATATAAACATATCTATCTCCAAATTCAGAATTATCATACAAGTAAGACGTAACATGCTCGTGATGTCCAGAATCTTCCATACGTGAAACAACTATACGATAGAAATCAACCTTCATGATTTCTATACTCATTCCATACGGGAATGTTCTACCTGGAACATTTGTCACAAAGTCATACTGAGCGGTATCTGCTATTGCCAACATAGCATGTAAAGAGTTGATATCGACAAATAGATTGTCTCCATTGATACGAACAGCATAATCCCAATTATACGAATCAGCACAAGATAAAAAACGACTAGACACATCATTTAAACTCCCTCTGAAGCATTTAATTCCAGCTCTTTGGCAGTAGGATGCTATCGGATTGTCACTTTTATCTATAGAAGTCGCCACTACCAAAGGCCTTGAGGATGCAGCCAATTGAACTCGCTCTACAATATAACTTAATATTGTTCGACCCTGGATTTCAGTAAGTATCTTTCCTAGCAAACGCCTTGAATTATATCGGCACAGTATAATAATTCCAATTTTCATTTACGCTTTCCTATGATTGTAGCTGGCGTACCACCTACAATAGTATATGGTGGCACATCTTTTTTAACAACAGAGCCTGCGGCTATAATGGCTCCATCTCCAATAGAGATGCCGCTGAGTATCACAGAATGGGATCCAACCCATACATCCGACCCTATTTGTATAGGGCTTGAAATATTAAGCTGTTTATTCATAACATTTTTTTTATCAGTCCCGTGATTACTATCAACAATATACACAAATGGAGCAATCATACAATCTTCACCAATAGTAATCATAGAGGATGCATAAATGAAGGTATTGAAGCCAATAGTTGTTCGAGAGCCGATAAAAACTTCTGACTTTTCATTACATGGACAAATATGCGCTCCAGTCTTAACAATAACATCTTTAAAGAGATGTATATTTTTTGGATAACGCAGCAATTTTGCCCCAAAATAAATTATAGTATCTGAGTGGAGCTTGACGCCACGAAACTTATGTCTAATATTTTGGAGACGAGTCAACCAAGTGGGTGGCAAATGTTTACGTAACTGCGTATTAGGGATCATAAATATTATTTTGTAAAAAACTGCTCTAAAAGATGTGTCACACCTTCAAATTCAGACTTAACAAAAGTTTTGTCTAAATAATGAGAAAACCTGTTTTGTGCACTATGATTTTGACATCCTGGCACGGCGTATAATTCTTTTTCAGATAATAGAAAATTGATAATTTCCCTTGTCTCTGATATTCTTTTCTTCGTAATATTTTCAAAGGAAAAATTGTCACTCCATGATGTAATATTTGGACAACCATTAAACCAAGAGTCTCCAAATATTAAGGCTTTCTTATTCATTACTGCAGCCTCCAATGCAACACTACCGCTAATAGTTGCGACAAAAATACTATGCTTTACCAACTCTAAGGAATTTATATTTTCAGAAACCAATTTCACTCCATTAACATTTTTAATAAGGTCATAAAACAATGGACTTCTTCCACGAGAGCCTTTATCAGCCATATAAAATTGCGATGGATGTTCTTTGACAAAAATATCAACATCATCTGGTAATTGCTTTCTTAGCCTAATTATAGCAATAACTTGGTCGTGAAAATCTCCACCATCCGGATTAGTTGTTCTTTCAGGTTCAAAGTGAAGTGCATAATAAACATATTTTTTCGCTAAATCTACAGATTCCTGCTTTCTTTTAAACTCATTAAGTAAATTTTTCTTCCGTAATCTCTTAATTTTTGACCTGCCAAAAAAACCTATTCTGAATGGATTGATATGATAATAGTCCTTCTTATAAGACATACGAATTTGAAACCAGGACTCCTTAATAAGAACCATACACCCTGTTTTAATAAAAGTAATAACGCTATTTACCCACTTCGATTGAAGTCTTTGAGATTTCATATAAGATAGCTCGTAATTATCTCTAGATTTTATATTCGTAATAGAGTCTATGTAATTAAGCACATCACCTTCTATACGTTTAGACAAGCTTTTATCAATTTTTATTTTATTTTTCTGTCGAACTCCTGACTTAATATATTGTAAAAACAATAATGGAACTGGCATCCAGGTATTAAATTTAACAATCTCTATGTCTAAATATATGCATATTTCATATAATAAATATTGCGCATGAGAATGAGGGTTTTCCACCACAACCAAAGCATCCGGCTGAGACTCCTCTACCCTCTTCAATATCCAAATAGCTAATTTATTAAAAATAGCCTCTCTATCTATTCTTCCAAAGGTGCCATATAAGTCAAGCCTATCCATCATCTTTAAACATCTATCCTTAGCGCGTAAATAGTGTTTAGATGAAAAAAATTCAATATTTTCACCATTGTAATTAATATTTTTTATATTTTGTTGATAATGAACAAAGTCCAACATCCGAACAACAACATCCCCTCCGAAAACCTTAGTTGCTTTATGGTAATGACAATCATCACCAAGCCATAATACTGGTTTTGCAACACCTCTTTCATATAGGTCGATAGCGGAATCTAGCCAAACTTTATTACCGGTCATGCAATAGCAGTATTTTTTCATGTAAAAATCTTCCTTTCTTTTATAAATGTTTAAATTGAACTGCTGTTCCTGATTCTATATCACAACAGACTTTCTTTCCAAGAATATCATCAAGAAATTTTGGCAAAACTCCATAACCAGGCCTAATACTTCTTACATGATCCTTGGTAATTATCTCACCTTCTTTGATATTTTTTACAAAATACAACGAACGTCGAAATTTTACGTTAGCCTGTTCGCTCGATTTTCTACCATAATCAACCTGTCCAAGCGATTCCCATGCGGTTTTAGCCCCTACACACAATTGCTTTAATTCTTCTGATTCAAGTGAAAAAGAATCGTCAGGACCGCCGCCATTACGATCTAGAGTTACATGTTTTTCAATAATTGATGCGCCTAATGCGACACTAGTAATTGCTGTCGTGTTGTCAATTGTGTGGTCTGACAAACCAGTAACTAATCCAAATTTGCCCTGCATATCAGCCAGTGTTCTTAAATTATAATCGGCTGCTGGTGCAGGGTAGCCGCTCACACAATGAAGTATGGCCAACTCTTTACACCCTCCTTCTCGAGCAGCTTCAATAGCTTCTTGAATTTCTTGTGTATCTGCCATACCAGTTGAGATAATCATGGGTTTTCCAGTTTGAGCTACATATTTTATCAAAGGAAGATCCACCGCCTCAAAAGAGGCGATCTTATATGCTGGCGTATTTAAATCTTCTAATAGATCAACAGCGGTATTATCAAATGGAGAGCTAAATATCGTAATACCAACTTTTTTTGCATAATCGAATAATGGTTTATGCCATTCCCATGGCATAAATGCGCTTTTATATAGTTCATACAAGCTTTGTCCAGACCAAAGCCCCTCCGTTAATTGGAAGTCTGACAAGGTACTATCAATTGTTAAAGTATCAGGAGTATAGGTCTGTAACTTTACACAATCAGCGCCTGATGACTTGGTCATATCTATAATCTTATATGCATTATTAATATCGCCATTATGGTTTGCTGACATTTCAGCAATAATATAAGGTGTAAAACTATTTCCAATTTTTCTACCGTTGATTGTAATAAAGTCACTCATTATTCTTCTCAATTATTATATTAAACTTTACTCCATCTTTATAAAAGTAAGCAGGGAATCTTTTTGGGTCGCATACTCTTATTAAATCGAACTGCTCGTATATAGTTTGATTTATATCAATTACACTATCCTTTGGTGATCTTTTTGGCCAGCATTCGCCATCAAAATTAGGCTGTTTTTTTGGCTCTATAGTATTGTAATTTTCAATTGCAAAATCCATTAATGCTAGCTCTGAATCAAAAATTAATTCATTAATTTCATCAAAAAGGGCTGTTTTTGGAATTGACACACTAATCTTCTTCCAAATATCACCAGTGTCGACTTTGTTCTCAGCTTCTAATAAGCTTAAGGTAATATCAGTTGCTCCATTAATAATTTCCCACACATGTGGACTCCAACCTCTACCATATGGCAAGTCACTTGCATGAACAACCAGCGTTTTATTAAACTTCTTTCTTTCTGACTTCGACACTATGTCAGAACATGATATTAAGAATAAAATGTCGCCAGATGTTATTTCTTTCTTTGAATGGATGATATTTATTTGATGACTTTTATTTGTTTCTACCCATTTATTTACATAAGTATTTACAGGATGTTCTATAGACGTAATCAATATTGAAATATTCATAATTTATTATCCATAAGTACATTGGCAACTCTCTTTACCCCTAAGCCATCAGTTACATGGCGAGCAATATTACTAACATTTAGCATCCATTTTGTTGGATTATTTATTACTCTTGATATACTTCCTATACTTTTCAATAACTTAATCGCACCACTTTCTGCAAGAGATTTCGCAATAGTAACTTGATTTTTAGCAATTACAATTTGAATAGTTGGCAAACCCAAGCAACATCGCTCCCATGTTGTGGCTCCAGCTGCACCAATTGCGATATCAGAATTTGCCATGATTTCAGCCATATTACCTACATCGACTTTAACTTCTGTCTTGTAGGGTAGTGTGATCGCTTTGGACTTAACACTCTCAAGATGAGGGGCTGAACCGCCCATTACAACGATAATATTCATATCATTTGGTAAGTTGCATAACTTTAACTCATCTAAAACATTCTCAGTAACATTGTTAACATCAACACCGCCCATATTAATAAGTAATTGCTTAAACTCTGAGTGACTGCGACGCTCTATACTATACGGTCTCCATTTGGAAAATTCCGGTCTGAGTAGTGCATATTGCGATCCCAATAACAACTCACAACCTTTGGTAGTAAATGCTAAATAATCCCCTTGTTGGCGGCCAAATGTTTGGTCAAGTAAAATATCGCACTGGTGCTTTCGATCTGCCAAATCATCAATCACCATTAATTTTTCATAGTAAGGCTTAAGTCTCTTTTGCCAATGCTCATCCAGGGCGTAATGATCAACAATCAACCAATCATTTTTTTTCGCTTTGAGCATATCAACACAATCATCGGCATCTTGTTGTTGGGTCGCCCCTAGCCAGTGAGAATGCGCTAAACTAGTATCAACTTCAGTCTCTTCAAACATCTCTAACTCATGAACAACAAGCCCATTTGAACGAATCTTATCCATTAAGTTTCCTTTGTGTCTTCGACAAATAAACTCAACATTTGCTCCATTTTCTTTTAGCACTTGAGTTAGAGTCAAGCAGCGCATCACATGCCCTGTACCCATCTGCAAAGAAGCATCAACGCGAAAAACAACTCTCATGACAATAGGCCTGTTTCTTGTAAAACCCTGTACATAACCTCTGCCCTTATCCAGTCCTCCGTAGTATCAATATCTTGCACTAAATATCTTGGCAGAATATACGGACTCGCTGTTTCAGAAAAAATCGGCAACTCATCTTTAAAGGCTTGTGTTTTACCCCAATAGAACTGTCCTGCATCATGATAGGCTTCTTCTAAATCTTGAGATCTAACGTTAAAATTCTCAGGATAAAACATACTCACTTTATCATCTTGAGTAATTCTTATCGATCTTTGAATTGGAAAGGCAAAGCTTGTCACGCTAAAACAATAATCAGCCTTTAATTCTTGCAGTTGTTGAAAGGCCTTGGATATTGTCTGAGATTGAATAAATGGTGCTGTTGCATATAAGCAACACACATTATCAATAGTATTATTATGATCCTCTAGCCATTCAATCGTGTGCTTAATAACTGGAATAGTGCCCGCATAATCATTAGACAGCTCAGCTGGCCTGATAAACGGCACTTTAGCACCATACGTTTTTGCAACTTCTGCAATTTCATTGTCATCTGTAGAAACAATAACCTGATCAAAACAATTACTCTCAAGTGCAGCTTCAATAGAGTATGCAATAATCGGCTTACCATTAAATGCTTTAATATTTTTTCTTGGGATGCGCTTGCTGCCTCCTCGTGCAGGTATTACGCATATGTTCATGAGCCTATAACCCTTCGTAAATTATTAATTACATAGTCTTGTTGTTTGTTAGTCATCGATGGATACATAGGAATACTAAGAGTTTCTTTGTAATATTGCTCTGCAATAGGGCAATAGCCTGAATTAAACCCCATTCTTTCATAATAAGGTTGCAGGTATACAGGGATATAATGCAGGTTTACCATAATCTTCATACGATGCAATGCTTCGTATACTTGTTGCTGTGTTTTTTCAATAACACTAAGATCTAATCTAATAGGGTAAAGATGATAAGAAGAGTAACTATCTTGATGTTGCCAAGGCAGACCAATAGGTAAGTCATTCAACAGACGATCATATCTTGTAGCAATCTCATTCCTCCTTGTTATAAAGGCATTAAGATGATTCATCTGACTCACTCCAAGTGCTGCTTGAATGTCAGTCATTCTGTAATTAAATCCCAATTGTATTTGTTGATAATTCCAAATTTCATTTTTTGGCCTTGATTGCATTTCTGACTTATCACTTGTAATGCCATGACTTCTATATTTCAGCATACGATTAGAAAGCACTTTATTATTAGTTAGCGCCATACCCCCCTCACCAGTAGTCACTATTTTTACTGGATGAAAACTAAAAATAGTAATATCACTGTAACGACAATTGCCAACCCATTGATTTTGATACTTACCGCCAATAGCATGTGAAGCATCTTCAATAATTTTAAACCCATAAATATTAGATAACTCATGAATACGTTGCATATCGCATGACTGACCACTAAAATGAACGGGAATAACTATTTTTGGCAATTTTCCAAGTTCCTGTGCATTTTTAAGCTTCTTCTCTAAAGTTTTAGAGCACATATTGTATGTTCTATCATCAATGTCGACAAAATCTACTTTTGCTCCACAATATAAAGCACAATTCGCTGATGCTACAAATGTGTTTGGAACTGTCCAAAGCCAATCTCCTGGGCCAAGCTCCAATGCTAGACAAGCAATATGTAGTGCTGATGTAGCATTATTTACTGCTACTGAATATTTTGCTCCGACATGACTGGACACCACATCTTCAAACTTTGGAACCATTGGCCCCTGTGTTAAAAAATTTGATTTTAATACTGAAATAACCGCGTCAATATCATCTTTGTCAATTAATTGACGACCGTATGGAATCATTTCAAGCATTTATAACACCTTTTGATTAAAGTTCATAATTCAAAGCTCTTGCATTGCTATTAACGAGCTAAATTTTGAATCTTTCTTGTTGCGTAATTGTTGGTACGTTCCCTGTTCAATCAGTCTCCCTGAATCCAATACATAAATTCGATCTACATTACGAATTGTAGATAATCGATGAGCAATAATAACCACAGTCATTGTACCGTTAAGTTTATCAATACTTTCTTGAATAGAGCGCTCTGATTCAGAATCTAAAGCACTTGTAGCTTCATCAAGTATTAATAGTTTTGGTTCACGAAACAGTTCTCGAGCTATAAACAAGCGCTGTCGCTGCCCACCCGAAAGTCGTATCCCCCTATCCCCAACTAAAGTTTGATATCCGTCAGGAAGGCTTTCTATATAGTCTGAAATATTAGCCTGTTGTGCTGCCTTTTTAATACGATCAGAAAGGTTTTCACCTTTATCTTGGCTTTCAAATCCCATGCATATATTGTTAAAAATACTATCATCAAAAATAATAGTCTCTTGGGAGACATATCCTATCTGCCTTCTCCAGCTTTCAAGCTCTATATCTTCACTTGACACACTATCTATTAGCACCTCGCCTTGTCTAGGCTTTATCATCAATGTAAGCAAGTCTACCAAGGTTGACTTTCCTGCACCAGACCCACCAACTAAAGCAATTGAAGTCTTTGCTAGAATTTTTAAACTAATCCCTTGAATTATATCGTTATGTTTTGAATTGTAACTAAAATACACATTGTCAAAAACAATACCTTGAGTCAATGACCCCACTTTAATAGGTCCGTCTTTCTCTTTATATTGATACTGCATTCTAATCTCTTCATGTACCAACTCCATACTACCAACGTACTCTAACATGGTTTGTCGAGCACCTTGAATTGCTAGGATTGAATTAAGTCCGCGATGGAATAGCACAATAGAGACTAAAATAGGCTCTATTGATTGCCCTAAAAAGAAAATCTGTAACATCAAAATTGACATAATAAGCGTTACGGCAATAGGCTCGCGTACTGATTGAGTCAATCCAGCTGAAATTCCTGAACGCACCTGATAATCAACAAGATTACCAATCGAAGTCATAACATTCTTTTCTAAAGTGGGAGTTTGATGAGTAGAAGTTAAATACTTAAAAGCTTGTAATGTTTGAATAAGTAACTTCGACAAATGGCCGTTTTCTTTTGCTGTTAATCTAGACAAACTTAGAACATATGCACTTAGCCGACGAAATATCAGTAGTAAAATGATGCCTGCACATACAGCCATAAGGCCGAATCGCCAGGCCACTAAAAAAGCTAATATCAAATATACAACAGTATTAACAATGTGTGCCCCTAGTTGAGTGAATGATGAAAAGGATTGCATCGAGCGTGAAACTTGTTCATTAATTACATTAATAAAATACCCTGTATCTTTACTTACATAATAACCATATTGCATCTGACTATAATATGTAAAAAGATCACTTTTTAATTCTCGCAACAGCTGTCCAGTAAGATTAGCATTGTAAGCTAGAGCTACAAAAGTAAGCGCGCCTTTTATTATAAATGATATTGCGATTACCACCAATACAGTGGCAATTGAATCACTTAATCCCAGATAGTTAAGAAAGCCTAATAAATAATCCCCAATATCTGTAGAATTCGTTACATTATCTATAGTTGCAGATTGAACCTCTATTACTGAATTATTAATCGTATCCAGTCTCTGTAATAGAGGGAGTAACATCAAGATGCCAAAACCCTCAAAAAGCGCAGCAACCATAGTCAAAGCAAATATCAAATAAATACGTGCACCCAAATGCTTCTGGAACATTTTGTAATAATGCAATAAACTATCAGATGTATTTTTCATACGTTTTTTATAAAAAACTAAGTCAACTTCACTTTGATTCTGTGATTTAGTTTAAGTGCTCCACATACCAATCCATCGACTCATCCATTCCTTTAGATATCATAAACTTTGGCTGATAGTCTAGCAGTGTTTTTGCTTTATTTATATTGGCTTGAGAGTGTCTAACATCCCCGGCTCTAAAATCTCTATAGATCGGCTTCTTCTTTTCCAATCCTGATATTCTCTGAATAAGCCTTTCTTCAATCATTTGGTAAAGCTTGTTTAGACTTGTTCTATCATTAAGAGCAACATTATATACTTGATCAGTAGCTTCATCATTATCAGTAGTTGCTGCGAGAAGGTTCATCTGAACTGTATTATCAATATAACAAAAGTCTCTACTAGTTTCGCCATCGCCATTAATAAACACATCTTCTTTATTTAAAATGGCTGCCACCCATTTTGGTATTACTGCCGCATAGGCGCCATTTGGGTCTTGTCTTTTACCAAAGATGTTGAAGTATCTTAATCCTATGGTTTTAAACCCATAGGTCTTTGCAAATACATTTGCGTAAAGCTCATTAACAACTTTAGTCACCGCATAAGGACTTAAAGGACTGCCAATCTTATCTTCTACTTTTGGTAGATCTGGATGGTCTCCATAGGTAGAGCTTGATGCGGCATAGACAAATCTTTTTACATTAGCATCCTTACTGGCAACTAGCATGTTTAAGAAGCCATCAATATTTGCCCTATTAGTATTAATAGAGTCTTCGATTGATCTAGGAACTGAACCCAATGCTGCTTGGTGCAAAACATAATCTACACCATCACACGCTTGTTTGCAATCCTCTATCTCTCTTATATCACCATTAATAAACTTAAAATTACCACTTAAGTCTTTACCAGTAGCTTTATTAGCGTCCTCTATTGCCTGATCAATATTATGCTGATGACCGGTATCAAAGTTATCCAGACCCACCACCTTTTGATTAAGAATTAGCAACTTCTCTAGTAAGTTAGAACCAATAAAACCCGCAACTCCTGTCACCAACCAGGTGTTTTGATTGTCTTTTAAATGTTCTTGTAATTGTTCGTATTTAGTCATTTATAGTCTTCCATCCACTTCATTAGCATCTAGCAAATACTTAATATCATAAAGCACATAGTTTTCCTTACCAAAGGCTTTTATTTGCTCTAATGATAACGCTTTAAATTCATCATGTGCAACTGCTAACAATATTGCATCATATTTACCTTCTACTGGTTGATTGATTGGCTTAATACCATACTCATGTACAGCTTCACCTTTATCAACCCATGGGTCGTACACATCAACATTGCAATTAAATCCTTCAAACTCTTCAACTAGATCTACTACGCGGGTATTACGAAGATCAGGACAGTTCTCTTTGAAAGTTAGGCCCATAATCAATACATTCGCATCCACAACATGAATGCGATTCTTAGTCATTAATTTCGATACCTGGTCTGCCACATAAGATCCCATGCTATCGTTCAATCTACGTCCTGCAAGAATCATTTCTGGGTTATAACCAACCTCTAATGCTTTATGAGTCAAGTAGTATGGATCAACACCAATACAGTGCCCTCCTACTAAGCCCGGTCTAAATGGTAAAAAATTCCATTTAGTGCCTGCAGCTTCTAATACGGATTCTGTATCAATATCTAGTTTATTAAAAATAAGAGCAAGTTCATTAATAAGAGCAATGTTTACATCTCTTTGAGTATTTTCAATAACTTTAGCAGCTTCAGCTACTTTAATACTACTGGCCTTGTGTGTACCAGCAGTAATAATTTCTTGGTATAACTCGTCAACTTCAGTAGCAATCTCAGGGGTTGATCCTGATGTTACTTTTTTAATGGTAGTTAAACGATGCTCTTTATCTCCTGGATTAATGCGCTCAGGTGAATAGCCACAGTAAAAATCTTTGTTAAATATCAAGCCTGACTGCTCTTCAAGAATTGACACACAAACTTCTTCAGTAGCACCTGGATAAACTGTTGATTCATAAATAACAATATCACCCTTTTTAAGAATGGAACCTACTGCCTCACTAGATTTTTCTAAAGGAGTTAAATCAGGTCTTTTATGTTTGTCAATTGGTGTCGGAACGGTAACAATAAAAATAGTGCAATCTTTAATATCTTCTAGGTTGGTTGCGTAGCTTAAATGAACTGCATCTTTAAGCTCTTCAGAGGTAGTCTCAAGAGTCGAATCAACACCATTTTTAAGATCATTAATTCTAGGCTGGTTAATATCAAAACCAACAACTGTACGTTTTTTACCGAACTCGACAGCAAGAGGAAGGCCTACGTAACCAAGGCCGATTAAGGCTATTTTTTTATTACTCATAATTAGTTTTTTTGAGATGATTTAATAATTTAAGGGATTTATTTAGGAATTAATTTTATAGAGTGTTAAAAGGTATAAATGACGATAATGGCTATTATCAAGATTCATGAATTAGCCACCCTTCTACAAAGAGTTTAAAATCAGTAGGCTAAGCGCTCTATTAGGCGATTTTCCACTCAGATTCTATTGTATCTGCTGATAAATCTGCCCCGCACTCCCATTCAATATAGTATTTTCCATTTTGAATTTTTATAAAATTATCATCATCTTTTAATGGCTCAAATGCCTCTGAGTTTAAATAGGGGGAAACGTCAAACAAGCCTGTCCTGCCGTCTTTTGCAGAAATACGTAATCTGTAGCTCTCCTGTGGCTCTATCTGAGTGATTATCATTGATCAAGCCCTCTGATGGGAAATGGCTTTTTACCGTTAACAGCAAGCTCCCAATCTGCCTTTAAATCATCGTGATGAATTTCAATCCAAGCAATAACTAGTTTATGTTTTTTGGCGGGTAAATTTCCCGAAAGTAGCTGACCATCTTTAATCGCATAAACACCAACCTCTCCTTGGTATTCTGCATGAATATGTGGCAAATGGTGTTTACCTGTATCATGAAAAAACATTCTAATAAGTACACCATAAAACATGGATATCGTTGGCATAAATTATTCCTGTTATTTGTTAGTTAGAAATGATACTCTCATCTGTATTTAGCTCTATCTCTTTTTTTGCCATCTTGGTAACTTTTTCACCTTATTTAGCGATAACTTTATTTTGACTTAAATCCTGGCGTCATCATCTTTGTCAAGTTTTCTGATGACCAAATTACTCACTCATTAAATCTATTAATGCTTTATATGACTTCTTTTTAAGTAATTTTTCTAATTGGATGAATCCTTTTCGCTTAATGGTATTCTCTTAGGAAGAATCATTTCACTCGGTATTTCTTTTAACGCATGAAAGTAATGTGACAAAGCTTCTTCAATCATAAAAGCCTTGTTTAAACTTTTATCACTTGATACTGAATCTAATTCAGCCTTAAATCCCAATATCCAACCAAGCTTTTCTTCAATTTCTTGCATTTTATTTTGGCTGAGCCTAATTAGTAATTCTGATGTAATTTTACGAGTATCAATTGCTCGAATATAATCGCAAGCAAAATCTTTATAAGATTTTGCTTGAAATGTTCAGAAAAGAGTCGCTTAAGTTGTCATGACCCTTGATTTTTTCTACTTCAAAACTTTAAGGTGTACAAATATTATCAATATATTCGCCTTATACTCTGATTACGTCACAGCTACCGCACTGCAAACCTTTAAATGCTGGTTAGCAGTAATAATATTACTTGAATTCGCATAACAAGTGCAATTTTAATTGTAATTAAATAGCCAGTTGTAATAAACTTTGCTATTTTCTTACTACGGGAAATTGCAATGAATTATCAACAACTGACTAACGATGAACGATACCA
>NZ_FQTP01000007.1 GCF_900128515.1 Bathymodiolus heckerae thiotrophic gill symbiont
TTGCCTGATTTTTCACGTTCTAAAATTACCAATTGGGTGCGTACAGGCAAGGCATTGGTTAATAATAAAACCTTCAAACCTAAAGAAAAAATATTGGGTGGTGAGATTGTCGCCCTAACCTTGGTTAAA
Organism: Bathymodiolus heckerae thiotrophic gill symbiont; assembly: GCF_900128515.1. Classification (GTDB taxonomy): domain Bacteria; phylum Pseudomonadota; class Gammaproteobacteria; order PS1; family Pseudothioglobaceae; genus Thioglobus_A. The sequence continues at coordinate 130 of NZ_FQTP01000007.1, forward strand.
GAAAAATTAAACGCTTGGCTGGGTGAGGATATTCCTATTGACGTGGTATACGAAGATGATGATATTATCGTGGTTAATAAGCCAGTAGGCTTGGTAACGCATCCAGGAGCGGGCAATTGGACGGGCACACTCGCCAATGCATTGTTGCATTTTGATCCATCACTTGCTAATCTAGATCGTGCAGGAATTGTTCACCGATTGGATAAAAATACCTCGGGACTTATGGTGGTTGCGCGTAGTGAATTAGCGCAAAAAAACTTAGTTAATCAACTGCAAACACACACAGTATCTCGTGAATATTCAGCTATTGTTTATGGCCATATGATTTCTGGCGGTACTGTGGAGGCGCCAATTGGTCGTGACCCCAAAGATAGAATTAGACAAGCGGTAGTTGAAGAAGGTGAAGGTAAAAATGCAATAACGCACTATCGCGTGATTGATCGTTTTGCGCACCACACCCATGTTAAATGTATTTTAGAAACAGGACGTACGCATCAAATTCGCGTACACATGTCTTATGTTGAGCATCCACTGATTGCCGACCCTATGTATGGCGGAAAAATACGCTTTCCTAAAAAAGCTGACGAAGACTTAAAAGACGCATTAAAGTCATTTAAGCGTCAAGCATTACACGCTAAAAAATTGACAATTTCTCACCCAATTACTGGTGAAGAGATGTCATGGAAGGCGCCTTTGCCACAAGACCTGAAAGACTTATTAGCTACGTTGAATAAATTTGACCCTGTCTAGTGACAACTGTATTCCCAAAAAATGTCCATCTAATTTCAACTTCTAGATTTATTAACAAAGGTGCAGGCAAGGCCTGCACCTTTGTTAATGGCTATGCCGATTTTAATTTAGCCACGCATGTGGGTGATGATTTAAGCTCAGTTGAGCTTAATCGTAAACGGCTTATCCAGCATTACAACTTACCCAGTGTGCCAAAATACTTAGAGCAAACGCATTCAGATATTTGCCTTGATGTCAGTAGTGCCGAATGTTTGGGTGATGCTGTTGTAACCAGCGATAAAAATACAATTTGTTGCGTGATGACGGCTGACTGTTTACCAATTTTTGCCAGCAATAGTAATGGTACGCAAGTGGGTGTGGCGCATGCGGGTTGGCAGGGGGTTGTGAATGGCGTGATTGAATCTTTTGTAGCAAGGTTTAATCAGCAAGAATTGATTGTGCATTTTGGCCCAGCCATCTCTCAAGACAATTTTGAAGTAGGTCAAGATGTGTATGATCAATTCATTGCTAAAGAAGACTCTCTGGCGCAAGCATTCATTCTATTTAACAACAAATACAAGCTAAATATTTATCAAGCAGCTCGAATTATTCTAAATAAACTAGGTGTTGAAAATATCAGTGGTGGCGATCAGTGTACCTATGTTCAAAAAGACAAATACTTTTCCTATCGACGAGATGGATTAAAATCTGGCCGAATGGCACATCTTATTTGGATGAAATAACAACTGAGCAGGCAAGGCCTGCTCAGTTGGATTGTTTATTTACTTAATGAGCTCATGATGGATTTTTTAAAAATTGGCCCAAACACATATAGTAGTGGAAATCCAACTAGCCAAGCAATGGCAAAACTCTCCAACCATTTGCTAATGGTTTGATCAGTCCAACCAATGTTCATATAAGTAACCACGAATGACATGATGCTAATCATGAATAATGACATGACAATGCTAAATCTTAAATGTACTTTCTTTTCCATAATTATTCCTCTTTATCTTTGGGTTTTCCAGAAATAGAAAAATCCATCTGCTTGGTATTTTTATTTAAATGGTAATAGTGTAATGGCGTTTGCTTGCGTTGCTTTTGCTGCACCACACAGCCAACGACGTCAAATTGCCCCTTAAGCTCAATTTCATCGTGTTGTGAATTAAGTGGCACCAAAAATTTATCATTACCGCGCTCTATGTATTGACGAAAATACATGTCATCTTCATAACGCACCACCGCGTACGCACGATTGTGAATCGCCATACCAGGATCAATAATAACAATACAATTTTCACTAAATTCAGGTTCCATATAGCTACCGAGGTTTTGTAAGGCGAAAGGCTCTGAATTAATAGAGCAGTTGGTTTCGAACATTTCTTGTGGAGTGTCTGACATAATTCTAGTGCGATTTAGGTGATATAGAAAATAGTGTATTTATTATTTAAAAACGAGAAGAATAGTTGGGGCTATTTGCCGATTTTTTAAATGATAAAGAGGCTGGTTTATATTTTTCATAAATTGTGTTAGGGTTATGTCAGACGCTCCTTTGTATCTATGTCTGACATATTGGGCAATAAAACGTTGAACGTTGGTTTTGAATAATACGGCTAATTTTACCATCACATGTAGGGCACAATTTGCCTTCACGTCCATACACGTTTAAAGTCTGGGTGAAATACCCAGGACTACCATCCACTTGAGAAAAATCTTGAAGTGTTGTTCCGCCAGCTTTAATGGCTTTAGCAAGAATGGTTTTGATGTGCTGAGTAAGAAGCTGGTAGCGTTTTTTTGAAACACCGCCAGCTTTATGTTGTGGGTCAATACCACAAGTAAACAAACTTTCACAAGCATAAATATTGCCCACGCCAACCACCACCTTACTATCCATAATAAAAGCTTTAATGTTTTGTTGCTTTTTACGCGAACGTACATATAAATAGGTTTCGTCAAATAACACCTCCAACGGTTCAACCCCTAAAGAGTCTAATAGAGGGTGTAAGCCATCAGCTGAAAATAACACTGCGCCAAAGCGTCGCGGATCATTCAAGCGCATGCTTTTGTCATTATCAAAAATTAATTCAAAATGATCATGTTTAAGTAGTAGCTCGTCACTACTCACCACTTTAATAGAACCACTCATGCCTAAGTGAATAATTAACGTACCAACCTTAAACTCAATAAGTAAGTATTTTCCACGTCTATTAATATCAATAACAGTTTGGTTAGCCAAAGTAGTTCGCAAATGCGCTGGAATCTCCCAGCGCAAATTATCCCGATGGCGAATTGCCTTGGTAACAGTTTGGTTTTTAATTAATGGTAGTAAACCATTCTTGGTGGTTTCAACTTCAGGAAGTTCAGGCATACATATAAGTATAGTAATAAAATTAAAAATTAATCTATATCAAATTAATAGCCTATTATAATAGTCAACTTTACAACAACAAAGAGAAAAATATGGGTTTTATCAATTCAGTACAAAATAAGATTTTAATCGGCTTCGTTGCGGCTATCGCTGCAATGTTCGCATTAGACATTACAAACACATTTGTGATCACAGTTTGGTTGCACGTTATGGCTGGCGTTTTATGGATTGGCCTATTGTATTATTTTAACTTCGTACAAGTACCTGGTATGGGTCAAGCCCTGACTGATACTGATGGTCCAGGCCCTGCAGCAATTGGCAAGTATATTGCACCGCGTGCACTATTATGGTTCCGTATGGCTGCAGCAGTTACTTGGTTGGTTGGCTTGTCTTTATTAGTCCAAGCAGGCGGCGGCATGCAAGGTATTCATTTAGCCTTTACATTTGCACCAGGTTTTGAGATTATTGGTTTAGGTTCATGGATGGGCACAATCATGGCGTTTAATGTTTGGTTCATCATCTGGCCAAACCAGCAAAAAATCTTAGGCATGAAAGAGGCAACTGCTGAAGAAATTGTAACGGCTAAGAAAAACGCTGCGTTGGCTTCAAGTGTTAACGTCATACTGTCGTTACCGATGCTACTAACCATGCTTGCATGGCACGCGTAAATAGATTCTAATTGTTAGCAACTACTGCGTTAAATAATATTTTCAGCTTGTTGTGTAGATTTATTACACTCCGACGCTGAGAATAAGATTTTCCTTGTATTTATCTAATAATTAAAACTATTAGGATTTAGAAAACCGAGACTTGTTCTCGGTTTTTTTGTCTAAAATTATACGACCTACTTATTATGTATAAACGGGAAGATTAAAAAATCCATTCAAAGCCTATTAACAAAGCTATTTTCAAATCATTTAGATTATTTTCAATATTTTTGTACAAATGTTGTATTTTTGTTTAAAAAAACTAAATACGTTTCTGTATAAGGGTTTTAATCCATTTTTAAGCGCTAAAATCCCTATTTTGTAGTTAATTTGCATTTATTTGTATTATTTTTGCAAATAAGTGTTGACATTTAAAAACAGAACCGTATAATACGCACTATCTTGACAACATTGTTAAGAAACCAAGCGAGAATAATCTTGCATAACTTATAAAATTTAGGAGTTTTTAAAATGAAAAAACAATTATTAATCGCTGCAGTAGCAGCATCTATGTCAGCTGCATCTATGGCTGATGTTTCGATTGCAGGTAACGCTAAGTTTGAGTACAGAAATATTGACACAAATAATGTCTCTTCAAATACAACAAACACAGAAGTTAACTTAAACGTACGTGGTAGCAATGGCGATACAAAAGTAATCATGGATCTTGAGTTTAATACTCATGGTGGTAATGCTACAACTGCTTTAGATGTTGAAAACTTGTACCTAACAACTAAAATTGGTATGGTTAACGCTAAGCTAGGTAACTACACAACACCTACTTCTGCAATCTTGGGTGAAATTGACAACGGTAGTCGCGCAACTAACAAAATGACTTTCTCAACCATGCTTAACGGTGTTAAAGTTTATGCTGGTAACACGGGTGCTGTTACAGGTGCTGGACAAACAGCAATTGATAATAACATGTTTGTCGGTGCTTCAGCTACAGTTCAAGGTTGGACATTACAAGCTAAGAAAAACTCTTCAACTGTAAACTCTTTTGGTGTTAAAGGTAGTGTTGGTCCAGTTGGCATTCGTTACGAAATTAAAGATAACGACGCAGCTAATTCTGATGTAGATTTCTTAAACTTAACAGGTGATTTTGATGGTGTTAAAGTAGGTTATGCACGTCTAGATGCTGATGCTGATAGCCTAATTACTGAAGATGATTCTGATTTATTCGCAGTTGAAAATGCTGGTAATGGTGATTCAAACGCTCAGTTCAGCTTAGCGACTACTGTTGCTGGTAACACCTTTACAGGTAAAATCGGTTCAATTGGTTATGCTGCAGCAACTGGTGATTTAGACTACACTGAGTTAAGCGTATCACGTGCATTAGTATCAGGTTCAACATTGAAAGTATCTTATTTAGATCAAGATTTAGACGGTACTGCTCATGATACTGAAACTTTAGAGTTCGATTTATCTGTTAAGTTCTAAATTTTTAGAAGAGAACAGTTAATTTAAACTAATAGTTTAAGTATTAAAACCCCCTAATTTCGGTTAGGGGGTTTTTTTTCGTCCTTTATTTTTTTAGTGCAGGCAAGGCCTGCCTCATTTGACAAAATTCAGGTACAATTCAAACCATGAGTATTAGGAAAATTAAATTTACCAATGATGAATATTATCACGTGTTTAATCGGGGTGTGGATAGACGTATTATTTTCAACACGAAAGATCAGCAGAGGTATTTTCTTAGTCGGTTACGCTTGCTGAATACTACTGATAGTAGAAAATATATTACCAATAAGAGGAGTCGATGTAAAAATAAAGAGACTCTTGGAGAAGGTGAGAGTTTGGTGAGTATTGTAGCTTATTGTTTATTGCCTAATCATTTTCATTTATTGCTCAAACAAAATGTTGATAACGGTATTTCACAGTTTATGCAAAGATTGGGTACGGCTTATACCATGTTTTTCAATCAAGAGGAAAATCGCAGTGGCAGCCTGTTTCAAGGAAAATTTAAAGCCACACATCTCAGCGGTGATTTTGCCTTACCAGTGTCATCTGCCTATATTAATCTTAACTATGCACATCATAAAATAAACACTAACAAAAACTTAGTTAAATCTAGTTTGTGTGATTATTTACCTGATGCAGGCAAGGCCTGCACCAATGATATTTGTAATCAAGAAGAGATTGACGATATTGTTAATGAAATTGGTGGATTGTCTGAATACAGGCAATTTATTAAGAATGCATCTAAAACTTTTGTTGACAATAAAGGAAATACCGTAAATTTAAATGATTATGAATTTTGAGGCAGGCAAGGCCTGCACTATAATGGTTTTTTTGTTAATGAAATACTTATATTTATCCTTTAAAATAAGGGCATAATTTAAATCCAGGTAAAAAATGATTACTCAATTAAATAACAGAGTCTTATTAAAACTCACTGGCAAGGATGTGCAGGGTTTTTTGCAAGGGCAATTTTCTAATGATATTGCTAAACTTGAAGAGGGTATTGTGCAGCTGAATGCGTATTGTCAGCATCAAGGTAAAATTATGGCACTTATTTGGGTGATGAAAAAGGCGGATGAATATTATTTGTCTTTTCCTCAAGGGTTGTCTGAAGAAATCGTTAAAAAACTGACGATGTTTAAGATGATGTCAGATGTAGTGATTACTGATATAACTAACGAAATCATTCAATTGGGTGTTGTTGATGAAATGGTTAAAGGTGCGTTTAAACTTAATAATCAACAGTCGGTAGCTTTTAGTGAGTCAATTGACGGATTTGAATTGAGTGATGAAATGCATTGGCAAAAGACTTGTATTGACAATGAAGTACCTGAAGTTGAGCTAATAACGGTTGAAAAATTTGTACCACAATTGCTTAATTTAGATATTAATGAGACTGGTGTGAGTTTTACTAAGGGCTGCTATCCCGGGCAAGAAGTAGTTGCACGCTTGCATTATTTAGGTAAATCAAAGCGTCGAATGCGTACTTTTGAGTGCGAAGGTGATGTGAGTGTAGGCGATGAACTGATTGCGCTAAATTCTACCTCTGCTAAAGCTTGTGGTATTGTGGTGCGTTGTGTAAAATTAAATGATCAATTGCTTTGCTTGGCGACGGTTGAAATCGCCTATGAGGATGATACAATCACTTTAAATAATGCTGAAGGCACTTTATTAACCAGGATTCATGATGACTAAATTATTATTTTTACTAACCTTATTTCCTGTTTCTGCTTTTGCTACGAGCGATCCTGTCACTCAGCTTGATTTAACTAGCCATTGGGTGGGTTATTTTGCGCTGATATTATTTGCATTGGCTTATATCTTAGTGATGGTGGAGGAGTTTACTCACTTTAGAAAATCTAAGCCAGTGATTTTAGTCGCTGGTGTCATCTGGGGGCTGATTGGCTGGGTGTATGCTTCACAAGGGATTGATCATTCTGCAGAGGTGGCGCTACGTCACAATTTATTAGAATATGCAGAGCTATTTTTATTCTTATTGGTTGCCATGACCTATATTGAAGCTATGCGAGAAAGACAAGTGTTTGAGAGTTTAAAGGCTTGGCTGGTCTCCAAAGGGTTTACCTTTAAACAGCTTTTTTGGATGACGGGTTTTTTGGCATTTTTCATCTCGCCAATCGCTGATAATCTAACAACCGCACTTATTACGGGTGCCGTGGTTTTGTCAGTGGGATCGAGTAATCCACGTTTTGTTTCAGTTGCAATGGTTAATATTGTGGTTGCTGCGAATGCTGGTGGTGCATTTAGTCCGTTTGGTGATATCACCACGCTTATGGTTTGGCAAAAAGGCCTAGTAGAGTTTTCTGAATTCTTTGTACTGTTTATTCCATCATTGATTAACTTCCTTATTCCTGCGGCAATTATGCATTTTGCTATTCCAAACGAAAAGGCCACTTCTACTGGTAAAGTAGTTGATATTAAAATAGGTGGCTTAACCATTGTCGTGTTATTTATACTCACAATTGCGACTGCGGTGAGTTTCCATAACTTCTTGCATTTACCCCCTGTAATGGGCATGATGCTTGGTTTGAGCTATTTAATGGTGGCTGCATTCTTTATTCGTAAAATTGAGAGACGCACTCAAAAGGATGGTTTTGACGTATTTAGAAAAGTGGCTGGCGCTGAGTGGGATACTTTATTGTTCTTCTTTGGTGTTATTGTCAGTGTTGGTGGTTTAGGGTTTATGGGTTACTTGGCACTTACTTCTGAGATGATGTACGCCTCACTTGGTGCTACTTACGCTAATATTTTGGTGGGCTTATTGTCAGCTGTGGTTGATAACATTCCGGTGATGTTTGCGGTGCTAACCATGAATCCAGAGATGTCATTAAATCAATGGTTATTGGTTACATTAACAGCTGGTGTGGGCGGTAGTTTGTTATCAGTAGGAAGTGCCGCCGGTGTGGCGCTAATGGGTCAATCAAAAGGTTTGTATACGTTTGGCTCTCATCTTAAATGGATGCCGGTGATTTCACTAGGGTATATGGCCAGTATTGCGATCCATATGTGGATGAGCGACATTCCATTTGGATAATACTTTATTAATTGACATTGGTAATAGTGCTGTTAAATGGCTATTTAATGGTAAATATTACTCTACGTTAACTGCTGATTTTAGTGTTGATTTATTACCTAAAGCCGATCATATATTTGTTGCTTGTGTAGGTGATCGATCTATCTTAGAAGGATTAAATCAAGCTGTATTTGTTGATTCCCAGGCATCTTTTGGGCAATTTAAATCAGCTTACGAAAAACCACAAGATTTAGGCATTGATCGTTTTCTAGCGATGATTACTACTGTTGATCAGTATCCCAGTCAAAATAACTTAATCATTGATGCGGGTAGTGCGCTAACGTTTGATTTGGTACTGAAAAATGGAGAGCATCAAGGTGGTTTAATCATGCCAGGCCTAGGTGTTTTACGTCGTAGTTTTACTCAGTTTCAAAGTGATTCTAAAAAGCTAACACTTAATTCCATTGCGAGTAATACTGAAGACGGTTGGGAATTTGGTACGGCTAATATGTTTATGAATGCAATCGAGGCTCAAATCGAACAGTATAATGACAAATATGGTGATTTGAGAATTGTTCTAACGGGCGGTGATGCCAAAATGATCACTTATCGTTTGAATCAGAAAATAGAACTTAAGCCGAATTTGGTACTTAATGGACTTGCGCTTTACACACAATCAATCTAAAAGAGCTCTTTGCCTTGGTATAATGCGCCTTAATTAATTTAACGCAACAATCAATGCAAGACAATCGAGTTTTATCCGGAATGCGACCAACAGGCCAGCTTCATTTAGGTCATTATCATGGTGTTTTAAAAAATTGGCTTGAGCTACAAAATGAGTACGATTCATACTTTTTTGTGGCTGATTGGCATGCGTTTACCACACATTATGCTGATAAAATTGATCTTGAGACTAATGTAATGGAAATGGTGGTTGACTGGTTGGCGGCTGGTATTAATCCAAATACATCTACAATTTTTGTACAATCTAAAGTGCCTGAGCATGCTGAGCTACATTTGTTGTTGTCAATGATGACACCACTAAGCTGGTTAGAGCGCGTACCTTCTTATAAAGATCAGCAGCTTAAGTTTAAAACTAAAGATTTGGGTACTTATGGATTTTTAGGCTATCCATTATTGCAGAGTGCGGATATTCTAATGTACAAAGCCAATCTAGTACCTGTTGGTGAAGATCAGGTTGCCCACATCGAACTTACTCGAGAAGTAGCGCGCCGTTTTAACCACATTTATGGTCGTGAAGTTGATTTTGAAAAAAAAGCCGAAGCTGCAATTGGTAAGATGGGTAAAAAACAGGCTAAATTATTCCGTTCATTGCGTAAAGCTTACCAAGAAACTGGTGATGATGAGGCTATGGTTAAGGCACAAGCATTATTGCAAGAACAGCAAAATATCACTTTGGGCGATCGTGAGCGCTTAGCAGGTTATATCGAAGGAACGGGTAAAATTATTCTGCCAGAGCCAGAATCATTACTAACTAAAGCGTCAAAAATGCCAGGTTTGGATGGTCAAAAAATGAGTAAATCGTATGGCAATACAATTTCCTTGCGTGATACTGCTGATGAAATTAATACCAAGGTTAGACGTATGCCAACGGATCCTGCACGCATCAAACTGGCCGATGCTGGTGATCCAAATAAATGCCCAGTATGGCAATTGCATCAAGTTTACTCAGATGCTAAAACTTGTGAATGGGTGGTTGATGGCTGCACTATGGCTAAAATGGGTTGCGTTGAATGTAAACAACCAGTGATTAATGCAATACAGTTGGAGCTTGGTCCAATGCAAGAACGTATCGCTAAATATCAAGCAGACCCAGAGTTAATTAAGCAAATTATTCATGAAGGCTCAGAGAGTGCACGTCATGTTGCAAAAGAAACTATGATAGAAGTGCGCGAAGCTATGGGTATTACCTACTAGGTATTTATTTATTTTGGATTACTGATTATGGAAAGATTACAAAAATTAATTGCAACAGCGGGCTACGGTTCACGTCGTTGGGCAGAAAGACTCATCGAACAAGGTCGAATTGAGGTTAATAACAAAACCGCTCAAATTGGCGATAAATGCGAAATAACTGATAAAGTCAAAATTGATAGCAGACCTGTTGATCTTGAGCGCTATAAAGAAGAAGAAACCAAGGTGATTATCCTTAACAAGCAGGCAGGCGTTATTTGCTCGAATAAGGATGATGAAGGTCGAAAAAATGTTTATAGCTTATTGCCAAAAGAATCACGCTGGGTGATGGTGGGGCGTTTAGATCTTAATACATCGGGTTTATTGTTGTTTACTAACAATGGTGATTTAGCTAATAAGCTCATGCATCCAAGTTCTGAAATTGATCGTGAATATGCAGTTCGTGTGTTGGGTCAGGTGGAAAATGAAGATATCAAACAATTAACCACAGGTATTGAGCTAGAAGATGGCTTTGCTAGATTTGCGCGTGTGATTGTTGGTGGTGGCGAAGGCGCTAATCGCTGGTATAAGGTTGTGCTTAAGGAAGGTAAAAAGCGCGAAGTTAGACGTCTTTGGGAGGCGTTAGGTTTTAAGGTGTCACGCCTTATCCGTACACGCTTTGGTGAAATTCGTCTACCTGAAAACCTTAAAGCCAATCAATACGATTATTTAAAGCCTGGCCAAGTAAAGTTATTGTTAAATTCTGTAAATCTTGAGTTTAATCATAAAAAATAATTAATTTAAATCAATTATTTATCAAAGATTGTTGTTAGAATAGTCTCGTTAATAACTAAATTAAGAGAGTAATTATGATTATGAATGAGCTAAATAACGATATCGTTTTTTATATGAGTATTACAATGGTTGCTTTGACCGTTGTTGTTGGCATTGTCTTCGGTATCGCCAAGGCAAGAATTAGAACTTAGTTTCATTGCTCTTTTTAGAATGATAGTTTGTTTTCACCTGATTTTTATTAATTTTTGACTTAATTTGTCCAATTTTGACTTGGATCAAGTTTTTTATCTAACTCTATTGATAGAATGCCTCTGTTATTAATTAAATAAAGAGGGGTTTTACTATGATCATGAATGAGTTAAACAACGACATTGTTTTTTACATGAGCATTTCGATGGTTGTATTGGCGATGGTTAGTTTTGTTATTTTCGCATTTGGGAAAAAATTTAAAATCCTTAAGCGTTAAATTCCTAAAATTAATAGTTTGTGCCCTTCTCTTGTTAAGATTAATGAGGGGGGGGTGAGTTGCGCTTATTAATGAATTAAATACTAATAGTGCCTTCTGGGCGTCAATATTATTTATGGCCGCTTCATTGGTTTTCGCGGTCTATTTAAAAATTTATTTATCGTCAAAAAAATAGCTAAATAGAGTGTCCAGTTCTCTATTTTCGTTTTCAAAAACCCCTCACCTGTCATGTATAATATCGCTTTTAGTATTTACAATTATTAAGCGCTAATGTCTGACTATAAGCCCACTTTAAACCTACCTGCCACTAAGTTTGCCATGAAAGCAAATCTTTCAAATCGTGAAGGTGAATTTCTTAAAAAATGGCAAGACGATGATTTGTATGCTCAGGTTCGTGCGCACAATCAAGGTAAGCCAAAATTCGTTTTGCACGATGGCCCTCCTTATGCGAATGGAGACATTCATATTGGTCATGCGGTTAATAAGGTTTTAAAGGATATTATTGTTAAGTCAAAATCTTTATCAGGTTTTGATGCGCCGTACGTGCCTGGTTGGGATTGTCATGGCTTACCGATTGAACTTAATGTTGAAAAGAAAAAAGGCAAAGTCGGTGTTAAGATTGATGCCAATACTTTTAGAGCAGAATGTCGTAAATACGCAGATACCCAAGTAGCCAAACAAAAAGTTGATTTTCAACGTTTGGGTATTTTGGCTGATTGGAACAATCCTTATCTAACTAAAGATTTTCAATATGAGGCTGATATTGTTCGTGCTTTAGGAAAAATTGTTGAAAATGGCCATGTTACTAAAGGCTATAAGCCAGTGCATTGGTGTACAGAGTGTGGTTCAGCATTAGCAGAAGCTGAAGTTGAGTACAAAGATAAAAAATCAGATGCGATTGACGTTAAATTCAAAATTATTGATGATTCAATCTTTAAGGTTGATAAGTCAGTTTCTGTGGTTATTTGGACTACCACCCCTTGGACGCTACCTGCAAATGAAGCAGTAGCACTGCATCCTGAGCTTAGCTATGTATTGGCTGATACGGGTGATGAATATTTGTTATTAGCTCAAGATTTGGCAGAAGCTGCATTATCTCGTTATGAGCTGGAAGCAAACATTTTATCTGAAGTTTATTTAGGTGATGAGCTTGAAGGTCTCCAGGTTCAGCATCCATTTTATGACAAACAAGTACCTATTGTTTTAGGTGATCATGTAACCACAGATGCAGGTACAGGTGCGGTTCACACAGCGCCGGCACATGGTCAGGAAGACTTTGTTGTTGGCAAGCAATATGATTTGCCAGTTAATTGTCCAGTTGATGGGCGTGGTGTATTTTTCGAAGACACTGAACTGCTAGCTGGACAGTTTATTTTTAAGGCCAATGCTAGTGTTATTGAAATTTTAGAAAATGCAAACACCTTGGTTAAGCACGATCCACTGGTGCATTCGTACCCACATTGTTGGCGCCATAAAACCCCGGTTATTTTTAGAGCAACGCCACAATGGTTTGTTTCTATGCAGGATAACGGTTTAAGAGATGCGGTTAATACCGAAATCCCTAAAGTGGATTGGATTCCTGATTGGGGTAAAAAGCGCATTGAATTAATGGTGGGCAATCGACCAGATTGGTGTATTTCTCGTCAGCGTTTTTGGGGTGTGCCAATCACCTTGTTTACCCACAAACAAACAGATGAGCTACATCCAAATACTAAAGAATTATTCGTCAGTGTTTCAGCCATGATTGAAGAAAATGGTATTGAGGCTTGGTTTGAAACTGATATTAAAGATCTATTAGGTGCTGATGCTGATGATTATGAAAAAGCCACTGATACGCTAGATGTATGGTTTGACTCTGGTGTGAGTCATTTTGCAGTGTTAAAGGCTAGAGAGGATTTGGCGGATGTGGCCGATTTATACTTGGAGGGCTCTGATCAGCATCGTGGCTGGTTCCAGTCGTCGCTCATTTCATCAGTTGCTATTAATGGCAAGGTGCCATACAAGCAGGTGTTAACACATGGATTTACGGTTGATAAAGACGGTAAGAAAATGAGTAAATCATTGGGCAATGTCATGAGTCCGCAAAAGGTCATTAATAACTTAGGTGCTGATATTTTGCGTTTGTGGATTGCCTCAACTGATTACACCGGTGAGATGACAGTCTCAGATGAAATCTTAAAGCGTTCAGCAGATTCGTATCGCCGCATTCGTAACACTGTGCGTTTTATGCTGGCTAATACGAGCGGTTTTAATCCAGCACAGCATACGATAACAACAACAGACATGCTAGATTTGGATAGATGGATTGTTGCTAAAACAGCTGATTTGCAAGTGCAAATTTTAGAGGCTTACAATCAATATAATTTCCATCATGCGATCCAGTTAATTTTGAATTTTTGTAGTAATGATTTAGGTGGATTCTACCTAGATGTTATTAAAGATAGACAATATACTACGCAAGAAAATTCAAGAGCACGCCGTAGTGCACAAACTGCACTCAACCATATATTAGAAGCGATGGTTAAATGGTTGTCTCCAGTTTTATCGTATACCGCTGAAGAAGTTTGGCAAAGTATGCCAAGTGAAAAAATCAGTAGTATCTTTTTAACTGAGTGGTATACACAATTGGCATCGAATTACGATAATACTGCCATCGAAGTAGCTAGAAATATCAGTCCATTCATTCGCAAACAAATGGAAGGTATGCGTAACGATAAAATTATCGGCTCTTCATTGGATGCTGAAGTTGATTTGTATTGTGATGAACAAGTATATAACGCACTAAGTCAACTTGGCGATGAATTGCGTTTTGTTTTTATTACTTCTTATGCCAAAATCCATCCACTAAGTGAAAAAACAAATACTTGTATTGAGGCAGGTGAAGGTGTGTTTATTGAAGTGAGTAAATCATCACATGAAAAGTGTGTGCGCTGTTGGCATCATCGTGCTGATGTTGGTCAGCATGCCGAACATGAAGAATTGTGCACACGCTGTGTTGAAAATATTGCTGGTGATGGTGAGCAAAGGAATTACGCCTAAATGAAGACGTTAAATCTTGATTTAGGAAAAAAATCTTATCCGATTTATATCGGCCAAGCATTGCTTGATCAGACAGAGTTATTAATAAATCATATCAAAGGTAAGCAGGTGATGATTGTTACTAACACCACAGTTGCGCCTTTATACCTTGAGCAAGTTAAGGCATTACTTGGGTTATTGAATATTGCAGAGGTTATCTTGCCAGATGGTGAACAGTACAAGACGCTTGATACCGTTAATCTGATTTTTGATGCTTTGTTAGAAAATCGTTTTGATCGATCTTGTACATTGATCGCTTTAGGTGGTGGTGTTATTGGTGATATGACAGGCTTTGCAGCAGCGAGTTACCAGCGTGGTGTTGATTTTATTCAAATCCCAACCACTTTGTTGTCACAGGTTGATTCTAGTGTTGGTGGTAAGACTGGGGTTAATCACCCACTTGGTAAAAATATGATTGGCGCTTTTCATCAGCCAAATTGTGTGCTGATTGATGTGGATACTTTGGATACTTTGGATGACCGACAATTTTCCGCAGGATTGGCTGAAGTGATTAAATACGGCTTGCTCGGCAATATTGATTTCTTGAAGTTTTTACAAAGTAATATCAATGATTTGATTGCTAGAGATAAGACTTTAATTATCCAGGCTGTGCACCAATCTTGTGTGGATAAAGCTGATATCGTTGCAGAAGATGAATTAGAATCAGGAAAAAGAGCTTTATTAAACTTTGGCCATACTTTTGGTCATGCGATTGAAAACACCTTAGGTTACGGTGTATTTTTACATGGTGAAGCAATCTCAGTAGGCATGTTAATGGCGACGAAGTTGTCACAATTATTGGGCGATTTAACTAAAGATGATGTTAGTCAAGTTAAAGATTTATTAGAAAAATCTAATTTACCGATCAGCGTAGACGGTAAAATTAGCGCTTCTGAGTTCTTATCTGCAATGAGCGTTGATAAGAAAGTGATTAACGGTAATATTCGCCTCATATTAATGAGAAAATTAGGCGAATCGTATATTGGTGATACCTACCAACAAGCACAACTTAAACGAGTAATTGGGGATTTTTGCCAATCATAAAATAGGATAAATTATGTCAGATGATAAAAAGAAACCAGAAGTGAAGGATGATGAAGTAATGATTACTTCAAGCATTTCAGATTTAGAAAAAATGCTTGAAGGTGTTGAACAGCACGCGGACGAGCGTACTGATTCAAAATTTGAGCGTATGTTCTTGCCGGCTTTGGCCGTATTTAGTGCAATTATTATGGGGTTCTTTGTTGTTATTTATTCAATTACTAATGATATGGCACGCCTTGCTAATGCAATGGATCCAAACATGGGTGGCAACATGTCATCAATGGTATCTAGTATTGAAAAGCTAGCGACTAATGTGGACAAAATGACTACCTCAGTGGCGCAAATGCAGAAGAGTTTTTCACGTGTTGAAAAAAATATGGATGTCATTGCTTTAAAGTTAAATTCATTAGATGCTATTTCTGCTGATCTAACTCAAGTTAGCCAAAAGATGGACTCATTAGAGCCGATGTTAATTAATATGGAAGAAATGAATAAAAATATGACAGCCATGCAAGATTCAATGCAATGGATGCAACGTGATATGAGTATGATGCGCTCTTCATTTTCTAAGCCACTACGAATCTTCAATAAGATTCCAATGTTGTAATTATGTCGTTATCTGAGCAACAAGTTTCACAAATTGCTTATTTAGCGCGCTTATCGCTAAGTGACAGCGAGCTAAAAGATAATACCAAAGATCTGAATGCCATTCTTGGTTTAGCCGAGCAACTTGGTGCAATCGAAACAGATGGAATTGAGCCTATGGCCCATCCATTACACATGACTCAGCGTTTGCGTGCTGATGTAGTGACAGAGGTTGATCAGTCAGAGTTATTTCAGTCTATTGCACCTAATGTTGGCAATCATCATTATTTAGTGCCAACAGTTATCGAATAATATGAGTATCCATACAAAAACTATTGCGCAGCTTGCACAAGGCTTAAAAAATAAAGAGTTTTCATCAGTTGAAATTACTCAGCATTATTTAGACCGTATTAACAAATCTGATTTGAATGCATTTATTACCGTAACTGACGAACTCGCGATGCAACAAGCTCAAGCTTCAGATGACAAAATTGCATCAGGCAATGGTGGTATTCTGACAGGAATTCCTTACGCACATAAGGATATTTTTTGCACTCAAGGTGTCAAGACTTCAGTAGGATCTAAAATGCTGGATAACTTCATCTCTCCTTATGATGCAACTGTTTCACATCATTTAAATCAAGCAGATTTGGTCATGCTTGGTAAATCCAATATGGATGAATTTGCCATGGGCTCTAGTAATGAAAATTCATTTTATGGTGATGTGAAAAATCCTTGGAATAAAAATAAAATTCCAGGTGGTTCATCAGGTGGTTCGGCTGCAGCAGTAGCTGGTGGATTGAGTTGTTTTGCAACAGGTACTGATACCGGTGGCTCTATTCGCCAACCAGCAAGTTTATGTGGTATTACCGGCCTTAAGCCAACTTACGGTCGTGTTTCTCGATACGGCATGATCGCCTATGCATCTAGTCTTGATCAAGCAGGTCCGATGACTAAAACCGCAGAAGATGCGGCTATTGTGCTTAATGCTATGGCTGGTTTTGATGAAAAAGATTCGACTTCTGCGCAGCAAGATGTGCCAGATTACACAGCCAATCTTAATGATTCCATTAAAGACTTAACCATCGGCCTACCTAAAGAGTTCTTTTCTGAAGGTCTGGATGATGCGGTTGCCACTGAAGTTATGAACGCTGTTAAAGAATTTGAAGCAATGGGTGCAACCGTTAAAGAAATTTCTTTGCCAAATTCAGCTTATGCAATTCCAACTTATTATATTGTTGCGCCATGTGAATGTTCTTCGAACTTATCGCGTTTAGATGGTGTTCGCTATGGCTATCGTTGTGACGACCCGAAAGATTTAGAAGATTTATATTTACGCTCTCGCTCAGAAGGTTTTGGTGCGGAAGTTAAGCGTCGTATTATGATTGGTGCTTATGCGTTATCAGCAGGTTATTACGATGCCTATTATTTAAAAGCACAAAAAACGCGCCATTTAATTAGTGAAGATTTCAAGAAGGCCTTTGCTGATGTGGATGTTATTATGGGTCCAGTGTCTCCAACAACGGCTTTTGATTTGGGTTCAGTAAAAGATTCAGTATCCATGTATTTAGCTGATATTTACACGTTAAGTGCTAATTTGGCTGGTTTACCAGGTATGAGTATTCCTGCTGGATTTTCAAATAAACTGCCAGTAGGCTTACAATTGATTGGTAACTATTGGTCTGAGTCAAAGCTGCTTAATATTGCTCACCAATTCCAGAAACAAACAGATTGGCATGCTAAGATACCAGAGGAGGGCTAGCATGGAATGGGAAACAGTTATTGGTCTAGAAATTCATGCACAGCTTAGCACCAAATCTAAGATTTTTTCATCAGCATCTACTTTATTTGGTCAAGCGCCAAATTCTCAGGCATGTGCAGTTGATTTAGGCTTGCCAGGCGTCTTACCAGTGCTTAATGTTGAAGCGGTAAATAAAGCCATTAAATTTGGTCTTGCAGTAGGGGCACATATTAATCAGCGTAATATTTTTGATCGTAAAAATTACTTCTATCCTGATCTGCCTAAGGGTTATCAGATTTCACAGATGGATATTCCCATTGTTGGTGAAGGTGAAATTGAAATTACAGTCGATGGGGAAGTTAAAATTGTTGGCATTACTCGCGCACATTTAGAAGAAGATGCAGGTAAGTCAGTTCATGATATGTTTAATGAATACACCGCAGTAGATTTAAATCGAGCAGGCACACCTCTTTTAGAGATTGTGTCAGAGCCAGATATGCGCAGTGCTAAAGAAGCGGTAACGTATGCGAAGAAGATTCATTCCCTATTACAATATATTGGCATTTGTGATGGCAATATGCAAGAAGGCTCATTCCGTTGTGATGCAAACGTTTCTATTCGCCCTATTGGGCAAGAAGAATTAGGTACTCGTGCAGAGCTTAAAAATATCAACTCATTTAAATTTCTAGAGCGTGCAATCAACCTTGAAGTTGAGCGTCAGCAAGATATTTTAGAAGAGGGTGGTAGCGTTGCGCAAGAAACGCGTTTGTATGACGCAGTGAAGCATGAGACACGCTCTATGCGTTCTAAAGAAGAGGCCAATGATTATCGCTATTTCCCAGATCCTGATTTGTTACCTGTTGAAATCAGTAATGAATTAATGGCATCAATTAAAGCCAGTCTGCCTGAGCTTCCTGTTGAGAAAAAAGCACGATTTATTGCTCAGTTAGGTCTAAATGAATATGATGCTGATGTCTTAACCTCGCAAAAATCATTAGCTGATTATTTTGAAGCAACACTTGAAGATAATGAGAAAAATGCAAAATTATGTGCCAACTGGGTTATGGGTGAGTTATCTGCACTATTAAACAAGAATCAGTTGGAAATTGACCAATCTTTGGTGTCGCCTCAAGCTTTATCATTATTGGTAACACGTATTGGTGATGACACAATTTCAGGAAAAATTGCTAAGGATGTATTTAAGGCTATGTGGGAAGGTGAAGGCTCTGCGGATGAAATTATTAAATCTAAAGGTCTTAAACAAATGACAGATACAGGCGAGATTGAAGCGATTGTAGATGACACTATTGCCAACAACACAGCTCAAGTAGAGCAGTTTAAATCAGGTAATGAAAAAATCTTAGGTTTTTTTGTTGGACAAGCTATGAAAGCGACACAAGGCAAGGCTAACCCTAAATTATTAAACGAGCTACTTAGAAAGAAATTAAGTTAGGTTTAAATTAAACCAACCAAGCCAAATGCCCATTGTTGAATAAGTTTTACAATGGGCAAAATAACCGTTTGAAAAATTCCTAAAAATAATAAACCTAATAATATATACAAGCCATATGGTTCTAGTTGATCGTATTGATAAGATAGCCTAGGCGGTAATAATGAGCTTAATACTCGACCTCCATCAAGTGGTGGTAGTGGCAGTAAATTCAATACTGCCAGTAGTAAATTAATTTGGATACCGACTTGTGCCATATCCACAAAAAATTGCGAGCCGGTATTGATAGCAATAAAAATAACACCCAGCCATAAGGCGGCCATTAAAAAATTACTAATAGGTCCTGCAATAGCCACCCACAGCATATCTTGTCGGGGTGATCTTAAGGCACTAAAGTTAACCGGGACAGGTTTAGCCCATCCAAAGATAAATCCAGAAGTAAAATATAAAAAAGCAGGCACCAGAATTGTGCCTACAGGATCTATGTGTTTAATTGGATTTAGCGTGATTCTACCCATCATGCGCGCGCTATGATCGCCTAGTAGAGAGGCTACCCAGCCATGAGCAGTCTCGTGTACAGTGATTGCGAACAAGACTGGGATGGCGTAAATTAATAGTGTCTGAATATCAATCATAATAAGGTCGCTCGGGTAAAATTAGCATAATTATTTAAAACTCACACCTTCATTTTATATGAAAACTACACAGCTGTTAATTGCGACCCAAAAAGAAGCACCGAACGATGCGCAAGTTATTTCACATCAACTAATGATTCGAGCGGGATTAATCTCTAAGCTAGCTTCGGGTTTGTATTCTTATTTGCCAATGGGCGTTAGAATTCTTAAAAAGGTTGAGGCTATTATTCGTGAAGAAATGGATAAATCTGGATCTCAAGAGGTGCTAATGCCAGTAACACAACCTGCAGAGCTTTGGCAAGAGTCTGGTCGTTGGGAGCAATACGGCCCTGAATTATTAAGATTTAAAGATCGCCATGGTCGTGATTTCTGCATGGGACCAACTCATGAAGAAGTGATTACCACGATTGCAACTCAATACATCCGTAGTTATAAGCAGCTACCAATGAGTTTTTATCAAGTTCAGACTAAATTTAGAGATGAGATACGCCCTAGATTTGGGGTGATGCGTTCGCGTGAATTTATCATGAAAGATGCTTATTCTTTTCATTTAGATCAAGAGTCGTTGCAACAAACATACGACATAATGCATCAAACGTATTGCAATATTTTTGACCGTCTAGGCCTTGATTATCGCCCTGTATTGGCCGATTCAGGCTCTATTGGTGGCGATGCTTCTCATGAGTTTCATGTGTTAGCCGATAGTGGTGAAGACACTATTTGCTTTTCTGATCAGTCTAGCTATGCTGCCAACATTGAAAAAGTGGCTTTTCCTAAACAAGAGTCAAGTGCAACACCATCAGCACAGCAAGAGTCTGTTTTAACTAAGAAAAAAACCAGTATTAGTGAAGTTTCAGAATTTTTATCAGTTGATCCTTCAAGTTGTATCAAAACTTTGATTATTGTAACTTCAGCTGGTTTTAAAGCTTTGGCACTTCGGGGTGATCATGAATTAAACGAAATTAAAGCGCATAATTTATTTGGTGAATTTGAGTTGGCTTCCGATGAAGACATTAAATCGTTAGGATTGAAAAAAGGTTTTATTGGTATTAAGCAGCTTGGCATTGAATTGGTGGTTGATTATTCAGCTAGTATTTTGTGTGATTTTGTTTGTGGTGCAAACGAATGGGATCATCATCTAACTGGTGTCAATTGGCAAGATACCGAGTTTACTCAGGCAGACTTACGTAATGCTGTTGAAGGCGATGATTCACCTGATGGTAAAGGTAAGCTTGTAATCAAGCGTGGTATTGAAGTTGGGCATATTTTCCAATTAGGTACAAAGTATTCAAAAGCTATGAATGCCAATGTTATTGGTGAATCAGGTAAAGCCGTAACAACGACCATGGGTTGTTACGGCATCGGCGTAACACGCGTTATTGCCGCAACGATTGAGCAAAATTACGACGATCGTGGTATTATTTTTCCTGAATCTATTGCACCGTTCCAATTAGTTATTGTGTCAATTAACTACAACAAATCTACCCGAGTTAAAGCACTGGCTGATGATTTATATCAGTTGTGTTTAGAGGCTGGTATTGAAGTTTTATTAGATGATCGTAAAGAACGTGCCGGTATTATGTTTGCTGATTCTGAATTATTAGGTATTCCACATAGAATGGTATTGAGCGATACTCATGCGGATAATGGTAATGTTGAGTACAAAGCTAGAAACAACCCAGAAAAGTTCGAGGTGAGTTATAGCGAAGCTCTGACATTCATTCAATCAAAAATAGGCTAGTTTAAAATATGACTTGGTGGCAGTATATTATCCCTCAGCATGCATTGTCAAAGCTTATGTTTCGCTTTGCTCGACTTGAGAATGTTTGGTTAAAAAATAAATTTACTCATTGGTTTGTTAAATCTTATGGGGTTAACTTATCTGAAGCAATGCGTGAAAATGTGGAAGATTATCAACATTTTAACGATTTTTTCACGCGCGCTTTAAAACCAGGGGTGCGTGAAATAGGTGCAAGTAATATTATTTGTCCAGTTGATGGTGTAGTCTCTCAAGCAGGCAAAATAAGCCATGCTACTATTTTTCAAGCTAAAAATCATTACTATACAGTTTCTGCGTTGTTGGCTGGTGATTATCGTGCCGATCAATTTGACTCAGGCTACTTTGCCACCATCTATCTTTCCCCAAAAGATTATCATCGAATTCATATGCCGTATGATGGTAAGCTGGTCTCTATGGATTATATTCTAGGCGATTTGTTTTCTGTCAATAAGACAACTGCTGAAGGTGTAGATGATTTATTTGCTAGAAATGAGCGTGTGGTTTGTTATTTTCAAACAGAGTTTGGCTTATGTGCATTTGTTTTAGTTGGCGCTATCTTTGTTGGCTCTATGCAAACAGTTTGGGCAGGTCAGATTAACCCGCCTTATAAGAAAAAAATACAGCATTTTGACTATACAGATCAAAACATTGAGCTTAAGAAGGGCGAAGAGTTGGGTCGATTCAATATGGGCTCAACCATTGTTATGTTGATGCCAGATCAGAAGTATTGTTTGAAGTTAAATGCTGGTCAAACAGTACGTATGGGTGAGGCGTTAATCTAGTTTTGTTAACTTAACCAGCTTAATAGTTTGATCTGAAATTTGTAAAATTTCAACTAGAATTTTATCAATTTTAAGGCTGATATCGCGCTTTGGAATAGTTTGTAATTCCTCTAAAATAAGACCATTCAGTGTTTTTGCCTTAGCAACTGATAACTCGATATTAAGAGTTGTATTGAGTTCGCGTATGTTGATTCTAGGATCAACTAAATAGCTACCATCTTCTTGCAGGCTAATTTCATCAATAATTTCACTTTGATTAGAAGTAAACTGACCAACAATTTCTTCTAGAATGTCTTCAAGCACAATTAATCCACGTACTTCGCCATATTCATCAACAACAAGCCCTAAGCGTCTTTTTTCAGTTTGGAAATGCTCCAGTTGATGTGCAAGAGAAGTGCCTTCAGGTACAAAATAAGGGTCGCGTACTAAAGCCAGTACGTTATCCATGTTGAAATCACCTTTGGCATACAAGTTGACAATATCACGCATGTGTAAAACGCCAGTAATATTATCGGTGGAGCCATCATAAGTGAGTAACCGAGTGTGCTGAATGCGTTCAAATTGTTTGAGAATTTCATCTGGCTGGTTAATATCAACACTGATTAATTCATGTCTTGGAATCATAATATCTTCAACTTTAACTTTCTCAAGATCAATAATATTAAGTAGCATTTTCTGATAATTAGAAGCAATAATTGGCTTGGCATCACTGACCACCATGCGTAATTCTTCCGAGCTAATATCTTCTTGTTGATATTGGTTGTTAATACCAAATAATTTAAGAATTAGTTTGGATATTTGTGCGATAAACCAAACAAAAGGCTTAAAAATTTTAATCAGTGCGCTAATAATAATTGAAGCAGGTAGGGCGATTTTTTCTGGATTTTTGGCAGCAAATGTTTTTGGTGTGGTTTCAGCAAAAACTAAAATAACAAAAGTAAGTGCTAAAGAGGCCAATACAATTGAATCCTCTCCCCAGAGTTTAATTGCCAAGATGGTGGCAATGCTTGAGGCAAAAATATTGACAAAGTTGTTGCCTAGTAAAATAGTACCAATCAGATGGTCAGTATCTTTTAATAGTTGCTCAGTACGCCTAGCATTTTTATTGGTTTTACTCAGAGTCTTTAGACGATAACGATTAATCGCCATCATTGAAGTTTCAGTGCTGGAAAAAAAAGCTGAAGCTAGTATTAAACTAAGTAGCGTAATACTAAGCCAAAAGGTTGAAAGTGATTCCAATCAGTTGTAGAGTTAAGTAAGTTAAGTCTTAGTTTAATTTAAATGATTGAAAGCATCAAGTCCGGGGTAAATTGCTTTAGTGCCTAATTCTTCTTCGATGCGTAATAAGCGATTATATTTAGCCAAGCGATCAGAGCGAGACAAAGAGCCAGTTTTTATTTGTCCACAGCCAGTTGCTACAGCCAAATCTGCAATAGTAGTGTCTTCAGTTTCACCTGATCGATGCGACATAACCGCAGTATATCCAGCTTCAGAAGCCATTTTCATCGCAGCAAAAGTTTCAGTTAAGGTGCCAATTTGGTTAACTTTGATTAAGATTGAGTTGGCAATATTGTTGTCAATGCCTTGTTTAAGAATTTTACTATTAGTAACGAATAAATCATCACCAACAAGCTGCACTTTATCGCCAACTTTTTTCGTTAGCAAGTCCCAGCCGTCCCAGTCATTTTCATCCATACCATCTTCAATAGAGATAATTGGATAACTATCAACCCAATTTGCTAAGTAATCAACAAACTCCTCTGAAGTGAGGGATCTATTTTCAGAAACAAGGTTGTACTTACCATCTTTGTAAAATTCAGAGCTGGCTGCGTCAATACCAATAAAGATATCTTTGCCTGCTTCATAGCCTGCATTTTTAATTGCTTCTAAAATCACCTTAATGGCGTCTTCGTTAGAAGCTAAATCAGGTGCAAAACCACCTTCATCGCCAACAGAAGTGTTCATACCCTGTGCTTCTAATACTGATTTTAAGTGATGGAAAACTTCTGCGCCATAGCGAAGCGCCTCTTTGAAGTTTGGTGCACCAGCAGGAATAATCATAAACTCTTGAATATCAACACTATTATTGGCATGCTCACCACCATTGATGATGTTCATCATTGGCACAGGTAGTTTGTAGTCATCACCTTGATCAAGTGAGTCATATAGTGGCTTATTTTGTCTGTTCGCATTGGCATGTGCACTGGCTAAAGACACCGCCAAAATTGCATTAGCACCAAGGCGCGATTTAGTTTCTGTGCCATCAAGATCGATCATTGCTTGATCAATAACACTTAAATCTTCAATGCCAAAACCAATTAAGGTTTCGTTGATTTCTGTATTAACAAATTCTACCGCTTTTAAAACACCTTTACCAAGGTAGCGAGATTGATCACCATCACGAAGCTCTAAAGCTTCACGTTGGCCAGTTGAAGCGCCACTTGGTACCATAGCACTGCCCATTGTGCCATCATCTAAAATAACGTCAGCTTCAATGGTTGGATTACCTCTTGAATCAAGAATTTCTCTTGCTTTAATTTGTTTAATTTTCACGATTTTCCTGTTGTTTTTATTCAAAGAATGACTTCATTTTACCAAAAAATGAGTCTGATTCAGGGTGATGTTTTTTACTGCATGAGCCTGAAAACTCTTCCAATAAATCTTTTTGTTTTTTACTTAAATTCACAGGTGTTTCTAACTTGACCTGACAAATTAAGTCACCAGCGCTACTATGTCGAATGCCGGTAACACCTTTTCCTCTAAGTCTAAACTGCTTTCCAGTTTGAGTGCCAGATGGGATTTTAAGTTTGAGCTTGGAATTGAGTGTTGGTACTTCAATTGCACCACCTAGTGCTGCAGTGGCAAAATCAATTGGAACTTCGCAATATAAATCATTGCCATCGCGCTGAAAAATTTCGTGCATTTTGACATGAACTTCTACATATAAGTCACCATTTTGAGCGCCACGAATACCAGCTTCACCTTCACCAGTTAGACGGATGCGATTACCGGTATCAACACCTGCAGGAATTTTGACAGATAAAGTTTTTTGCTTACGCACAACACCTTGTCCACGACAAGACCCACAAGGAGATTCAATTTTTTGTCCGGCACCCGAACAGGTTGGGCAGGGGCGCTGAACAGCAAAAAATCCTTGTTGCATTTGCACCTGACCAGCGCCACCACAAGTAGGGCATGTGTTAACACTTGTTCCTGGTTTTGCACCAGTACCTGAACATGGCTCACATTTTTCATTTTTTGGAATACGAATTTTAACGGTTGTACCTTCTGCCGCTTCTTTTAAGCCTATTTCTAAGTCGTATCGTAAGTCAGATCCACGCGTGTCTGCTTGCTGCTGTCCGCCTCCAAAGATATCACCAAAGATATCACCAAAACCACCACCACCAAAACCACCAGCACCAGCGTTGCCATTTACGCCAGCATGACCAAATTGATCATAGGCTTGACGTTTTTGTTCATCAGATAAAATTGCATAGGCTTTTTGAATTTCCTTAAATTTTTCTTCTGCTTCTTCTTTATTGTCTACGTTACGATCAGGGTGATGTTTCATTGCCAGACGTTTATAAGCTTTTTTTATTTGCTTTTTGTCTGAGTTGTTATTAACACCTAAAACTTCGTAATAATCTCTTTGTGACATAACTACCTTTTTTATAAAGTTAAAAAACCCCCTTCAAATATTAACAATCTGAAGAAGGTTATTGGTTTAAATATTAAAGGGCACTTCTATAAATCCTGATGAAATTTTGCAAGCCTTCTAGGCTTATTAACAAGGCACAATTTTTTAAGTAATAGTTAATCATATTGCTGAAAAATTTAACACTGTTAATGAGCCTAGAACCCTTGCCCTTTGGGACTTAAACAAACCCTCTTAGGTAAAATAAAATAATTTGACATATGAATAACTATGTCTGCATGATTTTATTTTACCTAAGAGGGTTTGTTGTTGTCAAAAATTACCAGAATTTATAGAGGCGCCCTTAAGATTACTTGTCGTCTTTGACTTCTTCGAAATCAGCATCAACAACATCATCACCTGCGTCAGTTGCCTCAGATGCACCCTCTGCTGAGCCAGCTTTGGCTTGTGCTTTTTCAGCTAACGGTTGGGCCTTTTCAGTTAATGCTTGTGATTTAGCATCAATCTCATCTTTATCATCTGTCTTCATTGCTTCTTCTAACTCTACAATTGCAGCTTCGATAGAAGTTTTTTCATCTTCAGAAACTTCTTTTTTAAGATCTTCTAATGCTTGCTTAGTTGAGTGAATTAAAGAATCAGCCATGTTTCTAGAGGTAACCAATTCTTGGAATTTTTTATCTTCATCTGCATGCACTTCAGCATCTTTAATCATCTTTTCAACTTCTTCATCACTTAAGCCACTTGATGCTTTAATGGTAATTGATTGTTCTTTGCCTGTGTTTTTGTCTTTGGCAGAAACATTCAAAATACCATCAGAGTCAATATCAAGTGTTACTTCGATTTGAGGCTGACCCTTAGGTGCGTTATCAATACCTTCTAAATTGAATTGACCAAGTGACTTATTGCCACTTGCAATTTCACGCTCACCTTGTAATACATGTACAGTTACCGCTGACTGATTGTCTGCCGCTGTTGAGAAAATTTGCGACGCATTGGTAGGAATAGTTGTATTTTTTTCGATTAGCTTGGTCATAACACCACCCATGGTTTCAATACCTAGAGACAATGGGGTAACGTCTAGTAACAATACATCTTTGACTTCGCCACCTAATACACCTGCTTGAATCGCTGCACCCATAGCGACTGCTTCGTCTGGGTTGACGTCTTTCTTAGGCTCTTTGCCGAAGAATTCTTTAACCTTTTCTTGTACCTTAGGCATACGTGTTGAGCCACCAACAATGATTACTTCATCAATATCGCTAGCTGAAAGGTCAGCATCATCAAGTGCCACCTGACATGGGTCAATCGTACGCTTAATAAGATCTTCTACTAATGACTCTAATTTAGAGCGAGTAATTTTGATGTTCATGTGTTTTGGACCTGAAGCATCAGCAGTTACATACGGAAGATTTACTTCTGTTTGCTCTGAAGATGACAACTCAATTTTAGCTTTTTCTGCCGCTTCTTTTAAGCGTTGAAGTGCCATTGGGTCATTCTTAAGATTAACACCTTGTTCTTTCTCAAACTCATCAACTAAATAGTTAATAATGCGCTGATCAAAGTCTTCACCACCTAGGAATGTATCACCATTAGTTGACAATACTTCAAAGTGCTTTTCACCATCAATATCTTCCATTTCAATGATTGATACATCAAATGTACCACCACCTAAGTCATATACCGCAACGGTTTTATCACCGACTAATTTATCAACACCATAAGCTAGTGCTGCCGCTGTTGGCTCGTTAATAATACGTTTAACGGTTAATCCAGCAATCTTTCCTGCATCTTTTGTTGCTTGACGCTGTGAATCGTTAAAGTAAGCTGGAACAGTAATAACTGCTTCTGTTACTGTTTCACCCAGGTAGTCTTCAGCAGTTTTCTTCATCTTGCCGATAACTTTTGCTGAAATCTCAGGTGCTGCCATTTTTGTACCATTTACCTCAACCCAAGCATCGCCATTGTCAGCTTTGACAATTTTGTACGGCACCAAGTCAATGTCTTTTTGTACGGCATCTTCGTCAAAACGACGACCAATTAAACGCTTGATTGCATACAATGTGTTTTCAGCATTTGTAACTGCTTGACGCTTGGCTGATTGACCTACTAAAACTTCTTCTGAATCTTTTGGAAAAGCAATGATTGATGGGGTAGTGCGATCACCCTCTGAATTTTCAATAATTTTAACTTTGCCGCCTTCCATGATAGCGACACATGAGTTTGTTGTCCCTAAGTCAATTCCGATAATTTTTGACATTTTTTACCCCTTGTATTTGATATACACCCTATATAGGGATAAGAGTTTTTATTTCAAGCGGCAATTAGGAAAAAATTTACAGGCGTTGTTTAAGCAGTGTTTCTACAGATTTAGGTACAAAGTGACTAATATCACCGCCTAGGCTAAGAATCTCTCGAACCAAAGAGGATGAGATGTTGGCGTATTGCTCCGCTGGTGTCATAAATAAAGTTTCAATTTCAGGATTAAGGTGCTTGTTCATGCCAGAAAGTTGAAATTCATATTCAAAATCGCTCACTGCTCGCAGGCCACGCAAAATCACTTGAGCATTTTGTGCTTTGGCAAAATCAACCAGCAGTGTGTTAAAGCTCATAACTTTAATATTTCTAACATTACTGAGTGTTTTTCCAGCAATACTAATACGATCTTCAATACTTAAAAAAGCAAATTTTTTACTATTTTGAGTAATACCGATAATAACCTCATCAAACAGCTTGCTAGCACGCTTGATTAAATCAATATGGCCATTGGTAATTGGATCAAACGAGCCAGGATAAATTGCAATTCTTTTTGTCATAATAAGCTCATAATACCTCAATTAAGCAATAATGCACCTGTCCTGAGTGTTTTTGTTTGTTGATTTTGAATTTTTGTGAAATTTTCTCAGATAAGAATAATTCGGTTATTTCAAATTCAGACTCTAGATAAATACAACAGCCTGAAGTTAAAAAATCACCCAAAGATAGCTGTCTTAAGGATTTTTCAAGCAGTTTTTGATGAAAAGGTGGGTCTAAGAGGATGAAATCGAACTTTTTAGTGGATTTATGGCGTAAAAAATCCAGCGCATCGGTATGAATGAACTGGATTTTGTCAGATTTCAATAATTTTCGATTTTTTATTAGACTTTGAAATGCTTGTAAATCTTTTTCAATGCCAAGCACATGGCCTGCACCTCTAGAGAGTGCTTCAAAGCTTAGTGCACCACTACCTGAAAATAAATCTAAAAATTTTTTGTTACTAGATTTGAACTGAATCCAGTTGAACAAGGTTTCTCGAACTTTGTTTGGAGTGGGTCTTAGCCCTGGTGCATCTAGAAAATTAAATTTTCTGCCTCGATGTGTGCCACCAATTATTTGAAAATTATTGGTGACCGTATTCAAAGACTACTTGCGATATGCGTCGTAAGATTCTTGCAGTTCTTTTTTGGCTTGTTTGGCATCACCCCAGCCGTCAATCTTAACCCATTTGCCATCGTCTAAATCTTTATAGTAACGGAAAAAATGCTCGATTTGGTCTTTGAGTGTTGCGCCAACATCATCAATACATTTAATATCATGATACGATTTGCATAATTTATCTGTTGGCACTGCCAAGATTTTTGAATCTCTACCAGCTTCATCTGTCATTAGTAATACACCAATTGGACGTACGGTAATGACTGAATCATGAATTAATGGGTAAGGTGTAATTACCAATACGTCAGCAGGATCACCATCATCTGCCAATGTCTCAGGTACGAAACCGTAGTTACATGGGTAGAACATCGGTGTAGAAATAAAACGATCAACAAACATGGCACCTGTTTCCTTGTCAATTTCATATTTAACCGGTGATGAATTTGCCGGAATTTCAATAATTACATTTACCTCTTCAGGTAGATTTCCTGCTGATACGGGTTTAAGACTGTTTTGCATTTTTCAACTCCTCTTTTAAAATGTCATGGCGCCAACCGCTAAGAAATTTAACGCTTTGGTCGCCACGAATATATTTCATTAATGTTTTGCCATTAGCGATCAATGTTTCGTCTAGATTATACTGAACTGCAATATTTTGGATGAGTTTTTGTAATTGGTTTTTTTGTTGTTTTTCACTTTTGCTTGGCGGTTGATGGCTAGTGACCTCAATACGTGTATCGACCAGTTGTGAATGCTGAGATAAAAACTCATTAAAAATAGCTTTGGCTTGGTCGGATAATTTTGTTTTGTTAAGGCAATAGTCAATCAATTTTTCATCTGCCATAATCCATTTTCTTGGTTTATTTTTAGCGACAGCCTGAGACTCTCTCCAAGCAGCCAATTGCGCTGCTTTTTGATGAGTGCTTTTGGGTAGTTTTGATAAGCCTTTTATTTTTTGCCAGGCTTGATCAAAATTTGGCAAGTATAGGCTGATATCAGATAAATCATGGCCATCGGCCATTAGCCAGTCTAGCTTATTCTCGATAATTAATTGTTCAAGTAGTTGCGTGTAATTCTTAAGTAAATAACGCACATCGTCCAATGCATATTCAATGGCTTCTTCTGGCAAAGGGCGCATGGTCCAATCGAGTCTTGTGTAGGCCTTATCTAAAGCCACTCCTTGTAAGATTCCAGTAATTTTTTGATAAGATATTTGTGCAGGATGATTGAGAAAGTGCGCAGCAATTTGAGTATCGAATAATTGATGTGGCAAGCGATCAGATAAATAATATAAGGCCTCAATATCTTGACGAGCAGAATGCACAATCCACACAGTGTCAGCTTTGTATAGTTTTTCGAATAAAGGTTCTAAATTCTCAATAGCGAGTATATCGATGCAATCGATTGCACTTTTCGTGGCAATTTGTACCAAGCATAAAATAGGATAAAAGGTATCAACACGCTTGAATTCAGTATCAATGGCTAAATGAGTGTGCGATTTAATAGAGTTTAGAAAATCACCTAGTTGCTGGTCGGTTTGAATCATTGTTGTATTTTAGCAACAAGTAGCCATATGGCGGCGTTATTTATGAGATAATTCAGCCAAATTAGTCAATAACGAATAATAAGCATATGACATATCGTCAGCATACAAACTTCATTAAAACCCCGCCCGCTTGGTTTTGGACATCAATTTTTTTATTGTCTATTTCAGGTACATTTTATTTAGGCCTTAATCCTGAACTCATTGGCGAATGGTGGGGCTATTTGGTAGGCTATAATATTAACTTAAGTATTATCGCTATTTATTATATTATTGCTGATATTACTCGTTTAAAACGAGAAATGGGTGATGATATTATTGGCTCAAAATTCACTTGGTCGTTTATTAAAATTGTACCAATGCTGGTGATTATTCCAATACTGTCATTTTATATGTTTTCTTTTCAAACCATTCAAAATAACGTTGAAGACTCTGAAAAAACCTTTGATATTTTTAGCGAAAACTTTATTCAACAAGTTGACAGTCTTTATGAAGGCGTGCAAGAGGTTAGAAATGAGCGTTATACACAACAAACAAAGCGTTTATTAACCTTGATTACCTCTTTTGGTGACTTTAAAAAAGATGCAGATAATTACCAATCAAGTATGCAAATATTTTTAGATGGATTGATTGATAAGGGCTGGGCTTGCCAAATTACTTTGTTTGACGATAAGGAAGAGGTTATTGCCAAGACAGCTGATATTTCTAATTGTATGGCAGTTGAAGATCAGCCGTTACCAGGCTCTCAGCCTCGTACGATTAATGAGGACGCCTCTACAAACGTTATCCAAGTAAAAATGTCAACGCGCTATTTAAGTCGTGCCGCAGATAAAAACTTCTTTGTTGTCGATGCGGTTTATGCGGCAGATCCAGGTTTATTAGGCTTTTTATCTCAGGTTGAAAATTTCACCCAAAGAACCAAAAATATTGATTTTGATTTAAATACTTCGATTACTCAAAAACGTTTCATGATTGATTTTTCTTCAACGGTGCTACTGGCTGTTCTTAGTGCCTTGATGCTGGTATTTCGTATGATTGAAAAACTCATGAAACCACTTAACAATTTGTCCATTGCTACTCGAGAAATTGCTAAAGGTAACTACGATGTTCGTATTGAGCAAAGTAAGAATAGTGATGATGTGCGCTTGTTGATTGAGCAATTTAACATTATGTCTAGCCAAATTAAAGCCTCTAAAGAAGGACTGGATACACACAATTTGTATTTAGAAACCATTTTGAAATATTCGTATGGCGTTATTGCTTTAGATCAGAATAGAAATATCCGTTTGATCAATCCAATTATTGGTGAAATGTTTAATATCAATGATGAGCAATCTTTTGTTGGTCATAGTTGTGATGAAATCTCTAAGAAGCATGTTGAGCTAAGCCCTTTATTTGTATTAACTACAGATAAATTTAAAGCAGAAAATAGCGAGTGGAATGAGGAGTTAGAGCTAACTTTGGCAGATCGTCATTTATTGTTATCGTGCCAAGGTGCCATGCTTGAAAATAATAACAAAACACTGGGCTATGTTATTATTATTAAGGATATTTCCAAGCTTAATCGTGCGCAGAAAAAAGCCGCCTGGGGCGAGGTTGCTATACGCATGGCACATGAAATTAAGAATCCATTAACCCCAATTTTGCTGTCGGCACAACGCTTGCGTAATCGTTTTATGGACTCTTTGCAAGATCGAGATTTGGAGGTGATTGACAAAACCACTAACACTATTATTGACCAAGTTAAATCTATGGATATGATGGTGAGTGCTTTTGCAGACTACGCTAATACGCCTCAAATTGAACGTAAATTAAGTAATTTAAATACCATTATTAATCAGTCAATTTCTTTGTATGATGCCCAACAAGATTTAAATATCAGCTTTAATTTGTCTAGTGATATTCCACCATTGTTACTTGATCCGACTAGTCTTTCAAGGGTGTTAATCAATTTAGTTAAAAATTCAGCCGAATCTTCTTTAAGAAGCAATATTACGGTTAATATTGTTACGGAGTATCTTGCTGATAAAGGTTTGGTGCGTTTGAGTGTGACTGATGACGGAGAAGGTTTTAATAAGGATGTATTAGATCGAGTATTTGAACCTTATGTTACTACCAAGGTCAAAGGTAGTGGCCTGGGTATGGCGATTGTGCAAAATATTATTGAACAACATGATGCACGTATATTCGCATCTAATGTAAAACCACATGGTGCTAAAGTCACCATTGAATTTGATTACCAAGTTTAGAAAAGAGGAATGGAAATGAACAGTGTAAATATAATCGGAAAAATTCTTATTATTGATGATGAAAGTATCAATGCAGAAACTATGATGGACACTTTGGAAGATGTTAATTATCAGGTGAGTTTGGCAGCTAACGCCCAAGAAGCCAAAAGTTTAATTCAAATCCAGACATTTGATTTAGTGATGATGGATGTTTGGATGCCGGGTCAAGACGGTATGTCATTATTAGAAGAGTGGATTAACGAGGGTTTTACAACGCCCATTGTGATGATGTCTGGCCATGCTGAGCATAAGGATGTGATTAAAGCAATCAAACTTGGTGCGGTTGATTTTTTGAAAAAACCACTGCATGATATTTTACCATTAGTGCGTAAGTTTTTGTCTGATCAAGCTGTTAAAAAAGACCAAAATGCTATCACTGGGATTGATTTTGATACGCCATTAAAAGTGGCTAGAAATGTATTTGAAAAAGAATACTTTAATCATCACTTGCAGGAGAATAATCATAATATTGCAGCTGTGGCTGCTAAGGCAGGTTTGGAGCGTACTACGCTGTATCGAAAACTTAAAGATCTAGGTATTGACAAAAATAAGGCTTAACGATGAAAATTTTAATTTTAGGTGCAGGTCAAGTTGGCTCCACACTGGCTAAATATTTAAGCGAAGAT
This sequence comes from Bathymodiolus heckerae thiotrophic gill symbiont, assembly GCF_900128515.1. Lineage (GTDB taxonomy): Bacteria > Pseudomonadota > Gammaproteobacteria > PS1 > Pseudothioglobaceae > Thioglobus_A. The sequence continues at coordinate 34,219 of NZ_FQTP01000007.1, forward strand.
AAAGATAATGACATTACCATTGTTGATACAGACGAGACTAATTTGCTCGATATTCAGCGCCATTTAGATATTAAAACCGTTTGTGGCAATGGCTCTTATCCGAACATTTTAGAAGAGGCAGATATTAAAAATATGGACATGGTAATCGCGGTAACCAGGTCTGATGAAGGTAATATGCTTGCTTGTCAGATGGCTCATACGCTTTATCAAGTTGATAAAAAAATTGCTCGAGTACGTACCGCGGAATACTTGCATCGTAAGGAGTTGTTTTCTGATGATGCTATTCCTATCGACTTTATTATTACGCCTGAAGGCCTAGTAACAAATTATATTAAGCGTGTGGTTGAAGAGCCAGGCGCTGAGCAGGTATTTGAATTTGAAAATGGTTTAGTGCAATTAGTTGAAACTAGGGCTTATGCAGGCACCCCAATTGTGGGCCATTCTATTAAAGAGTTGCACAAGCATTTGCCAAATATTAATATGCGTATTGTTAGTTTGTATCGTAATAGTCAAGCTATTCCTGCTTATGGCGATACCGTGATTAAAGACGGTGATCGGGTTTATTTTGTGACCAAGAGAGAGAGTGTTTCCAAGGTTTTAAAAGAATTTAGACGACTTGATAGGGCTTATAAAAATATCATCATTGCAGGTGGTGGCCGTATTGGTCTTAATTTAGCTAAACATTTAGAGAAAAATCATCGTGTACGAATTATTGAAAAAAACAAGGATCGAGTTAAAGAGCTTGCAGATGAGCTTGATGATGTATTAGTATTACGCGGTAATGCTTCTGATGAGGAGTTGCTATTAGAAGAGGGTATCGAAAATACTGATTTATTTTTAGCACTAACTGATTCTGATGAAATTAACGTAATCGTCTCTATTTTGGCAAAGCGCTTAGGGGCACATAAAACTATTGCCCTGGTTAAGCGTAATGTTTATGAAGATTTAGCAGAGCAAAGTGAAGATGTCGATATGGTAATTTCCCCTGACCAAATTACCACTAGTGGTATTTTGGCACACATCCGCAAGGGCGACACGATGATGGTGCATTCTTTGCGCCAAGGCAAGTCTGAAGCGATTGAGGTGGTTGTTCATGGCGATAAAAATCATTCAGATGTTGTTGGAAGAAGTATTGGGCAAATTAGCCTGCCAGATGGTGTAGTAGTTGGTTCAATAGTGCGTAATAATAAAGTAATCATGGGCTCTAGAAAATTAGTGATTGAAGAGGGTGATCATGTATTGTTAGTACTCACTGATGTTAATAAAATCCATGAAGTTGAAGAGTTATTCGAAGGTTATTTTGATTAAAACTAGATTTAATTAGGAAATATTATGCAGTTTAGTATTGTATTTAAAACCATCGGCTTATTGTTAATGGTGTTTAGTTTGACTCAGTTGCCACCAATTGTGGTTGATGTTATTTATCAGCAGAATGAGACGCCATCCTTTATAGCAGCATTCGCACTTACTTTTTTAAGTGGCTTATTGCTATATTTACCCTTTAGAAAATCAACTAAAGATTTTAGAATTCGCGAAGGCGTTTTGGTCGTGGTGAGTTTTTGGTTTGTTTTATCGCTGTTTGCAACTACGCCTTTTCTGCTTTCAGAATCTTTAAGAATGACTTTCTCTGATGCATTTTTTGAATCAATGTCAGGTCTTACTACTACAGGTGCTACGGTATTGTCAGGATTGGATGATCTGCCGATGGCAATTTTGTACTATCGTCAACAACTACAATGGTTAGGTGGCATGGGAATTATTGTACTGGCCGTGGCTATTTTACCAATGCTTGGCGTGGGCGGTATGGAGCTTTATCATGCTGAGTCTAGCGGTATTTCTAAAGATCGACTCACCCCAAAATTAACTCAAACAGCCAAAGCTTTATGGAAAATTTATCTAAGCTTCACCGTGATTTGTGCAGTGGCTTATTATTTGGCAGGCATGGATATTTTTGATGCGATTGGGCACAGTTATACAACGGTTGCAATTGGTGGATTTTCTACACATGATTTGTCCATCGGTTATTTTGATTCTATTGCAATTGAATCGGTTGCTGTGATATTCATGTTCTTAGCCGGCATTAACTTTTCACTGCACTTTTTTGTTTGGCGCAAGAAAAACGTACTAGCATTTTTCCAGGATTCTGAATTTCAAACTTATTTGTTAATGCTGAGCGTTTTGATTGTGTTAGTTGCCATGTTCTTGCTGGATAGTGGTCAATACCAAACAGCACAAGAAGCATTACGCTATGGTATTTTCCAGAGTGTTTCAATGGCAACCACCACTGGATTTGCCTCAACTAATTTCTCATTATGGCCGTTGATATTACCAGTTATGCTTATTTTTGCCAGTTTTATTGGTGCTTGTGCCGGTTCAACAGGTGGCGGTATTAAAGTGGTTAGAGTGTTACTAATGTTTAAGTTAGCAATGAAAGAGATTAAGAAATTCATTCATCCGAATGCGCAAATCAATATTAAGCTTAATCGACGTAGTGTGGACGAAAGCACCCTGATTTCAGTTTGGGGTTTTTTCTCACTTTATGTGATTGCTTTTATTTTAATTATGGTGGCATTAATGTTCACTGGTATGGATCAAGTAACAAGCTTTTCTGCAACCGCAGCCAGTATCAATAATTTGGGCCCTGGTTTGGGTGATGTGGCACAAAATTACGGCTCAATTAGTGAGAGTGCTAAATGGATTTTAAGTTTTTCAATGTTGTTAGGGCGTTTGGAAATCTTAACACTGATGGCGCTACTTCATAAAGCTTTCTGGCGTTTTTAAAATTATATGATAAACAATACAAGCATTCCTTTTCAAACTATAGATTGGAGTAGTGTTCCACGTACTGAACATGCTGGAGAAACGGGTATGGCTTATTGGCAGACGAT